>NZ_KI912151.1:725536-1074739 GCF_000517105.1 Fischerella sp. PCC 9605 | reverse complement strand
CTGAAAACAGCTATTGAGCAAGGATGGAAACCCAATGGGAAAATTCAAATTAAATCGGAGTTAGACTTATTCACCGAATGGTATCCAAAAGCCAAGCTGCATAGGTTGATTCAAGCTAGTCAAACTACCAAAGACGGCATCATGATCTACACTAACGATGAAAAGTGGATACCTTTTTCGGAGATGTTAGCTCAGTATCCACTTGAAACGTTGTAGAAAATGACAACAGCGTATAATCACTTGCTTATCTACGTTGTAGACGTTAAAAACGACATAATAGTGGATGAAAACCACTCTTATGAGCTTTAGTCCTAAGTGACATTTTATTTGCCGTGGAGATGGTAAGCTTATGAAATGAAAGTGGCAGGGTAATCAACCACTTAAAAACCGATTGCTACCTAACACGTAGACGAGTCAGTGCGGTCTTGGAGTCTCCCCAAATAAAACAACTGTCGTGCTGTACCTTGACAATAGAATCTTGCTGGTTCTACTTCATTGTTCTAGCATTCTCCCTAGAAGTAGGTAAAAGATTCACTCAATTGCAATTGACTGAGGACCCCCTGCTTTGCCATTATGTCCCTCAGTAGTAGAGGTGGTGTAGGTGGTTGAGCCAATCTGTTGAGATAGCCAGCTTTTAACAGGATCGTCAGCAAGGTTGAGTCGAAGCACACCAGAGAAGAACCCGCCCATAAATGAAACTGGGTGCTGGGTGAATTGTTGCCAGATTGGCGTCAGTTCGTCAATGAACATAAGTAATTTCCTGGCGTTAGCATCAAGAATTGTTAATTTAACATCAATCTTAGCGCGTGCAGTGCTGCTTTGGTTAATAAGCGTGTTTCGTAGAGATGTGGTTAAGATTGTTAACGTGCTATCAACAGGCTCAAACAATTTCGCCGTATCGCCACCCGATACGATCGTCTCCATTCTTTTGTGGTTATAGTTTGAAAACACACCCTAGGGGGATCTTATACTTTGAAGAAATCCTCTCAGTTTCGAGTTTTCTGTCTCATTAACCATCATCAAAATTCCTCTGCATCTGGTGCGTTAACCGAAATTACAAGTATTACACCAGATGCAATATTATTAAACAACAAATGCAGGACGATGACCAATCCAAGGTTGAGCAGCTTCCAATTGCGCTGCTAAGCTGATGAGAGTTGCTTCCGCGGCAGGTTTTCCAACTAATTGCACGCCTATAGGTAAACCTTTTTCGTCAAAACCAACAGGAAGTGCGATCGCTGGTTGTCCGGTGGCATTAGCTGGGGGACAAGGAGCAACCCAATTAACAATATTCTGGAATGTATCTTCTGGACTCAGATGCGCCCATTCACCTACACGGATGGGTGAATGCAAATATACGGGCAATACTAGTACATCCACAGTGTCAAAAAATGCTACGATTTGCCGCGCCACCATTTGCATTTGATAAACAGCCTGGAGGTACTCGCCAGCAGAACCAGTGCGTGATAACAACCAACGATTCACAGGCTGCAATGCCTCAGCCGGAAGACCTGATGCAGCTACACCAGTTTGCCACACGGTTTGAAACGGTTCTATCAATCCGCTGAAATCTGGGGATTTTTCTGCAACTGTGTGGCCGAGTTCTTCTAATAACTTTACTGTTTGCAGCACGCCTTGCTTACAAGTGGCGTCAGCTTCTCCAATCGGCAGAATACTAGTAGCATATGCTACGCGCAATCTCCCAATTCTTTTTTTGCTAGCAGTGAGGAAAGATGGTTCGGGATCGGGTAGCCAATAAGGATCGCCTGTGACATAACCTGACATTACATCTAAAAGAGCAGCAGCATCGGCAACAGTACGGGCGATAGGGCCATTAGTTGCAATCCCACTGAGGCGATCGCCCACAGGTGCATGAGTCACCCGTCCCCGCGCTGGCTTGATTCCTACCAAACCGCAGCAAGCCGCAGGCCCGCGAATCGAACCACCACCATCGGAACCTTGGGCGATCGCACACAATCCGGCTGCAACTGCTGCTGCTGCGCCACCACTGGAACCGCCAGGAGTATATTCTAAATTCCAGGGATTTCGGGCTGGCGGAAATCCCGTAGGTTCTGTGTAAGGAAATGAACCTATTTCGGAAGTAGCAGTTTTACCGAGAAGAATAAACCCAGCTTGTTTAATCCGCGTCACTACACCATCATCGAAGTCAAGGATATTGTTGAGTAATGCCGGATTACCGAAGGTACAGGGGACACCCGCCACAGCGTTAAGATCCTTAATAGAAATAGGCACTCCAAAAAACGGTGGTAGCTCGTTGCTGCTTGCCAGCATTTCCGTTTTGGCTTTAGCATCAGCAAGAGCTTGCTCTGCCATCACCGTAAAATAACTTCCCAGTTTGGGATTCAAGCGTTGAATTCGTTCTAGGTATATTTGCACCAACTCTAGTGGCGACACTTCCTGGCGTCGGATTAACTGTGCCTGTTCTAGGGCTGGGGTAAAGGCTAAATCAATTTCATTCAT
Source organism: Fischerella sp. PCC 9605 (assembly GCF_000517105.1). GTDB lineage: Bacteria > Cyanobacteriota > Cyanobacteriia > Cyanobacteriales > Nostocaceae > PCC9605. Next base: position 1,072,258 of record NZ_KI912151.1, on the reverse strand, counting down.
TTTTTAGAGCCTCATCAAAGTAATCCTGACTTTACATAAAAATGCAGTTCGCCCTGAGACTGGAAGTCTGCGATTTCTAATCGCCAGGTATTTTTTGCAAAATGGGATGCCCCTTAAAAACACCTATTTTAGTTCAAGTTTATTTTCAGGAAACGAACACTCCACGGTAATTTTCAGGTTACTTTTAGCAGTGCCTTTTGTCACATAGGGAATCCCTGCTTCTCCACCCAGTTCGATGCCAAATTCCAAGGTAACTTTATCTACGTTAGGGATAGGGATTTGCTTAAACGCATGTAAAGAGTAAACAGTATAAGCTCGAATCGTAGTTTGAATTACTTGAAAATTTTGGATCATTTTCTGCCGCAGTTGTGCTGGACTCATGCCCTTGTCAAGCAGCGCTTCTTCCTCTTCCTCTGTAGGTGCTTCTATAGTGACTAAAGGAATATTCACGTCCTCCGAAGCTTCGATGTAGATGATAGTGTTGTCATCTAGCTGGATGGGTGTGAGTTTGGTCATAGGATGAACTCTTGTAACAGTACTTTTAGTAATTACTACACCCTTACCAAAATTTTTTATGGAAAGCTCGCTAAGCTCTTTGTATCTTCCTAAGTAATCATGCTGCTATAAAAAAACTTTATTTCTTCTACTATGATCAGGGATGCATTGGTAGTTGGAATTAATACTTACAATTATGAGCGCTTGCCTAACCTGACAACACCAGCACAGGATGCAGAAGCGATCGCACAACTTCTCAGTGACTATGGTGGCTTCAAGGTGCGACGCCTCCCAGCAGTCAAAAAAGACAATAGCATTCGCGTTGGTCAGAAAACAAAGGTAACGCTGACCCAATTGGAAGAAGCATTGGTACAACTGTTTAAGCCTGAAGGAGACAACGTCCCAGACACAGCACTATTTTATTTTTCTGGACATGGACTGCGAAAAAACCGGGGAATTCAGGAAGGCTATTTGGCTACCAGTGATGTGAATCCCGATCTGGGCTTTTATGGACTATCGCTGCAATGGTTACGCCGATTACTTCAAGAATGTTCAATTCGACAGCAAATTATTTGGCTGGATTGCTGCTACAGTGGGGAACTGTTAAATTTTACCGAAGCAAATCCAGGAGATAGAGGAAAAGGACGCGATCGCTGTTTCATAGCCGCATCCAGAGAGTTCGAGGTAGCTTACCAAGACGTAAGTAGCGATTACAGCGTTTTCACCAAAGCACTTTTACAAGGGCTTGATCCCAAACGGCAGCCACAAGGTTTAGTAACTAACTACACTTTGATTGATTTTCTCAAACAGGATCTCAAAAGCGTCACCCAGAGTTTCGTATTTACCAACTTTGGTGGTGAAATCATCCTTACAGGCAAAGCAGCAGAGTCTGTAAATCCAGCTTTGGGCGGCATTTGTCCCTACAAGGGTTTGGCTTACTTTGACTGCAACGAAGAAGATCCCAAATATTTCTACGGGCGTGAGATCCTGACTGACCAACTTTTGGAAAAGGTGCGTTCTGGAAATTTACTCGCTGTTTTGGGAGCTTCTGGGAGTGGCAAGTCGAGTGTGATGAGAGCGGGGTTACTACATCAGCTCAAGCTGGGACAGCGTTTATCGGGTAGTGACGCGTGGCATACTTATATCTTTAGACCCGGCGAACATCCGCTGCAACGTTTAGCAGAAACATTTGTGGAGTCGGATTTACCGACTGTTGACCGTGCTACCCAGTTGGCTAAGGCAGAAGAGTTGATTAAAGTAGGTGCTGTAGGTTTAGGGCATTTGGTGAGTGCTGTGCAAGCTCCTCGCGTAGTGCTGGTGGTGGATCAGTTTGAGGAAGTGTTTACCCTGTGTCAGGACAGCACTGAACGACAACAGTTTTTTGAGTGCCTGTTGGGTGCTGTCAACCGTCCCGATAATAAACTCTGCTTGGTAATAGTGATGCGGGCAGATTTCTTTGGCAAGTGTGCTGAACAAGAATATGCTGGACTTGCCAGCTTTATTCAAGAGCATTTGGTAACGGTGACGCCAATGACACAGCAGGAGTTAGAGGCAGCAATTACTGAACCAGCTAAAAAAGTAGGCTTGGAAGTAGAGCGCGAACTCGTCACCCAAATGATTGCTGATGTGAAAGAATCTCCTGGTAGTTTGCCTTTGTTGCAGTACACGCTGACGGAATTGTGGCAACAGCGTACTGTCGAGCGGTTAACGGTTTCTGCCTACATTAGGCTTGGTGGGGTAAAGGGAACCCTGCAAAAACGCGCTGATGAAGTATATCAATCTCTGTCACCAGAGGAACAGCAAACAGCCAAGCGAATTTTTCTGGAACTAACGCACCTAGGAGAGGGAGCGGAGGATACGCGCAGGCAAGTACTCAAACAGGAATTAGTCACTGCTAAGCAATCGGAAGAATTGGTAGATAGGGTCATCCAGAAATTGGCGGATGCCAAATTAATAGTTACCAGTATCTTGAATGAAAAAGGGTCAAAATCGGGTCGAGTTGCTGTGGTTGATGTTGCCCATGAAGCGCTGATCCGCCACTGGTCGCTACTGAGAAAATGGCTGGATGAGAACCAGGACAAACTCAGACAGAAGCGCAAAATCGAAGCTGAAGCTGAGGTGTGGCGAGATAGGGGAAAGCCAAAGGATTATCCTTATTTGCTTCAAAGAAAGCCCTTGAAAGAAGCTGTTGCCCTTCAGCAAGAGCAAACTGGAAATTTGATGCTATCTAATTTGGCTCAAGAGTTTATAGATCAAAGCATCAGACGCATCAGACAGATGCGTGTAGCAAAGCGTAGATTGATTGGGCTTGGCTTAGCAACTTCTTTTGGTCTGATTATATTTTTAGGATTCGACTTTCAGAAAAATCAAAGAATAGCGCAAAAGTTGCAAGTCATTGAATTGGCGAAGGGACAAAAAGAAAATCCAACAAGAATCAAAGCATTACTGCAAGAGCTAGTTAAGGATGGTGGCAGCTTGAAGAATATTAACCTCAGGCGTATTGACCTTAGCAGAGCTTTCCTCAGGGGTGCTAACCTCAGCAACGCCGACCTCAGGGGTACTAACCTCAGCAGAGCTGACCTTAGGAACACTGGACTCTATAATGCAGACCTCAGCAATGCTAACCTCAGCAATGCAGACCTCAGCGCTGCCGGCCTCGGCAATGCTAACTTCAGCAATACTAACCTCAGCAGTGCTAACCTCAGTCCTGCCAATCTCAGTGATGCCAACCTTAGGGGTGCAGACCTTAGCGATGCCAACCTTAGGAGTGCAAACCTTAGCGATGCCAATCTTAGGGGTGCAGACCTTAGCGATGCCAATCTCAGTGATGCTATCCTCAGCAGAGCCGATCTCAGCAGTGCTAACCTCAGCAACGCTGACCTCAGTGGTGCTAACTTAGGCTGTATAGCAATCCCAATAGAATCCTTAATTAAATTCCAAGACGACCAATGTACCGATTTTAGAGGAGCTAAAAACTTGACACCTCGGCAAGTTAAATCAGCCAAGGATTGGGATAAAGCGAGATACGATGAGGAGTTTCGCAGCAAGCTAGGGTTGAAGTAGGAAGCAGAGAGTAGGAAGGACGATCGCTCTCCTATAGCTTTTAAGAAATGCGATCGCCCATCAACTCAATTCTCAATACTAAATTTCCTACAAATAGGTTTTCAAACATTGATGAGATAAAAGTGCGATCGCTATTTAGTTGCGTTTAAGAAAATCAAGCGTTTGCCCCAGCATAAATGGTTCAATAAATACTACTTTTAGTAGATGTTATTTTCAGATAGATAGTATTTACTCTAGCAGTTGTGGTTTTTAAGAATTAGGCAACAATGCCCTTGTAGGAGATTGGTCGAAATGTATTGCATCTCCCAGGAAAAGTTTGCGTAAAAGTTGTGCAAATTCACAATATTTTAAGAAAGGGAAAGAGTAAAGCTAAAAGAATCGTTTATTTCCTTTTCTGTTTAGCTTTTTTCCCGGCTTCTGTAAGAAGTCTATTGCATACACTCCTGTTAGGGGCGTAATATGCTCAACTACTGCGAAGAATTAACTCAGCAAAAGCCTTTGCTTGTTGATTTCAAACAGGAAGGCGCTTCTCGTGAACTCTTTCTTAATCCACCACTTCTAACCAGCAACAATTCTGGATGGAGTGGTATTCATTTCGAGCATCATTATCAACCTAGTTATGATACCCCCGAGCATCGCTTGACAATGCACACTATCAGTATCGCCTTCTGTGCTATTCCATCAGAACGATGGTTTGATGGACGTAGACAAAGGGAGTATCAGACGACGGGAACAATAGCGATTATTCCTGCTGGTACGCTGCATCGTTGTCTGTGGCAAAAAGATGTTCAATTCATGTTTGTTGCGGTTGAACCCAAACTTCTTGTTAGTTTGGGTGCAGAAGTTGATGCACCCACAGATATTGAACTGATTCCAGAGTTTGCAACTAAACAAGATCCGCTTATCCAGGGTATAGTGTTATCGCTTAAAGAAGAACTTGGATATGACAGACAGGGAAGTAATTTATATGTTGAACAGTTAACAACAACATTAATTATTCATTTATTAAAGAAATATTCTGTTAGAAAACCCCAAATTTTAAATTATGGGGATGGACTACCCAAGCACAAGTTGCAGCAAACGCTTGAGTACATTAATGTCCATCTCGACCAAGATATTAAATTGGCTGACTTAGCTGGAACAGTGGGTATGAGCCAATATTACTTTGTTCGCCTCTTCAAACAATCGATGGGTATCGCTCCTTACCAGTATGTGATTCAACAACGTGTGGAAAGAGCAAAGCAATTGTTGAAGCAAGGGAAGGTGACAATTACTGACATAGCCTTGCAGTGTGGTTTTGCCAATCAAAGCCACTTTACCAAGCATTTTCGTCAACTCACAGGAGTTACACCAAAAACTTATCAACAGCTTTAGTTGTTTGTTAGTGGTTAGTTGTTAGTGGTTAGTGGTTAGTTGTCTCCCCATCACCCCACCTCCCCATTCCCCTATTATTGACTTACAATTCCCGACCACTGCACTTTTTTCTGTTTTTCTCGGCGGTAAGAAAAGAAATGCTCTGGTGTTTGGTAGGTACAGTAAGGAGCGATCGCAATTTGTTCCGGACTAATTCCCAATTTTTCCATCTGTAAAGCATTCACTCGCCGGACATCCAAGCGCACTTTGCCGGGATTTGGGTCTGTAAGTAAGGGAGAATTTGGTAGTTCGTGCAATGCCTCAACGATCGCTTCCTCGTTTTCATGTGGTATAATGCTAGCCCCGACTTCAGCGGCTACTTGAGTGGCTACCTGGTATACTTCTTTGGCGATCGCAGGCCCCATTGCTATTCGTAAATCTTCAATTTTGCTGCCCTGAGCTTGCAAGCGGGCAATTGCTTGCGGCACAATCTTTGCTGCTGTACCTCGCCACCCAGCGTGTACTGCTGCCACCAATCCTGTTTTTTCATCAGCAATCAGCACGGGTGTACAATCAGCACTGGCTACCCATACTGCTTGCAAAGGCTGTTCGCTCACTAAACCGTCTGCCGATACCAGAGCAGAATTATTTTCTTCCTCTATCTCATTTAACTGAGTAACAATTTCCGAAGGCGTGAGCACAGTGTTGCCATGTACCTGTTTTAAGCGATATCCTGAAGCATCTGGATGCAGTACCATCGTCAACTCTTCTGGAGAACGAGGCCAAAAATGTTGGGTAAAAAAGCCATGCGGCCAAGCTTCAAGAAGACTACAAGTCAGATAAGACATTCCTTGCCAAGTATGCCAGTGCCAAGTGTGCATCTTCCAACCAGCCTAAAAACGAAATAAAAATCAGCCAATTAATGCTAACTTGAACAAGCAAATTTAGGTAAACTCTGTGGGATTGGATCGGCAACAGTTGGAAGTAGCCCTAAAAGTCGGGCGCGAGTATACTTATTTACCGTTTCGCTTGCATATATTTGAATCTGTCGCTTCAACTAATCAAACCCTTTGGGAATTGGTAGAACAAGGAGTGGAGCCTGGATGTGTAGTTATTGCCACTCAGCAAACAGCTGGACGGGGACAATGGGGACGGCAATGGATTTCGCCAGCGGGAGGATTGTATCTTTCGCTGTTTGTTGCTCCTCATATAGCAGCTAACAATAACTATCAGCTCACTTTTGCTAGTGCTTGGGGAATTGCCAATCAATTGCGGAAATGCGGCGTCGATGTTGCGATTAAATGGCCTAACGATCTAGTTATCGACAAGCGCAAACTGGGCGGTATTTTAACGGAAACCAAAGTCAGCCAAGGAACAATAACCCAAGCAGTCATAGGTGTTGGGATTAATTGGATAAACCCAGTTCCAGAAACTGGCATTAATCTGGAAACATGGCAAGCTTCCAGAGAGTCCAGACCTATATCCAGTTTAGAAATGCTGGCGGCGAAAATTTTACTAGGAATAGAATCCGGTATACAGAGTCTTTTGCAAGAAGGAGTAAATATATTATTGACTCGCTATCTAGAGTTGCTGGCAAATGTTGGCGATCGCGTATACGTCAACAATTTGGCAGGCAATATAGTTGGTGTGACTCCTACTGGGGAACTGCATGTGCGTATGGATATATCTACATCCGTAACTTCGACAGTACCTGAAATCTACCTCCAGCCCGGTATAATCAGTTTGGGCTACAGCAAAAATCAGGTTAATTTCTAAGCTTTCCCAAAACTTTAAATTTGGGCTGGGAAACTACTGACAAAATTAAGATTAGGCAAACTACGTACTTACACCACCACCAAGCAATGACGCAGCGCAATCACTCTGCCCCTAACCGTTTGCACCACTCATGGCAGCGAACGCTGCCAGCACAGAGTATCTGTTGGCTTGGCAGCTTCAGCCTTCTGAGCAGCGGCCTGGTACTTGCCCAAACCGAATCATCCATCGATAATATTGTCCCGACAGTAGAAAATTCCCAACCAGCAGCGGGCAATATTGTCAAAAAAGAAGTAGTTGAGCGTAGTCATGCTGCTCCTACTCCAGAGGTGGCTCAATCACAGCCAGAATTTTCGCAACGGCGAACTAAACTTAGACAAAGACTGCGGAAAGTCGAAATTTCCCAGCCTCCAGCACAAAAAAGACAGTCTCAACCTCAAGCTGAAGCTTCCCAGTCTGTAGTCAGAGTCCGAAATTCCAAACCCCAAGTAGCAGCTTCTCAATCTACAGAAACGGTGAGGGACTCATCACCCAATAATGCTCCTGTTGTTATTAGAGAAAGAAAACCGCAAGTAGAATTTGCAGCTCCGACTAAGCCTAGTTCTACACCACAGAAACTACCTGAAGTCGCCCAACCAGCAAACAACTCTTCAAGTACTGCTAGCGCGACAGCAGGTCAAACCAAGGACTACAATAACGCTTATATTGACCCGACTGATTACAATCCCGCAGCCAAGTACGAAGCTCCCAGTAGCGTGGTAATTACAGAACGTTCCACCGGTTGTAAAGCTATATTGGTGCAAGGAGTTTCTAGCACTATTTGTGGTAGCAATCAGTCTGTAGCTAACTCCAAAACAGGAACACCGAGTTGGCTAAGAAAAAGTCAACACGCTCGGTTAGCTGCCGCTACACCAGCCAAGCGGATTGCCACTAAGAGTGAAAGCAATACTGGATGGCGTCCGCCTCGGGTGATTTCTAAAGTCATTGCTAATGCTAATCGGGTTGCTAATGTGGGCGTGACCAAGAGTAGCGATCGCTCAAATCGCTATATTCCCGATCCTAGCAGTTTCACCCCTACAACCACAGTTAGTTCTGTTCCCATCGCGCCGAGTGGCGGTACTTTACCCGCACCGATGACAGCTGACAACTCAGCACCCCGCCCCAGTGTAGTAGCTTATAATATTCCTCTGGCAACGACATTACCGCGAATCGCCTATAGCACTATGTATGGTAGTAGAGTTGCGATTGGCGGTACAGGGTTAGCGTTTCCGCTGATTGTTCCCGCGCCAATTACTTCTTTATTTGGTTGGCGAACTCATCCAATTACTGGCAACCGCCGTTTCCACTCTGGTATGGATTTGGGTGCTCCTATGGGAACACCAATTTTGGCAGCATACTCCGGTCAAGTAGAAACTGCTGACTGGCAGGGTGGCTATGGCTTAGCTGTAATCCTGAATCATAACAACGCTCTCCAAACCCTCTACGGTCACATGTCCGAAATCTTTGTTCAACCTGGTCAGTGGGTAGAACGGGGAAGCGTGATTGGACGGGTAGGCAGTACAGGTAACTCTACAGGGCCCCACCTGCACTTTGAAGTGCGCCAACTGACACCCCAAGGCTGGGTTGCAACAGACCCAAGTCTACCATTACAGTCTGCCCTTAATCAATTGGTACAAACCTCTCAGACAGCCCAGGTAAATCGGGAACCAGGCAGCTGAAATTAGGGACTGGGGACTAGGGACTGGGGACTAGGTAGGTTAGGAGAAGAATCTTCTCCCAATCACCAATACCCAGTACCCAATTACAAATACCCGTGTTCTGCCAAGAATGTGGGTGTTATTTCATCACGACTTGCGTCTGGGTCTGCTGCTAGGTCTCGTTTGCCGCCATAAAGGAATTTTTCTACGTATTTGCCCAGAATATCCCCTTCAAGATTCACCCAACTGCCCGGAACGAGATAGCGGAGATTGGTTTCGGCATAAGTAAGAGGAATAACTGCTACCTTAAACTGTGAAATTTCTGGATCGTAGTCGGCGACTGTGAGGCTGATGCCGTTTACGGCTATACTACCTTTGGGAACTATGTAACGGGCGATCGCATCAGGAGCTGTAAAAGTCATCTCCCAAGAAGTTGCTGTCTGTTGTGCCGAGACCATGCGACCAATGCCGTCTACATGTCCCATGACAAAATGACCGCCAACTTTGCTACCTACCCGTAAGGAAGTTTCTAAATTTACATATCTTGGTTCTGCTTGCTCTTTTCCTAAGGTTGTACGGCGCAAGGTTTCCGGTGATGCAGTCGCAATAAAACCATCCTTCAAAATTTCTTCCACGGTCAAACAAATGCCATCCACTGCTACGCTGTCACCATAAGCCAGATCTCCCATAACTGATTCTGATGCATGGTTAACACAACTGATTTGCCAATAATCCCCTGCTAAGGGTCTTATAGTTCCTAATGTCTGAATTATTCCTGTAAACACGGCTGTTTAGTTAATTTAACTCTATTTATTGCTTAATTTTGACCAAAATTAACTAGTAAATTCTTATAGGTATAACAAAATTTAAGTATCTTTTTTAACTATATTTTGTATCAAGCTCCCAATACATTTACAGTTAATATAAGAGTGATTTGGATATTTATATTATTGCCGAACTAAACTGATTTGACTTACTCTGGTGTTCACAACCATTTGGGAGTTTAATAGAAGCAATTATAGAAAATAAAGACTATGTTTGTAATTGTCCCAAACTTGCCCAAACAAGGGTACGATTTGTTACATGTACCTCCTAGCGCTCAAAAGATTGTAGAGGCTTAGCCAATGATTGAAATGAAAGTCGCTGGCATAGCGTTAGATGCCATAACCCGCAGCCCGATTGTCCTTTTGAAGGATGCTTCAGACCGGCGTGCTTTGCCTATTTATATCGGTCAAGAACAGGCTAGGGCAATAATGGGCGCACTGGAGAATCAGAAGCCTCCTAGACCCTTAACTCACGACCTGATTGTAAATATTCTAGAGGTCTGGAACATGACTCTAGAGCGCGTCATCATTCATTCTCTACAAAAGGACACATTCTACGCAGCCTTGATTGTCAAGCAAGGCGATGCCAAAAAAGAAATTGATGCTCGTCCTAGCGATGCGATCGCTGTTGCTCTCCGTACAAATACGCCTATTTGGGTAATGGAAGAGGTAATAGCTGATGCATCAATACCTGTAGATAGAGATGCTGATGAGGCTGAACAGCAAGCATTCCGCGAATTTATCTCTAACCTCCGCCCCGAGGATTTAATCAAACGCTTTGACAACGGTGAATCCTAGAACAGGGACGAGTTTTAACTTAAAAGTCATTGGTCATTGGTCATTAGTCATTGGTCATTAACTTTGAACTTTGGACAAATGATAAAGGACTAACTTTATTTAAAAATGCGATACCGACGCTTTGGAAAAACTGAACTGTGCCTTTCAGTATTTTCCTTGGGAACAATGCGCTATTTGGCTTCAGTTGAAAATGTATGGCAGACGATTCAAAAAGCCATAGCGCTGGGGATTAATCATATAGAAACTGCTAGAGGTTATGGCAAGAGTGAGGAGTATCTTGGTGGCGCGATCGCCCTAGGATTGCCAGTACCCCGTTCGCAGCTTCACATCACTACCAAAATCCCTCCCACGGCAGATGCTGACACAATGCGTCGGTATATCGATGAATCCCTGGAGAGATTGCACCTGGATTATCTAGATTGCTTGGGGATTCATGGCTTAAATACTTGGGAACATTTAGACTGGGTGAAAGCAAATAATGGCTGTATGCAAGCAGTGCAGGAAGCTGTTGCTGATGGACGTGTTCGACACGTTGGCTTTTCCACCCACGCTTCCCTAGAAGTGATTCTGGCAGCAATAAAAACAGACTTTTTTGAATTTGTCAATCTGCATTATTACTATTTTTTCCAACGCCATGCACCAGCCATTCAGCTAGCCGCAGCAAAGGACATGGGCGTGTTTATCATTTCTCCCGCCGATAAAGGCGGACGCCTGTATACGCCATCCCAAACGCTAGTTGAGTTGTGTCATCCGTTCTCGCCTCTAGAGTTAAACTATCGATTTTTACTGAGTGACCCCCGCATTACTACTTTGAGTGTGGGGCCAGCAACCCCAGAAGAACTAATCGAACCATTGCAAGTTGCTGACCGGGATGAGGAGTTAAAATGTGAGGAAATTACTGTTTTTCAGAGATTAGAAAATTACAAAAATAAAGCATTGGGTACTGAGAAATGCAGTCAGTGCTATGAATGCTTACCCTGTCCAGAAAATATCAATATTCCAGAAGTATTGCGACTGCGAAATTTAGCAGTTGCCTATGATATGACTGATTACGGACAATATCGTTATGGCATGTTTGAAAACGCTGGTCACTGGTTTCCTGGAATGAAAGCGAACCGCTGTACAGAATGCGGCGACTGTTTGCCGAGATGTCCGGAGAATTTAGATATTCCCGCTTTGTTAGAAGATACCCATGAGAGGTTAAAAGGGAAAAGTGGTAGGCGGTTGTGGGGATAAATAATTAAATCAATTGGTGAAGTTTTATTGATTGCGATCGCATCTTTTTAAAACTATGGAAGCAACAAAACAGCGATACTACACGCCAGAGGAATACCTGGAATTAGAAGAAGCTGCTGACTACAAAAGTGAATATATTGACGGGCAAATCATTCCGATGGCGGGTGGAACAGCAAATCACAATCGTATAGCTGGTAATTTCTATGCTGCGTTGAACTTCGCGTTCAGACAGCAAGATTATGAAGTGTTTAACAGCGATATGCGTCTATGGATTCCTAAACGGCGCATTTACACTTATCCAGATGTAATGGTTGTGGCGGGTGAACCAGAATTTTTTAACAACCGTACAGATATAATTCTGAATCCACAGGTGATAGTGGAAGTTTTATCAAAATCGACAAAAGGATACGATTGCGAAGACAAATTTGAGGCCTATCGAACCATTGATTCTTTTCAAGAATATCTGCTAATTGACCAAGCTAGGATTCATGTAGAGCAATATTCTAAAACAGCTAAGAAGCGATGGTTGATGCGTGAGTATGACGAAGAAGATGAGGCAATTTCCCTCGCTTCAATATCCTTTCAGATTTCGCTGCAAGATTTATATAACAAAGTGAAGTTTGAGGTGGTTGAGTCAGAAGGCGATCGCGCTAATGTTGAGGAATGAAGTTGAAGGGCGATCGCAAAGCATATAGTAAACGTCGGTTTGGCAGAAGTCACGACTGCTGCTACAACATCATCACCATCTAACCAAAGTACTAAAATCGGACGCTTTTTAGAAGCACTACTACTTGTATATGGAATATCTGCCACCCAGAAATCACTGGGTTGGATAGTCATCATACAAACCTTCGTCTTCTGGGGCGTAACCGTTTAAAAAGGCATCATGGCTACGAGTAACTACTGAAGGCTTCTCCTGATTTGCTGGTTGAATAGTTACGATCCAGCATCCTGGGCCAATACTCTCCACGATAGAGTTTGGCAAAGTCAATTTCTCACCTGCTTGAACTTCTATTTCGTATGTTAAATTAACCAGTTTACTTTTCATACCTATGACTGTTTAATCATATCGTGGAATGTTGATAGTACTATAGTGCCACTTGCAAGTCTCTATTAGAATGTTCGAGTGCGATCACTTTACTACTGCCAACCAGATATCGCCCCAATGATAGCCCGATGTGTTTTAGCAGTATTCATCTCAGGGCTGCCAGAAACCCTTTCTGACTAATTCAGGCAAATAGTTTAGGTATTTTGAAACGCTGTGACTTTTACCTACAAAAGATGTGGCATCTTCATTTATTATCTTTGAGTGATGCTCTTTAATTGGTTTACGTTCACAAGCATTCTGACCAGCTTCAGCTGATTTGAACGCCATTTTTAAGGTTAGATCATCATAGTTATACACATTGATTAAATGTCCTCTTACTCGTGAGGCTACATAACCCCAGTTTTTACTACTATCCCTACGAACTGCACCACCGAGAAGAATCACATCTTGCAGTGAATGTTGGGTTTCTGACCAAGCTTCCAAACTATAATAAGCAACACGCGCACCCAGTGAATGAGCAACAATACAGACATTTATTTCAGGAATTTTATTGGAAATTAAACTTGGTAAATATTCTCTACCAACCTCCTTGGCACGACTTTTGCAATGGTGCCAGTGAAAAATACCCAATTGCAATGCACAACTTAATTTACAGGAAGCATCCCACCATAATTGATACACAGAATCTTTCCATCCAGCATAACTAAATGCTGTAAGCAAACTGTCGTCGCGTACTTTATCTTGACTTAAATAACCATCTATGAAAACTAGAGCTTTTATACTTCCTGCTGGTTGTGAAATAAGTCGAAGTTCGGGTTTATCCATTGTGTTAGTTTGAGCCAACCAATATCTATTGACTTGATCTCAGTATTCCCAGCAATATCCTTGATGTATCACGTCATTTCTAAAAGAAAAGAAGCGATTGATCGCCCTCCCTCTTTTCCCTTCCCCACCATCCCCCCAGCAACGATAAAATCACTAAGGTATCACCTATCCTGCCTTAGTACCGATGAAAGCCGATTTCCAACAACTCACCGAAACCACTTCACCCGCCCTCCAACGCCCAGATCTCCTCGCCCCCGCAGGAAATTGGGAATGTGCGAAAGCCGCTGTCGAAAATGGTGCAGATGCAATTTACTTCGGTTTGGATCGGTTTAACGCGCGGATGCGGGCAGAAAACTTCACTGAGGCGGATTTGCCCGAATTGATGGAGTACTTGCACAGCAGAGGTGTAAAGGGCTATGTCACTCTCAATACACTCGTCTTTCCCCAAGAACTGAGAGAAGCACAACAATATATTCGCTCAATTATTGCGGCGGGTGTAGATGCAGTAATTGTCCAGGATATCGGTATTTGCCGTCTCATTCGCCACATTTCTCCTGATTTCCCTATTCATGCATCTACACAGATGACTATCACGAGTGCCGCAGGTGTGGAATTTGCGGAATCGCTCGGGTGTAATTTAGTTGTGCTTGCGCGGGAATGTTCTCTCAACGAAATCAACAAAATTCAAAGTCAGTTGGCGTACAGAGGAACTTCCTTACCTCTGGAAGTGTTTGTTCATGGGGCGCTGTGCGTAGCTTATTCCGGGCAGTGTTTGACGAGTGAAGCATTAGGAGGACGTTCTGCTAACCGGGGCGAATGCGCCCAAGCTTGCCGGATGCCCTACGATTTAATCGCAGATGGGGAAACTGTGAATTTGGGCGATAAAAAATACCTTCTCAGTCCGCAAGATTTAGCTGGGTTAGAGGTTTTGCCCGATTTGGTGAAGTCAGGCGTAGCTTGTCTCAAGATTGAAGGGCGGTTGAAGTCTCCAGAGTATGTTGCTAATGTCACTCGTGTTTATCGGCAAGCGTTGGATCGGGTGAGGGCGGAGTTGGAAGAGGAAGAGGGGAAAGAAGACGCAGCGATGGAGCAGATCCCTTCTAGCCCCCCTTTAAAAGGGGGGAACAACAAAGCCCCCCTTGTTAAGGGGAGCCAGCGCGTTGCGGAGGTTTCACGCCACGTGCTTTATGCCGGGGAACCCGTCCACCGCAGTGGCTCCTCCGTTGTAGCGACTGGCGTGGGTTGGGGGGATCAAGAACGCTACAACTTAGAGATGGCTTTTTCGCGTGGAATTTATACTGGCTGGTTCCGTGGAATTAATAATCAAGAATTGGTTCATGCCCGCTTTGGTAAAAAACGGGGGGTTTATCTAGGAGAAGTAACCCGCATTGGAAATGAACAAGTGACGGTACGGCTAAAAGCACCAGTAAAAGCAGGAGATGGTGTTGTATTTGACTGCGGTCATCCGGAAGCGAAGGAAGAAGGCGGTCGCATCTACGCGGTAGAACGCAAGGGTAAGGAAACTGTTTTGACCTTTGGGCGACGTGATGTGAATTGGCGGCGAGTGCATGTGGGTGATAAGGTCTGGAAAACAAGCGATCCAGAACTGGATAAGCAATTGCGTCAGAGTTTTGCTGGAGATACGCCGCAATTTCTGCGACCGATTAACATTGAGGTGCATGGAGAAGTTGGGCAAAATTTAGTGGCGATCGCCCGTGATGAACTCGGTCACGTCGTCCAGGTCGAATCCTCAATACCCCTAGTAGAAGCCCATACCAAACCCCTAACAACAGAACGATTGCACGAACAATTCGGTCGTCTCGGCAATACTCCTTTTCGTTTGGGTAACTTGACAAATAACCTAAATAATGCACTGATGCTACCCGTAAGTGAGTTAAACCGGATGCGGCGGGAAATTGTCACCCAGTTGGAGGAATTGCGAAAAAAACCCAAACGCTGGCAAATAAATCCAAGCGCTTCCCTCTCAGACTTACTCCCCTCCCCATCTCCCAACCACCCCACCACCCCATCTCTTATCGTTTTAGTACGCAACCTCAAGCAACTCCAAGCCGCACTCCAAGCTGGAATTGAGACTATCTACTGTGAATTTGAAGACCCCCGCAAGTATCGCGAAGCGGTGGAGATGGTACGCCAGCGACAAGAAAAAGGACAAGGAGCATCGGGCATCGGGCATCGGGCATCGGTAAGAAAACCAATTCCCAATTTCCATCCCCAATCCCCAATCCCCACCATCTGGGTAGCACCACCCCGAATTACCAAACCTGGGGAAAACTGGATTTTGCAGCAAGTACGTGCTTGTGAGGCGGATGGGTATTTAGTACGGAATTATGACCACCTCCAGTTCTTTGCTCATGACCGTTGCGTTGGGGATTTTTCTCTCAATGTTGCTAACCCGTTAACAGCGGACTTCTTGAAAAATCAGTTTGGTTTGGAACGCTTGACAGCATCCTATGACCTGAACATTAACCAACTGGAAGACTTGCTCAAGAGTAGCCCTCCTGATTGGTTTGAGGTGACAATCCATCAGCATATGCCGATGTTCCACATGGAGCATTGTGTATTTTGTGCTTTTCTATCTACGGGAACGGATTTTCGCAATTGCGGGCGACCTTGCGAGAAACATGAGGTGAAATTGCGCGTTCGCGGAGCGTTTCCGAAGGAATCTCGCGTTGGCACAGAACACATCCTCCATGCTGATGCTGGTTGTCGAAATACGGTATTTAACGGCACTGCCCAAACTGGTGCTGAGTACGTACAGCGCCTGATAAAGCTTGATTTACAACACTTCCGGATTGAATTTGTGAATGAAACTCCTGAGCAAGTGACTCAAACGATACATCACTACCAACAATTACTGCATGGCGAAATAACAGGCTCCCAACTTTGGCGCGAGTTGAAGCTGCAAAATCAGTTAGGGGTAACTCGTGGTTCTGTTACCCATTAACGATCGCCACAAATTCAATCGAGTTACCAACAAATAAACGCTCTAAATTACCATCGGGATGAATCGCGTAAATTCCACTGCCGTTGGTATACACAATCGTGCCGTCTTCTCCCAAATCAAAGGATAAAACCCCCTCTGCAACTACTTCGGCGACACCATTTGTTAATTGTCGCACCAACTGCCACGAGCGCGGCACCCAAGCAGGGGCTTCTGTTTCACTAAACTTGTTATCCCCTATCATTTCGGGAGTAATTAGCTCTCCCCATACTCTCATTTGTTTGCGATCGAGGGATTTGCGCGTACCTGCTGCCATTAGAGGCTTACCTGTATATATTTGGGTAAAGAAGTTAAGCCATTGAAAAATAGCATAGGCAAGACGGAAAGGGATAAGCAAAATTTCCCGCAGCCACCGCAGCAAGTTCACCTGTTGTTTGGGACGGTAGGGGCGACGAATATAATACAGTGTGCCGTCAGCCTTCATTCGCGGCCCCAAGAAATCGTATTTGGGATCGGCTACTAAAGTAGTAATTTCTTGGCGATCGCAGTCTAGTTTTTCGATGCTGAAAGGAGCGCGATCGCACACGTATCCTTGGCTGTTGCGCCCAATTCCTGCTGACTGAAACACCAACGCTTTATTTTTTCCAGGAATCCAGCAAGGCGCTAAGTCGATGGAATCACCCTCGGTGACATCATGAGGACGGGAACCATTCAACGGCATCATGGCGATATTGGCAATACCATTGCGGTAAATAGTCGCACAGGCGATGATTTCCCGTTCGGGGTGAAAACTCAGATATCCCACCTGAAAATCGGCATTGTGAAAGAGGCGTTGTTCATGCTCGCGTGAAGGTTCGAGCGTAAAGATACCACCCACATCTCCTGCTTCTAACGCATAAATTAACTTGCCTTTTTCTCCTTTGCAAAGACTACTGATAACCACATTCAGCTTTGCTTCCGGTTGCTGCTGCATCTGCTCTACAACGCCAGGAGGTAACATCATTTCCATTAAGCCTCGATTCTTCCAAGCCTTGCGTTGCTGTGTTTGTAACATTCTTTCCTGAACTGTTTGCCCAAACTGACTTTCAAACTCACGCACGGGTGCTTGATGAAATTTAAGATACAGTTTGCCTTGAGCTAGGTATGCAATACTGAGATTCATTAGTTGGAACCAAAACTGTTCCACTTAGTATTCCCAGAAACATAGAGTTGATGAACTTAAGTCAAAATGGCAACTTTATTGTTGAGATTTGAGCAACTCTCCCAGGAAGAGTTTTTTCTTTGCAATTAACAATTAATAAAGAATTTAGTTATTAAGTTATGTTATTGTTTTTTGAATCGGATAAATAAAGTTCATCCCAAGGTATGATGCCAAACTCATTTAAACTGACTCTAAATCTGGAGGCAGAATTTTTTTTCCAGCAAGGATTGCGACGGAACAAAGTAAAAAAGTTTGAAGCAGCGATCGCCAGCCTCGACAAAGCAATCAGATGTAAGCCAGATTATCCAGAAGCTTTATTCCAGAAAGGCTTTGCTCTCGGTTCTTTAGGTCGCCACGAAGATGCGATCGCATGTTTTGATGAGACGCTGAGATTACGCACCAACGATTGTTGGGTTTGGCATAACCGCGCCATTGCTCTAGGAAAGTTAGAACGCCACCTAGATGCTCTCAACAGCTTTGACCGTGCCATTGAATTTAACCCCAATGCTGCTACTGTTTGGCACAATCGCGGTTTGACTTTGTGCGACTTGAAGCAGTATGAACAAGCTATCAAGAGCTTTGAGCGTAGTTTGAACCTACAAGCAGATGCCTATTGGGCATGGAACAACAAAGGCAATGCTTTAAGAGAACTCAAGCTTTACGAAGAAGCTCTTAACAGCTACGATCGCGCCATTGAGTTTGATACTGATAACGTTATGGCTTGGCATAACCGAGGCGTAACTTTGAATGAGTGGGGACGTTATCAAAAAGCCATCAAGAGCTTTGATCGCGCCTTGGCAATTCAACCCAACCACTACAAAGCGTGGTTAAACCGAGGTATTGCTTGGGAAAAATTAGAACATTACGAAGATGCACTGATCAGCTACAATCGAGCCGGAGATTTACAGCCAAACGATCCTACGATTTGGTACAACAAAGCTCGCTGTTTGATCTTACAGAACAATGTCGAGGCAGCAATTGAGAACTTGCAACAAGCAATAAGTCTCTGTCCAGAAACATACCTGCAAATGATCAAAACTCAGTCAGACTTTGACAACATCCGCTCTGATGAACGCTTTCAGGCTTTGCTGCAAGAGCAAAGTCATTAGCTTTATTAAGGTAAAAATGTGGGTGTGGAGTTTAATATAAGTTTTGATTTTTACCACAGAGTACGCAGGGAATCTTCTATGCTCTCTGTGGTTGATTTTAAATTGAGAAAACCTTAACTATCTGACGGGTAAACCACCTCTAAACCAAAATAGCGTTCCTGCAACGTGCTACCCAGTGCGTGTAAATAATTGCGATCGCCATACAACGGCAAAATGACCTTTGTAATTAACCCAGCTGCATAAAATAAGAGGGAACTATTCTAAGTAGCAGTGAGATCGGAATAGCTAGAGATTGATTAGTTATGGGATCTCTCACCAATTCACAAATAAGAAGAAAATGCGCCAGCTTGCTCTATTTTTTGGAACCTACCTGACTACGGTTTGCTTTCTATCCACATCACCTTTGCTAGCAAAAACTCCATCAATTCCAGTTCCTTCTGACGCACCACTAGAGCTTGATTTATTAACTAATCCTAAAAACTCTGCTAACACAGCTAACACCATTAATCAACAGCAGTTAACTGTTCCGAGTTTGTGGTGGATAAAAGAAACCTCCGAAAATAAACTGCTAGATAACTGGATAACTTATCCAGCCACAAACAACCAAACCGCACGAGTAGACGTAGTGGTGAATCAACAAATTTGGAGCTTACTAGATTATCTAGAACGCTACGATTTTGTGAACCGTTTGGGTAGCGTTGTTAGAAATCATGGTTACAATGTCAGAGTTTTCAATTATCAACAAGAACGTTTGGCAACCTACACTTGTAATTTAAATGTAAATCCAGCTTTATGCAGGATAGAAATAAATTCTCAAGGCAAGTTTGGTTTAGGACGCTCTTTTTAAAATAGTTAGTGGTTGTACAGACGTGCCATGGCACGTCTGTACATTGGTTAGTGGTTAGTAGTTGGGTAGTTGTCAGGGGCGCAAGAACTTGCACCTGTACAGTCAGTAGCTAGTGATTAACAACCAACAACCAACAATCAACAATCAACAATCAACAAACAACCAATTACTAACTCTTTATTTTTGCGAATAAAGATTCATATTGAGAAGCAACTGCTGGTGGTAGGGGAAGTAAAAATTCACTTTTAGCAATAATTTCATTATTATTTAATAACAAATTGCGTAATGGCTGTTGGATATCAGAAGCTTTAATTTTTGTAGGAATTGGTGAATTTGTTTTAGTAAGCACAGAAATTAGCTCAGTAACGTTTGGTTGCCAACAAAAATCAATCCATTTATAAGCTAAATCCCCTTCATTAATACCCGCAGGTTTTACCCATACGTCTGACCACAGTGCTGTTCCCGATCGAGGAATAACTGCCCTAAGTTGCGGATAACGTCCAATCGTTGGCAATACATCATTTGACCAACCCACTGCTAGCCAAGTA
This sequence comes from Fischerella sp. PCC 9605, assembly GCF_000517105.1. Classification (GTDB taxonomy): domain Bacteria; phylum Cyanobacteriota; class Cyanobacteriia; order Cyanobacteriales; family Nostocaceae; genus PCC9605. The sequence continues at coordinate 1,052,479 of NZ_KI912151.1, read as the reverse complement.
TCTCCAATAATCAGGGGTTCTAAATATTTTGTGGAATCATAAAACTTTACCTGTTGGTTTAAAGTGCGCAATTCCCCTTCCAAGTTTGCTATGGCGTTCAAATTCTCGGTGTTATAGGATTTTCCCAGTTTTTTTAAAACTAAACCAATCACTTCCCGTGGGTGATTTAGCAAAGAAATGCGATCGCGCAGTTCACTTCGCCATAAATCGCTCCAGTCTGTTGGTGTCCATCCCAATTCCCGAAACTTGTCTCGACGATAGACAATTACCGTACTACCCCAACGGTAAGGAGCTGCCCAAATTTTTCCTTTCGCATCCAGATAACCTTGCTCGTTGCGCCTCACTAATTCCTGCCAGCGTTGCGGCAAAGCAGACCACTGTTTTAGCTGCCCTACTTCTAATGGTTGAATTAATTTCTGCTCAATTGCTGTTTTTAGCCAGTAATCCCCTAATGTCACCAGATCGGCGACAGCAGCTTTTTCTGATGATCCAAAGGGCATAGGCACGCTCCATCCCTTCCCGCGATCGCTGGTTTGAGCTTGATTGTGCCAAGTTTTCAATTCTTGAAATAAATCCTGTAACTGCTCTACAGGGGCGAATTTTAACTGTACCCCCTGCTGCAAATATTGGCGAAACCTATCAACTACCTGAGCGGGGATTGAACCTTTCAACAACTGAATGCTTAATTTTGCCTGTTTGTTGCCATTACATCCAACTAGCACCTGCACGAGTGCCAGTGCTACCGTTCCTTGCAAAAAAGACCGTCTATGCATTGATTTTAGAATTTGAGACTTTTTTGGGCGATTTTATCTCAATTTAGCAATTCTGCTTTTTGAATAGAATCAATACTCAATCTTGCTAGATTTCATTGCTAAAAAGCATTAGCATCTTGCTTTAGTAAGATTTTGGCTTGTTTTTGCTCAATCAATATATTTATCTTTCGTTTCAACATAAATTATCTGGTTTCAGTCACTGTTAGCCAGTCTGGAAGCCTATCATATTTTCATGATGCATCTACTCCTAATTTTCTTAACCAGTTCTATACCAACCTCAACCATATAACTGATTTATATGAATATTTTTTCAGTGTTTTTTCTTTGGATGCAGCTAAAAGTCAAGCAGCATCAGACATAGCGCTAGTTTTTTGAAAAAACTCCCAAAAATTTATCTTTCTCAACACTTATGTTTAGTGAAACTTTCTAAAAGTATTTAGAATTATTACTGAATGATGAATTTAAATATTTTCTTTTAAAAAATGATATTAAAACTTAAAAAAATCATAAGTATGTTTAACGTTGCCATTAGATTGAATACCATAGAGAAAAATAAGCGGATGAGGGTATTAAATGGAGCCATTACAGAAGCAGGTGCTAACTCTGAGTTATAAATTGGATGCCCTCTACCAAGTGATTGAGCAGCTTGATAATAAAGTATCTCAAGCTTTATCGACGTGCTGCTTGGAAACAACACACGAGGATAGAGATAATCTTCTAGAAAATAGCGAGACTGGCCGCTTACAGTTAAAGGGACATATCAGTTTTAACCCAGAGATGGAGCACAAGGATGTAATAGCAGACGGTGTTTATCCAGACTCGAATCTTCAGGGGGGAGATAGGCAAATCGCACCAGAAATTCAAATTCAAAGACTGACAGCACAATTAACAGCAGCATACAATCGGATTGCTGCCTTAGAAGAACAATTACTGCTTAAGAGAATTCACTAAATTTCAAGAGAATTGACCAATTAGTCAATAGTCAATAGTCCATAGCCAATGCTCTGTTGACTCTGGACTAATGACTATTGATTGAAAGCAACCACTCAATTTGAGCTTCAACTGCTTCCAAAAGCTGATGTTGCTGCCAATCTTTGTAGAGATGAGCGGCAATACTAGCACCTCCAGCCCCCATACCTTCTTTGACAAAACCCTGCTCATAAGCTTGGAGTTGGGGATAACGAGAATCAGCAAAACTTAACTGAGTTGCTAACAAGGGCACAGGGATACCACCCAGATTTATGCAACTTCTGCCCACGAGTTGAGCTAATTCAACAGTGCTACCCGTGGGATCTTCTGCTACCCAGCGAGTAGTACCAACCACTACTTCTTCCGGTCGCCAAGAGAGAGCATAAGCTGTAGCGATCGCATTTATCAGTGCGTATACCGCCAGCATTTGCGTTCCACCAGCAAGCAAAACACCACAACTGCGACTGAGTGCGATCGCCATTCCCGCTACACTCACCTGCATGGGATCGCCCACAGCTGCTACGAGTTGGAGAGGAGCAACCAAGAGTGGGGGATTGGGGATTGGGAATTGGGAATTGGTTTTTTTACCCTTGCCCGATGCCCGATGCCCATTGCCCATTGCCCCTTGCCTCATCTTCTCCAATCCCGCCTGCACCAGTGCCCACTTTTGCTCGTGGTTGCAAACCGGGTGGCTGCTGTTGACTTTGCCAACTGCGTTGATACCTAAACCAGTTAATATAGCCAAGGCAGTTGTCGTTCCACCAACAACACACTCACTTAATATCACATAGCCTTTTTGAATATTGGCAGCCAGCCGTTCACCCCAAAGCAGTCCTTGTTCTAACAAGTGCTGTACTGTTGCCAATTCCAAAGCATGACCATGACTTAAACACCTAGCAGGTGTGCCACCCAAATCAATCATTGGTATAGCAGGGAGTAGGGGTAGCCCAGCGTTAAATAAATAAATTGGAATATTCAAAGCTTCGACCACAGCCCGAGAAATCAACACAGGGGAAGCACCAGCAGTAAGAGGCGGTAGGGGATATTGGGGTTTTCTTCCTGTGCCGTAGTAGAGAAATTCAGCATCAGCAATTGCTGTGTATTTTCGATCCTCGGGTGTAAGACCAGCTGCGGAAATTCCGGGAATTAAACCAGTTTCGGTAAAACCTAACACACATGCAAATACGGGTGAACAACTGCGATACCGAGCAGTCCATGCCTTACCCTGTTCAATTTGGGTATAAATGCGAATCATAAGTTAGTTGGTAGTAGTTAGTTGGTAGTAGTTAGTAGGAATTTCAACTAACCACTAACTACTAACCACTAACTATTATTCATAATCCATCAGGACTTGTACCCAGCGCGGGGGGCGGGGAATGGGGTTGCCTAGACGATCCAACAACAGCCATGCTGCCAGGTGTACAACGAACAGGTAGAGAAAATTGTTGAACACAATTAGAGCGATCGCTCCCAAATTAATTAAAGACACACTGGGAGATGCCAGAATTCCTAGCTTAAGGAATATCCACTCTATAATCTCTGTAACCTGGTTAATCACATAAACCCAGAGGTCTTCCCCTGACAATACAGATAACAACCACAACCGAAAAAATACCCCTACAGTACCCAATACTGCACCTAAGCTAATCGAAACAATCCAGGGAACGCGGCGATGCCAAGCTGCCCCTAAAAGTACTCCCATAAAAGCAAAGGGCATGACAAACAACAAACTACGAACTGGCCCCATCAGCACTGACAATAGTAACCCAGATGTTACCGCTGCCATCCATGCTGCTCGTTTACCCCAGCGCAGGTAAACTAGAGCAATAGGTACCGGAAAAAATATCCGCAACAATGGCCCCAAAGGAAAGTAGAAATTAATAAACCAAATTAAGCTGGCAGTGCTGGCTAAAAACGCCGTTTCCATCATCCTCAAAGGTGCATCCAGCTTTAATTGGGGTTGCCTTAAATTATTTTGTTTATCTATACGTTCTTCTGGCTCATCTGGCAGAGAATCTAAAATACTCATATTACCAACTAATCGTCATGAACTGCGTATACTATTACGCATGAAAAAGGGAATGGGGAATAAGAGAGTAGAGGAGTGGGAGAGTGGGAGAGTGGGGGCTAGGGGTCCCCTCTGGGGTTGGGGGCTGTGGGGGAGTAGAGGAGTGGGAGAGTGGGAGAGTGAGAAAATAAATACTAACTATTAACCACTGACCAATGACTAATGATTAATGATTAATGACTAATGACTAATGACTAATGACCTAATGACTTTTGACTTGTTTGTGCCTTCTTCACACAATCATTCTTTCTAAGGCAGACAAATCCGGAATACAAATCACTTCCTGATCCCGTTTGATCAACCCTTTCTTTTCTAACCTCGTCAATACTCGTGTCACAGTTTCCCGCGCCAGTCCACTTAAACTACTCAACTCGCGGTGAGGCAAATTGGGAATTTCGGTTCCTGTTTGTGCTTTTTTTCCTTGTCCCTCTGCCAAAAACAATAAGGTGTCAGCCACCCGTGACTGACTGTCAGATTCCCGCAACCGCAGTCGTCGATTTACTTGCCGCAAGCGTCGTGCCATCAATTGCGCCAATCTTACTCCCGCCATTGGTTCTGTCTGAAGTAGCTTTACAAAATCCTGGGACGGCATACTGCCAATCACAGTTGTAGTTAAAGTAATCACATCTGTAGAGCGAGGCACTTCATCGAGCGCTGCCATCTCGCCAAATAATTCTCCCTTACCAAGAATATTTAGCGTTACCTCTTTACCTTCAAGATTGTAAGTACGAATTTTTACCCATCCTTCCATAATAAAATAAACCGAACCTCCCCAATCATTTTCCAGCAGGATCACTTGATTAGCTGGGTGAGTTCGGGTAACAAGATGGGTTAGGGCTGCTTCTATAACAGTTTCAGGCAACCCTTGAAAAAAGGGAGCCGAGAAAATCCAGGGATTGGCGGGTGTCTGCACGCTATATCGGTCTTCCATTACGACATCTTAATTGATAAACGCTGCAATCTACACAACAAACAAAAGCGCCACTTTGAGCATCAGCTTTCAAAGCACCAGCCCTTTGCAAGATCAAGCTAAACTCTGCTACACAATCAAGTGACAAGAGGTTTTGTTCTCAACTATCTTTACCTATAAGTTAAAACTAGGTAAAAGTTTTGCATAAAGATGCAGTATTTAGCCTACTGAATTTTGATTTTGGGCGTACTGCAACGATAGTTATTTAGATAATATAGGCAAACTATATCAATGATACTCAAGCTTATTAATTTTTGCTAAGTTATGATTCTTGGCTGTTTTCAGTCAGAACTGAGATTGGTTCTAACTATAGAACGTTACAGACTTGAACAGCTCGTTGTAAAATGTTTTCTTTTAGAAAATTACAGAATTCTTTTTGGATAACTAATCTTTATCTTTTACAACTCGGTGCGATCGCGAAGCGTCTCGGACGCTCGATTAACTTCGTGAGTCCTTGCAAGCTTTACTTAGAGGCAAATCAGATTGGAGCGCAATCCAACCATCGCTCACTTCTGGTGGACGCTCACCTGATGCATAACATAATGGCAGTAGTTATTAAGTAATTGGCACACCACCAGACGTACAGTTCTAGTTAATTAAGGTAGATCAACGTGACTTCCCGCACAACTGAAATTCAAACACTAATTGCAGACATTGACAGTTTATTGACTAACAAGCGCCTCTCTCGGTTTCTCTCTAGTGAGAGAGAACAGCCACGAAAGGTTTTAGAAAAAATTCGTAACTTTCTGGAGGCGCAAATAGGCAGCACAGAAAACCAGCAACAGCTACAATCGCAGCCATCATCTTTGTTATCGAGGTTCGCAGATCAAAATAATTCCTTTTTGTTAGAGCAAAATCAAACCTACTCAGAACAAGGTAGTATTAACCAACCTGATACGCTCGCACTGTCGGTATTACTGGCTCCACTCCAAGCAGAATTACGAACGTTGTTGGAAGAACGGGCAAATCTTGTACAGGAAATTAGGGAACTCGAGCAAAGGCGACTGCAAAATTACTCGTTAGCACAGCAGTTAGCAAACCAGGAAAAAATCATAGCAGATTTTTTGCAGGTGTTAACAAATCGCCTACATGGCAATTTTCAGTTTCAGATGCCGGAAACATTGCCGAATTCACCGCAGCAGTTACTTCCACTTGGTATTGGTAGTTCTTCCATAATACATAACAAGGGCAATCCAGAAATTGCTTCTGCTTCACCTTTGTTAGAACCACAGCAACAACTGGAACGGTTAACAAGCCTTGCTAGCGAGTTGGATCGACGTTTACTCGCACTCGATGGAACTGTAAATGTAGTGTTTGAAGCACTACAGCGCAATATTCATACATATCACGAGTCTTTATCCCAAGCCCTAGCAAGAATGTATAGCAAGGGCTTGCAAGGGGAACAGTTATTGACGAACTTGATCAATAATGTACAGTTACAAATTGCTTCTCAAGAACCATTTACCATTGACATTCAAAAAGAAGCGCTTCCCTCTGAGCAAAAAACTTTACAATCAGGCAATACCAGAAATCAGTTAACAGATGAATTATTAAAATCTACACCAGTTGATACATCAGATTCACTTACCAATAATCCTCAAGAAACTGATGCTCAACTCAGCGAAGATACTTCCACAACAGCGGATATCGAAGCAGTACTTTTGCAACTCAATCAAGATACGCAAAACTCTTCAGACACAGCTATTGATAGCACCACAGACCAATTACACCAAGATAGTTCTGTATCTATTCGTGATGAAGTAGATCAACTTTATGCTAGTTTGTTTGGAATTGACAATTTAATTGCCGCTAACTCTGAGATTACTCCCCAAGAAGAAAATATTCAAGTTCCAGATGTCACAGATGAACTATCTGTGGATGCTCAAACTACAACTAATCAAGAACAAGAATCAGAATTTGTTCTCCAAGAAATCGAGTTTGCAATTCCAGATGTCACAGATGAACTATCTGTGGATGCTCAAACTACAACTAATCAAGAACAAGAATCAGAATTTGTTCTCCAAGAAATCGATTTTGAAATTCCAGATGTTATAGATGAATTATCTGTGGATTCTCAAACTACAACTAATCAAGAACAAGAATCAGAGTTTGTTCCCCAAGAAATTAATTTTGAAGTTCCAGAGCTAACAAATGAATTATCTGTAGATGCTCAAACCGTAGCAAATCCACAAAAAGAATTAGAGCTTTTCCTGCAAGAAATCGATTTTGAAATCCCCGATGTCATAGACGAATTATCTGTGGATGCGGCCTCCTCATATGAGTTGAATACCACCAATATTACGCCTGCACCCTCAACAAACGAAGTGCAAACAACTGATTCTGGTGTCGCTATGACCGATCCCTGGTTTGACGAACCAGACGCTGGTCTTTTAGAAGTGAGCAACTCTAACCCAGAGAATACACAAGCTGCATCTCGATCTGTGAGAGAGCAATTATTAGATTTATGGAACAAAATCACATTTGTAGAAAATACAGAGTCTCTTCCTGTTGAACAACCGCCTACTGCTGATACGATCGCACTTCTGACTGAATTGTCGATTGATGTCAGCACTAGCGAGCAGTTATCTGAAGTAGCATTTGCGGAAAATTCAGCAAGCACGACACCAGACCAACCTGAAACAGAAGCAGCAACAATTAACAATCAGAATTTGAATGAGTCTTCAGAGCAATTTATTCCGGCTTCGTCACAGGAAAATTTACTGTTACAAGCAGAAAATCAAAATGTAGCTATACCCGAGATTTCTTTGAATGAAGAACTGTTGCAGCAATTGGAGCGGGATTTGGCTAGCTTTGATGAGCAGGTCTATTCGTATTTGCAATCTGCTACTGATTTAGAACAGCAAGAAGCAGTTGAGAATAAGCTTCCCACTAATTTATCTAACCCACAATTAGCTGAAACTGAAAAAAAAAAGGAAGCCACAACAGACTCTTACGAAGTTGCTGTGCCTTCCGATAGCAATTTTGTAATTGATACAGAAATTGAGCGTCAGATTCGAGACTCGGTTTGGTATCTTGGTATTGATTTGGGCACAACGGGAATTTCTGCGACTCTATTAAATCGCTCCACAACAGAGATATTTCCTCTCTACTGGTTCGCAGAAAATCAACCTCAAGCAACTTCTAGAACGCAAACGTTTCGTTTACCAGCAGAGGTTTATTTACCACCAACTGCTACTCAGCAATCGGAAACAGAAACAACAGAAGCACAGGAACAAGGTACTAGTACTACCCCAAATCTTTTCTCCGCGCAGTTAAAGCCTTATCTACAAATTGCCCTTCCTTATAGAAATGAACGGCAAAAATGGGAACCTGTATTGCAACTCAATGAAGTGGCGACGGTTCCTTTGGTTTGGGTTGTGCGATCGCTCTCGAAATTGCTTCTAACGTTAAAGTCCGATCGCAGTAGCACCACTCTGGGTTTAACTGCGGCGGCGGTTGGTTTAAACCAACAAAGCTTCCACAGCGCTATCGATAATTTGGCTGGAGTAATTTGCACCTGTCCCTCTAACTGGTCGGAACAGTATCGTTTCAATGTCCGAGAAGCTTTGCTAGTGAGCAAAATTATCCAGCATCCCCAACAAGTATTTTTTGTCGAAGAAGCGATCGCCAGTCTGCTTAGCGAACTCGATGGTGCTAGTGGCGAAATTATCCAATTTGGCAGTAGACAAGATGCTCAAACTGCTAAAACCAGCGACCATCCGCTTATTGGTAGCACTCTTGTGATTAATATTGGCGCAGTAGCAACGGAAATGGCACTAGTTGATTTGCCAGAAAATCTGGACGAATTGACTCACAGCGATTTCATGCTGCACAGTTTTGCTTATGCTGGCAAAGGAATCGAGCAAGACATTATTTGCCAGCTGCTATTGCCAACGAAATGGCGACAACCACACAATCCCACCCAGGAAAATAGTAACAACGACAATTCCCGGCAATGGCAACCAGCCATTCCAGGTATAGAACGGATGAGCTTTTCTAGTTTAGGGTTGGAAAATTTAACTTTACCTCGGCCAGGAGAACCAGATACGAGCGATCGCATTTACTTGCAGCAGCGGCTAGAAAGTTCTTTTCTCGGCAAAGCAATTTTAGATGCAGCAGTAGCCCTGAAGTTGATTTTGCAACACCAAGAATCTTTTACACTGGAATTGGCAGACCAACGCTGGCTCTTGCAGCGGCGAGATTTAGAAAGTCATGTGTTTGTGCCATTTGTGCGTCGCCTCAATCGCGAACTTAACAAGTTGTTGGTTGCCAAAGGCATACCCACAGAAGCCATTAATCAAGCCATCCTAACTGGCGGTACAGCCAGCTTAGGAGCAGTTTCTCGTTGGCTGCGGCAAAAACTCCCCAACGCCAAGATTATTCAAGATTTGTATTTGGGTGAAAATGGTACTCCCTGTTGCAGTCGAGTCGCATACGGTTTAGCAATGCTGCCCTTACATCCCCAGGTATTAGAAGTGCCTAGGCAACAGTACACTGATTATTTCTTGTTCACAGAATTACTGCGATTAATACCAGACCGAGCTTTATCTTTCAATGAAATTATCCAGTTATTCGAGGCTCGTGGTATCAATACCCGCAGTTGTCAGCAACGCCTGCTGGCTTTCTTAGAAGGTGAGTTGCCTGCTGGTTTGATGCCTAACGGTACAGATTCTTCCTGGCTTAATCTCACCTCCAGAGAAAATTTTGACTACAAGGCGATCGCCAACACACCACTGTTTGAAAAACAAGGGAGTCTCACCTATCGCCCTAATCCCCCACAATTACAGTCTCTGCGTCGTTATCTCGATCTCGTTAAAGCTAGTACTCAACAATCTCTGGAGGAACCTTATACAGTTAATTTCGTCTTAGGAGTTGTGCATTAAGTAGAGACTAGGGACTAGTCCTGTCAAGGTGGGTTAAAAAAGTCCAATTTGCCTGTGATTTTACTTGGTGTCTTAGTGTCTTGGTGGTTAATAAAATTTATTTTTTCACCACAAAGGCACAAAGACACAAAGAAAATAGAAGTATTTTTACACTAGCCTCTAGACCTTCTCCGCAAGCAATATCAGAATTTTAAATTTTCCATACCTAATAAAAAGATTGTATAAACTTGATATTTTGGGCTTCTCGGTGTAAAAAGTGGTTGTTTATATTTACACTATAAACCATTAATATAAGTAAAAACCGAGAGAAGCCGTGTTTGAATTTATTTCCAGCTTAGCACCCACTAATACTGATTACTCGCATTTCCAGAAGAATTTCAATTCGATTAATTTTTCACCCCAACCTCTACATCGGTCTGTTAAAAGTATTACAAAAAGAGTAATTGACATTCTAGGAGCTGTTGTTGGGCTGTTAGTTACAGCCGTAGTGACAGTTCCTGTATCAATTGCTACTCTAATTGACAATCCCGGCCCGATATTTTATTGCCAAATTCGCTGTGGTTTGAACGGAAAACCCTTTAGGATGTGGAAATTCCGTTCTATGATTGTCGGTGCAGATAAACTCAAGCATTTAGTGAAAAACGAAGCTACAGGTCATATCTTTAAGTGCACTGAAGACCCTCGTATTACTCGCGTAGGTAAAATTTTACGCCGCACTAGTTTAGATGAATTACCTCAGTTTTGGAACGTTCTACGCGGAGAGATGAGCTTAGTTGGTACTCGTCCGCCTACTCCTGATGAAGTAATGCATTACCAAGCACATCACTGGCAAAGACTGCGAGTTAAACCAGGTATGACAGGAGAATGGCAAGTAAATGGTCGTTCTAGCATCAAAGACTTTGAAAATATCGTCGATATGGATATTGACTATCAACGCAAATGGTCAATAGCCTACGATCTTAGTCTGATTTTCAAAACTATCTTGGTGGTACTGACAAAACGTGGAGCCTACTAAAATTTTTCTGCTGTCTTCACTTCCATTTGTCAGGATGCATCTCCATTAATTTTTAATTTTTAATTTTCTATCCTTTCACACCACTTCCAGTTTCTGTCGGTACTATATAGCGTTGTAAAAATAAAAATAATATCAGTACAGGAACAATAGATATTACCGATCCAGCAGCTACTAAGCGCCAATCAAGAGAGAACGTACCCGCTAGTTTGGCAACTCCCAAAGGCAGGGTATATAAATTTTCGTCTTGGATGACAATTAAAGGCCAAAGAAAGTCACTCCAGGAACCGATAAAAACAAAAATTGCCAGAGTAACCAGTGCAGGACGAATTGCTGGTAACATGATATTCCACCATAAGCCTAGCTCTGAACAGCCATCCATCCGTGCTGCTTCTTCCATTTCTTTGGGAACACTCATAAAAGCTTGTCGTAATAGAAAAATGCCAAAAGCAGAAGCTAAGCTCGGAAAAATCATTCCTAAATAAGTGTTTCTTAAACCCAACTGGACTGTCAAAATATATAGAGGAATCATCACAATCTGGAAAGGAATCATAATTGTAGAAACGATCGCAATAAAAATCCAGTCTCTTCCCGGAAAGGACAGTCTTGCTAGAGGATAAGCAGCCAAAGCGCAAAACAGTAAATTTAAGCCAACAGTCAGCACCGCTACAAGAGTACTGTTGAATAAATACTGTCCAAAGGGGTTGGTTTGCCAAACACTGACAAAATTTTCCAAAGTAGGTTGACTTGGCAATAACTGCGGCGGCGACTGAAAGATATTTTCCGTTTGAGATTTTAATGCCGTACTAATTAGCCAAAGCAAGGGAAAGAGGGTTACTAATGCGATCGCCCCTAAGAGTCCGTAGATTGTCAGAATATGAAGTTGTGAGTTGCTCTTTGAAAAATTCATAATTTACGTCTGATGTGAATTGAAATGACGACCAAAGTCATGTTTAAAAATCGACCACCGATGCACATAGATGTACACAAATAAATACAGATGGTTTATTCATGTGAGTTTAGTCATTTTTTGATGTTTGCTTATTCAAAAATAATTATACTGTTACTAAAATACATGCTATTTTGCATCGCGAGTTCATATTAGATGTAACTTCTCTGAATTTACTGATTTGATATTTAATTGTAAACATTTAAATTCTCTTATATTAGAGGGGCAGTATGTAGGATTTGCGTACTTCAAGAGCCTGTACGACAGAAAGTTTGTGAAATAGTCTAAAGCAAATAATTCAATCCAGTTTCTGTACAAACAGCACCTAAAGGTTTATCCCAAGGTTCAATAGGCAATTCAGGCAAATAGGCAAAATCAAAAACAATGCCAATTGTCGGTTTCTTTTCCCACTCAGGTGCAGCTAGCAAGCGATCGTAATATCCTCCACCGTAACCCAAGCGATATCCTTGATAGTCACAAGCAACACAAGGTATGAGAATTAAATCCACTTCAGTAGGGTCTATGTTTGGGGCGTCAGGATGAGGTTCGCTAATGCCATAAGCCCCAATTTGTACTGTGTCATTAAGTGTCCAAATATGCCAATACAGAGAGTTGCCAACGCAACGAGGTAGTCCCCATATTTTTGTAGAGTAGGCATCAAACAAGGGATTCAAATCTGGTTCTTGACGAAAGCTGAAATAAGCAAGAACTGTTTTTGCCTCGGTAAACAGTGGTGAAGTGAGAATGTGCGTGCAAATGCGATCGCTCTTTTGTTTCCATTGTTCAACTGACATAGATTGACGTTTTTTCAAAAGCGATCGGCGTAGTTGTGTTTTTTCCATCCAATCATAAAGAATGAACCACAAAGGCACGAAGACACCAAGGAAACACTTCTTTGTGTCTTGGTGTCTTTGTGGTTATATTATGCCTAATTCAACTCAGACTAAACTCAAGCAGCGTTCTTACGCCACCAGTCAATCGTATTCTTAAGCCCTTGTTTGAAGTCTACTTGAGCAGTAAAACCAAAAGCTTGTTTTGCCCTTTCGGTATCCAAACAACGACGGGGTTGACCGTTAGGTTTGTCGGTTTCCCAAACAATTTCACCCTCATACTCCATCAATTCACAAATTAGATTAATCAAATCGCGGATGGAGATTTCGTAACCAGTTCCCAAGTTCACTGGTTCCGAGTCGTTGTAGAAATGAGTACCCATGACAATTCCCCGTGCTGCATCTTCTGAATAGAGAAACTCGCGGGTAGGACTGCCATCACCCCAAACAGGGATTTTCTTTTCTCCCTTGATTTGTGCTTCGTAAACTTTGCGAATTAGTGCCGGGATCACGTGGGAACTTCTGGGGTCAAAATTATCTTCTGGCCCGTACAAATTCACTGGCAAAAGATAAATACCATTAAAGCCGTACTGTTGACGGTAAGCCTGTAGCTGTACTAACAAAGCTTTTTTTGCCACACCGTAGGGGGCGTTGGTTTCTTCTGGGTAGCCATTCCACAGGTCATCTTCTTTAAATGGCACTGGGGTAAATTTGGGATAGGCGCAGATAGTACCTACACAGACGAATTTCTCCACACCAGCTTGATAGGCAGCGTGAATTAGCTGGGTTCCCATCATCAAGTTGTCGTAAAACAATTCGGCGGGTTTTTCACGGTTGAGACCAATACCGCCGACGTGTGCAGCTAGATGGATGATAATGTCTTGTTGGTCAGCTGCACGCTGACAATTTTCCATCAAGCGTAAATCGCAATCACGCGATCGCGGTACTGTGATTTTCTCTAAACTCGCTCCAGCTTTACACAACTGGTCTACTACCTGTCGTCCCAGAAAACCTGAGCCTCCGGTGACGAGAATCCGTTTATTCGTTAGTTCTAAGGCGTTCATCTTTTGTCCTCGTGGTTCTTGTTCACAGGTGCAACACGCCTACTTCTTGCCTAATCATGGCATTATCCTTAATTACGTTTGCCACTGTTCCATTAGGAGAAGTTAATCCCAAGGCTTGTAAGTCTGCTTCCACCATCAGGGCAACTAGTTCTGCAAATGTTACCGAGGGTTTCCAACCCAACTTTTGCCGTGCTTTTGTAGAATCACCTATTAGCAAATCTACTTCTGCTGGGCGGAGATAGCGTGAGTCAAATTCTACATAATCTTGCCAATTGAGATTTACATAACCAAATGCCAGTCCTAGAAACTCTCGCACTGAATGAGTTTCACCAGTGGCAATCACATAGTCGTCAGGCTCATCTTGTTGCAACATCATCCACATTGCCCTGACGTAATCTTTGGCGTAACCCCAATCTCGCTTAGCGTCTAGATTACCCATGTACAATTTTTTCTGTCTGCCGGCAAAAATGCGGGCCACTGCCATTGTAATCTTGCGCGTGACAAATGTTTCACCCCGTCGGGGAGATTCGTGGTTAAAAAGTATGCCATTGCAGGCAAACAAACCGTAAGACTCTCGATAGTTTACTGTTTGCCAGTGAGCATAAACCTTAGCGCAGGCATAGGGGCTGCGGGGGTAAAACGGCGTAGTTTCCTTTTGGGGCACTTCTTGTACCAAGCCAAACATTTCTGAAGAGCCAGCTTGATAGAAACGCACTTGAATACCAGTACGACGCTGATAATCGCGGATCGCTTCTAACAAGCGCAGCGTTCCCATTCCAACGGCATCAACCGTGTATTCTGGTGCATCAAAGCTTACCCTCACATGGGATTGAGCGCCTAGGTTGTAAATTTCTGTTGGCTGGATTTCTTCTAAAATGCGGCGCAGTGTGGTACCGTCCGTCAAGTCGCCGTAGTGAAGAAACAGCCGCACTCCCTCTTTGTGAGGGTCTTCATAAATGTGATCGATGCGGTCTGTGTTGAAGGTGGAAGTCCGGCGAATAATGCCATGAACCTCATAACCTTGTTCGAGTAAAAACTCACTCAAATAGGAACCATCTTGACCGGTAATACCAGTAATCAACGCTCGCTTTTGTTGCGTCATGCTCAATAATCCCTTGTCGTTTCTGATGATTATTTATACAGGCGACCTGGTACAACCTAGCAAGTATTTGCTCAATTGCCCAATGGGAAACCTACTAATCTCACTTGGCCTCAGCTAGTTTACCTCAGTAAATACGCTGATTCTAAAATATTTTTACGAGTTACCTCGTAGCCAAAACAGGAAAGTGTATTGATTTCATCTAGACATTTTTAAAATTTTTACTAAAAATTTATATTAATTCTGGATTTTGTGAAGAAAAAATGAAGAAAAACATTAGGTTATACCATTTTGGATTTTAGATTACCCTGCGGGAAGCCGAAGAAGGCGCGTCTATAGATTTTGGATTGGGAATGACTGTCTCTGTCGGGGTTCTGTCAATCCATCTATCGCAATCATTTTTTAAATTGGTGTTAGTTATGAATAATAAATTGTCAATAATAAATTAATTTGAATTTTGGGTAGATTTGGCTATATTTTTTCAAAGTTTATGAACTAGATTTCCTACTTCTTTCTTCCTTGCTTTTGAAAAATTTTGGGGCATTAACTGCCCCGGTAAATCAGCGTTTTGTACTTTTTCAGTAAGCTCCGTTATCTTTGGGCATAATGACCACACGAATCGTTTTCAAAACTATCCATAAATCGAGCCAAAAATTCCTGAATTTTACATAATGCAGGTCAATTTGTACTCGCCTAGGGTAAGGAATGTCATTGCGTCCAGAGACCTGCCATAAACCAGTTATGCCAGGTCGAATAGTCAAAATCTGATCGATGTGACAACCATATTTAGGTAGTTCTTCCGTTACCAAAGGTCGCGGACCAACAACACTCATGTCCCCTTTTAGGACGTTCCAGAACTGAGGAAATTCGTCCAAACTAGTAATTCTCAAAAATTTACCAATTGTTGTAATCCGGGGGTCATGCTTGAGCTTAAAATTGCTTTCAAACTCGTGCCGCATCTCAGGCGATGTATCCATCATTTGCATGAGTATTTCGTCAGCATTAGTCACCATCGTGCGGAATTTAATGCAATTAAAAGGCCTGTAGTTTTTACCTACCCGTTCCTGGATATAAAAAATTGGGCCTTCTGAGCTTAAAGCAATTAGAGAGGCCAAAATTAAGTAGACGGGGGAAAACAAAATTAGTACAGAGAGCGAAAAGACAATATCAAACAGTCGCTTGGCAAACTCTCCGTTTAAAGCCTGAAAAGACAAACCTCTGGGTTTAAACCTGGGAGTCGTCTTTCTGGATTGACCGCGTTTTAGGAATGTACGCGATCGCCCGATCCACGTCAACCTAGCTTCACCGGGTTGTAAACGTGCTTCAGTCACAGAGGCACTATCAGAAAAAGAGCGCCCTGTCCTGGATGCACTACGCGATCGCTTGCCGGAGAGGAGTGAGCTCTGGGCAGTCATCATACTCCTTAATAATCCACACCACACATAGTCCCAATCTTAAAGCCAAACGCAGGTGCTTCTGGGAGCAATTTTCCAAAAGCCTACGCAAAAAAAGAACTTACACGGACTTTTGAAATTTTTTTTCAATGCACTTGTGTAAAAATTCTAGGTAACACTGAGCGAAAACTGGCGCTTGAAACTGAGCGGCGTGCGATCGCGCATACTCGGGATTAAACTTACCTCTGTAGGTTTCAAACGTTTCTGTGGCTTCTATTAAAGCCGCCTCTGTTTGTTCCTCAAACAATATACCCGTTCCAGTTTCTCCCCACGTGCGAATATCCCGCACTGTTTCTTTGGCACCACCAGCACCATAAGCAATCACTGGCGTGCCACAAGCTTGTGCTTCTACTAAGGCAATGCCAAAATCTTCACAAGCTGCATACACGAAACCTTTAGCATGAGCCATATATTTTTTTACAACCTCATCAGGTTGCCACCCCAATATTTGTATATTAGAGTTTGCCATTTCACGAATTTTTTTCATTTCTGAACCTGTACCAATTACTACTAATTTTTTTTGCATTTGGTTAAAAGCCCTGACGATTAAAGATACTTGTTTGTAACTAACCAACCGGGAAACAGTTAGATAAAAATCCTCTTTGTCAGCCAAAAAAGGAAAACTCTCGATATTAACAGGCGGATAGATAACAGTTGCTTTGCGTCGATAACAGCGCCAAATTCGCCGAGCTGTATGCTGGGAATTGGCAATAAAGTAATCAACACGATTAGCACTCAATACATCCCACGAACGCAAACTGTGTAATAAATATCGAGTTGCCCACCCAGGTAAACCACTTCCCAACTTGCTGGCGCGTAGATAGTCAAACGTTAAGTCCCAGGCATAGCGCATGGGACTGTGGCAGTAGCAAATATGCAACTGTTCAGGAGTAGTGAGAATCCCTTTAGCAACAGCATGGGATGAAGAGAGAATTATGTCATACGCCCGCAAATCGAGTTGTTCAATTGCTAAAGGTAAAAAAGGCAAGTACTTTTGTATACCTCTGCGGGCAAAGGGGAAATGCTGAAGAAACGTCGTGCCAATTTGACGCTTGTATAAATAACTCTCCGGGTTGCTAGATTCAAAATCGATGAGGGCGTATAAGTCCGCATCAACATGGTTCAGAATTTCCCGCACTACTAGTTCTGAACCGCCTGTGGCTTTAGGTGTCAGCCACTCATGCACTAAAGCATATTTCAAGGGCACAGCTAACTTTAATTAGATAGGTAGAAAACACTTAGCAAACTTATGAGGTTAACTGAAAAGTTTCCCTTTGTATTAAAAAAATGGGAAATGCCCCATATCCTAAGAAAAGACGCAATCCTCTCAAAAGAGGTTCCACAGATACCGCAAGCTGATAATCTCAAATTGGTGATTGGTGATTGGTGATTGGTGATTGGTGATTGGTGATTGGGTACTAGGTTCCTAATCCCTAATCCCTAATCCCCAGTCCCTAATCCCTAATCCCCAGTACCCAGTCTCTAATGCAACTGACATAAAATTGGGGATTTATGCGAATTTTAATTATGGGTGGCACTCGATTTATTGGCGTCTACCTCACTCAACTGCTAGTGCAGCAAGGACATGAGGTGGTACTTTTCAATCGTGGCAATCGTCCGGCACCAGTTGGGCGCGTAGGACAAATTACGGGCGATCGCACTGACGCCACCCAACTCAAAGAAAAACTGTCTAAAGAAAATTTTGATGCCATTTTTGACAATAACGGGCGGGAACTTACTGATACTCAACCACTAGCAGAAATTTTTCAAGACCGCGTGCAAAATTTTATCTACATGAGTTCTGCTGGCGTGTATCTGAAATCAGACCAAATGCCTCATACCGAAGGCGATGCCATCGATCCGAAAAGTCGCCACCGGGGTAAATATGAAACAGAAGCTTACTTGACACAACAAAAAATACCCTTTACCTCTATTCGTCCCACATACATCTACGGGCCCCAAAACTACAACGACTTGGAAGCTTGGTTTTTTGACCGAATTGTGCGCGATCGCCCTATTCCCATTCCTGGCAATGGGTTACATATTACCCAGCTAGGACATGTCAAAGATTTGGCCAGGGCTATGACCAAAGTTTTGGGCAATTCTAAAGCGCTAAGGCAAATTTACAACGTCTCTGGCGATCGCTTTGTCACTTTTGATGGTTTAGCCCGTGCGTGCGCTGTTGCTGCTGGCAAATCTCCTGACGAAATCAAAATCGTCCATTACGACCCGAAAAAGTTTGATTTCGGCAAGCGCAAAGCTTTTCCCCTGCGGACACAGCACTTCTTTGCCTCAGTGAATAAAGCCATAACAGAATTAGATTGGCAGCCCGAGTATGATTTAATTTCGGGGTTAAAAGACTCATTCGAGAATGATTATTTGGTGTCAGAGCGAGATAAGGCAGAAATAGATTTTTCTGTAGATGAGGAGATTTTGCAAGCGAACAGTCAATAGCTAATTGCTAATAGCATTTGTCATCTAAAGCACATTTAATTTGCATATTCGATTCAGGGTAGAAGGTAGGTTAACTTTACCCCTTCTTGCCCCGATCGGATGATGTGATAATATTAATTTTTATGCCAAGCTGAAAACTCTTGGTCAATTATATGCAACGAGATAAAGTAATTGCTACTCTAAGAAATCTGAAGACTAATTTGAGAGTTTTAGGTGTTCATTCCCTAGCTTTGTTTGGTTCTGTGGCTAGAGATGAAGCTCAATGCAATAGCGATGTAGATATTTTGGTTGATTTCGAGCCACCGATAACCTTTGACCGCTACATGGACGTGAAATTATATTTAGAAGATCAGTTGGGAACTCGCGTAGATTTGGTGACTTGGAAAGCTCTGAAGCCACAAATTCGTGAAACTGTAGAGCAAGAAGCAATCTATGTCACGTAATCTCAAGTTGTATTTAGAAGATATTGTTTCGAGTTGTACGAAAATACTGCATTACACCCAAGGTATGACTTTTGAAGAGTTTGTTGCAGATGAACGTACTTTTGATGCTGTAATTTTTAACCTTTTAGTAATTGGGGAAGCTGTGAAAAATTTTCCCCAAGATATACGTACTCGTCATCCTCAAATAGAGTGGCGTAAGATTGCTGGCTTACGGGATATTCTTGCTCATACCTATTTTCAAGTGGAAGATGAGATTATTTGGGATATTGTGCAAAGTAAAATACGACCTTTACAACTACAAGTACAGCAGTTATTAGATACAGGTTTTGGATTCTGATTGAAACGATAAAAAGGATATTACAAAAGGGAAAAAGGGGGAACTCTTAACAGGAAAAAAATGCGCGTTGTGGGTTTAAAGCCCACTTTGAACAAAGAATTGTTTTGAGAGGCACACGAGCCGAAAAACCAAGCGTCCTTATTCCCACGTTTTTAAGCGTATTTAAGAGTTCCCTTTGCAATTCGTGTCAGACCCGATCAAGAGGTTGATGTGGTTCCGGTGGCAGTTCGATGGTGAACGTGTGTGTCGCACTGCGGCTGACTGCTATCACTACGCCGCCCATCTGCGCCACCTAATTGGCTCTATTTGACAAATCACGCAACCTCTCATCAAGCATTACCTCCACCAATTATTCTACGTTCGCTTGACTTTGAATCTGTTTCATTTGGGGTACTTATGCTGCTTGTTTGCGGTAAAAGATAAATTGCTCCAGAAATCAACGTCAGGGCGACAGAAATCCAGAAAGCGATAAGGGAAGGAATTTTCCAGATTTCCGGTAAGGGTGCAATTAAAAGGGCGATCGCAATTATTTGGCTAACAGTTTTGAGTTTGCCCCAAATATTTGCACCAGTAATTTTTGTTTGATTGACACGCCAACCTGCGATCGCTAATTCCCGCGCCAATATCAGAAATACTCCCCAAGCCGGAATTTGTCCGAGTTCAATAAAAGCTAGTAATGGGGCGAGTACTAGCAATTTATCCACTAAAGGGTCGAGAAATTTACCCAAGTCACTAATTTGATTGAGTTTCCGCGCTAAATAACCATCTAACCAGTCAGTACCAGCTGCAACTAAAAAAATTGCCAAGCACACCCACCTAGCTGTTGGCGTGGGGTTATGTAAACCGTAAAGCAGAAATGGCAACCCCAAAAGGCGGGAGAAGGTAATCCAATTAGGTAAAGTCATGCGATTTTAAATTAGGTAATGGGAAAAACAATTACCAATTACCAATTGTTAATCTAAAATTGCTATGACTCAACAAACTAATTCCCAATCCAGAATAGAACGCGATTCGATGGGCGATCGCCAAATCCCTAGTAGTGTTTACTACGGTATACAAACACTACGTGCCACAGAAAACTTCCCCATCAGTGGTATTAAGCCTTTACCTACGTACGTAGATGCTTGCGTTTTGATTAAAAAAGCTACGGCTATAGTCAACGGCGAACTAGGTTGTATTCCCCAAGATATCAGTCAGGCAATAATTCAAGCTGCGGATGAAGTGCTAGCTGGCAAGTTCCGCGATCAGTTCGTGGTAGATGTGTATCAAGCTGGTGCTGGCACTTCTCATCACATGAATATTAACGAGGTTCTAGCAAATCGGGCGTTAGAAATTCTCGGCGATGAGAAAGGTAACTACAAGCGTGTCAGTCCCAATGATCACGTTAACTACGGGCAGTCTACCAATGATGTGATTCCAACAGCAATTCGTATTGGTGGTTTATTGGCGTTGTCCAGAACACTGCACCCAGCTTTGGAGACGGCGATCGCGGCATTAGAGGCAAAAGCCTCGGAATTCCAAGATATCGTTCGTTCTGGTAGAACCCACATGCAAGACGCCGTACCTGTGCGCTTGGGTGAAAATTTTCGTGCTTGGGTGCAAATCCTCACAGAACACCAAAATCGGATTTACGCAGCTAGTGGGGATTTGATGGTGCTGGGTTTGGGTGGTAGTGCAGCGGGTACAGGGTTAAATACCCATCCCCAATATCGCACCCGTGTGGTAGAAACTCTTTCAGAACTAATTAACACTCCTTTACAACCTGCACCCCACTTGATGGCAGCTATGCAGAGTATGGCACCATTTGTCAATGTTTCCGGTGCTTTGCGTAACTTAGCCCAAGATCTGGTTAAAATCTCCCACGATTTGCGATTGATGGACTCCGGGCCGAAAACTGGTTTAAAAGAAATTCAGCTACCACCAGTGCAACCTGGTTCTTCGATTATGCCGGGTAAGTATAACCCAGTCATGGCAGAGATGACATCAATGGTGTGTTTTCAGGTAATGGGTTATGATAGCGCGATCGCACTGGCAGCCCAAGCAGGACAATTAGAACTGAATGTGATGATGCCACTGATTGCCTATAACTTAATTCACAGCATCGAAATTCTTGGTAATACTATTGCCGTACTCACCGAACGCTGCATTCAAGGAATTACTGCCAACCGAGAACGTTGTTTAGCATATGCGGAAGGCAGTTTAGCTTTAGTAACAGCTTTAAATACTCACATTGGCTATTTGAATGCCGCAGCTGTAGCAAAAGAATCTTTGGAAACAGGCAAATCTCTGCGGCAGATTGTACTGGAAAAAGGGCTAATGAGTGAGGCGGAATTAGCCAAAGTTTTAAATTTAGAACAAATGAGCCAAATTGTACCCCTCGAATAAATGTAGTTAGTAGATAGTAGATAGTAGATAGTAGGTATTAGATGGTAAATAGTAGTTGATTGTTGGTTGTTTTCCCACTAACCACTAACTACTAACTAACCACTAACCACTAACCACTATGCAGACTCAAACACCATCTGTCAGTTTAATCCGCGCTACTTCCTACGGACGCGAGGCGTTACGGAAATCTTTAGAAACGCTGCTGGAACCATTTGGGGGAATGACGGCGTTTGTTAAACCAGGGAATCGCGTTTTACTTAAACCTAATTTACTAACAGGCGCACGTCCTGATAAAGAGTGTACCAGCCGCCCAGAATTGGTTTATGCAGTAGCACAGATGGTAATTGAGGCTGGTGGTAAGCCATTTTTAGGTGACAGTCCTGCTTTTGGCAGCGCTAGGGGAGTAGCCGTGGCAAATGGCTATTTGCCGATGATAGAAGAACTCAATCTGCCAATTATCGATTTCCACGGGCATCGTTACCAAACTGTCAGTGAGGAGTTTAACCATCTGCTACTCTCCAAAGAGGCAATGGAGGCAGATGTGGTGATTAATCTACCCAAAGTGAAATCTCACGTCCAACTAGTACTTACCTTAGGGGTGAAAAACCTGTTTGGTTGCGTCCCTGGCAAAATGAAAGCTTGGTGGCACATGGAAGCTGGCAAAGATGCAAACAGATTTGGGGAAATGTTAGTAGAAACTGCCAGGACAATTAACCCCAATTTGACTATATTAGATGGCATCATCGGTCATGAAGGAAATGGTCCCAGTGGCGGTGAACCACGTCCGCTAGGTATTTTAGGGGCATCAACAGATGTATTTGCTTTAGATCGGGCAATAGTAGAAATACTCAATGTGCCAGCCATACAAGTACCCACTGTGGCTGCATCCATGCGTCTGGGGGTTTGTCCAGAACTAGAGGCTATCTATTATCCTCATTTGCATCCCAGCTTATTACAAATAGATGATTGGCTGTTACCGGACAAGTTTATTCCTATCGATTTTGGTATGCCTCGCGTGATTAAGTCTACGTTCAAACATCTTTACATTCGATTTATTAAGGAACCAATGAGCGCTTATGGTAGACGTTAACTGGACTGAGCGTCTAATGTTGGCAATAAGTGCATACTCTGCTACAACAATTTCAAAATCAGCAGAGTAAGCTGAAAATACCCTCCGATTGCTTAACCAGACCGCCCTACTCTACTAGTGGCGGTTTTTTTAGTTTTAGTTGGTTGATTGTTGATGAAATTTTTCTTTTGTAATTTTGGATTCACTACTGAAAAAAATCCGTATATATCCTAGAAAGATGCAGATTACTCTTTCTGTTGTCTCTATTGTTTATCCCCTAGTCCCTATTTTCGATCAAGTATAATCAATTGTCTTTAGTTCACTTTTTATTCATCTATCTATTTGCAGATTGACAAAATAAAAAATTATGGTTATTAATTTTATTACTGCCCGTTGTGTGAAGATTTTTTGAGTGTAATCACTGAGTCAGAATTCTAAATACAAGGTTTTTATCTATATTTACTATAGGCTAAAAACTCTTATTAAAGAAACTATATCAAAGTTACTAAAATTTTAAGTACTAGTACTTAGTAATTCAATAAAATATCGATGTATGTCCAGTGCTTTTTCGGTATATAACTGATGTATCAAAAAAATAAATGCATGTCTCTAAGCTTTATTAATAATATTTTGCAAGGTTAAATACTGTATATACACTTACATTTTTCTCTCAAAAATAATTGAAAAATGTAATTATTGATGCCAGGAATTTAGCCATGCCGAATGCAGATATTACAAGATACAGCAGAAAATGTTGCAAAAATAGTTACACAGTTATTATGATTATCTTGGAAGGTGAATTAGTATCAAGTTTTTCAGACCTAAGAAACTAGGATAATACTTTCAAAAATGAGTGCCATGCTTGACGACTAGAATATTTACGGTTAAAAAATAGCTAAAATAGTAGTTAGGCTCTTCAAAAAGAGTCAGTCTACAACTGATGTAACTAACTTGATTTTTTATGGATTCAAACAGTCAGTCTGCCGATTCATCCGACACGTATTCTCATCGCTTGGCAGACATTGTGGGAACTTTGATTGGTCTGTTAACTTTGACTGTACCCCTGTTTGTCATTGCTAATTACTCTTCAACCAATGTTCCAAATAACCAGCCATCCTTCACATACAACCTCAAAAATAAGTGAAAATTAACAGATGAATTGAAAGCACGATTTTACAACCGAAGGTAGTTATAACAGAACACTACTGATTTCCAGGTTAGTGAGGCGGGTAATATTGTATTTAGACGCTAAGCAACAGAAGAGTTCTCTGCATTGCCTCAATTGACAGCAACTTTTAAGATAGTTAGCTTTGTGGTTGCTTACTAAATAAACCCTCAGAACAATAGAAGTGGTGAGAACAAAAGGCTTCTCACCACTTCTATTGTTGCCGCATGGACGCGCTTTGCTAAGCTTACGGTAAGGTAGCAGCGATCAGCCTTTAATTCACATCTATCTTGAAAATATCTTCCCCGATCCCCAATCCCTATTTTCAAGCTAAACCCCCACGGGCATTAGCCCACAACGAGGCGATGAAAATCTCTTCCCCTTTCCCCTTTCCCCTTTCCCCTATTTTCAAGACAGATTTCGTAGAACGGATGTGTCCCTATTGGCCCTAAAATTCTACACGGGGAACCAACAAAGGCAGTACCCATGTTTCACTGTTAACTCAGGAGTTTTGTTGTGGACTTATCCCGTATTCCTGCTCAACCCAAACCAGGTTTAATTAACGTTCTGATTGAAATTCCAGGCGGGAGTAAAAATAAATACGAATTTGACAAAGACTTGCAGGCTTTTGCTTTAGACCGCGTGCTTTATGCATCCGTACAATACCCATACGACTATGGCTTTGTACCCAACACTTTGGCTGATGATGGCGATCCGCTGGATGGTATGGTAATAATGGATGAGCCGACTTTTGCTGGGTGTGTAATTGCCGCACGACCAATTGGTATGCTAGAAATGATAGATGGTGGCGATCGCGATGAAAAAATTCTTTGTGTTCCTGACAAAGATCCTCGCTACGCTAATGTCAAATCTATCAATGACATAGCCTCACACCGACTAGAAGAAATAGCTGAATTTTTCCGTACGTATAAAAATCTGGAAAAAAAAGTAACGGAAATTCTCGGTTGGCATGATGTTGATAAAGTCAAGCCCTTAGTAGAAAAATGCATCAAAGCTGGTAGCAAATAAGTTCGGGAAAGTAATTCTGAAACTACCTGAAAATTTCCACCAGCCAAGCGCAGGTGAAGGCGGCTAAAGGTTAACCCGACTTCGCCGAAAGGCAGAAGTATGCATGGCGAAGTCATTCACGTCAGGTAGATACACAGGAGCCAGCGCCATCAGCAGTTGCCCGTAGATAGCACTAGTGTGGCAGCTATTCGGATACAAGCTCCTAAATGTAATTAGGTCGAAGAATGTAATAATAGTTACTCTTTGAAAAGCTCCTGCGGGCGTCTGCAAGATGCGTAACACAAGGCACAAAGCATCTTGACTCTCAACCCCTAAATTATATTTATGGGTTCCTCCTGTTTCCTGTCTACCAATGGATACTTTGCTTTGCATTCACTGCCTTCCTCATAACTGCTTTCTTGCCACAAAATCTTAAACTCCATGCAGCGCACGCTTCTTCTGGCAAAAATTCACAATTGCACTCTCACGGCAGCTAACATCAACTACGTGGGCAGTATTAGTATTGATCGCATCTTGATGGAGAAAGCTGGTATCTTACCTTATGAGCAGGTGCAAGTAGTGAACATCACCAATGGCCAGCGCTTCATTACTTATGCGATCCCAGCTCCAGCTAATTCTGGAGCAATTGAGCTAAATGGGGCTGCGGCACGTCTAGGCATTACTGGCGATCGCCTGATTATAATGTCTTACGGGCAGTTCACTACGGAAGAGTTAAAAACTTACTCTCCTACTGTTGTCATTGTGGATGAAAACAACCGTATTTTTGAAGTTCGGTGCTATGATGACCTGCTCAGTCAGACCTAGTTGCAAAAAAGATGTCAAATTTTGAGCTGTCGCCTCCGCAGAACCACATAAATCAACAGCAAATTACCCAGATTCCCAACCAAGAGGGGAAATTTGTAGTCAAATTCTGGGGTGTACGGGGTTTAATTCCCACCCCAGGTGGCAATACTAGCTGCTATGGTGGTAATACTGCCTGTGTAGAGATGCAGGTAGCTGATAAGCATTTGGTTTTTGATGGAGGCACAGGCTTACGCCTACTAGGAAAAAGTTGGCTAGAAATACAACAGCCACTAGAAGCTCATTTATTTTTTACTAACTCCCAATCAAATCGTATCCAAGGTTTTCCATTCTTTGCTCCTGCGTTTGTTGCAGAAAACAGCTTTCACATCTATGGAACAGCAGCTTCAAACGGAGCTTCTATAAAGCAGTGCTTGTGCGATCAGATGTTACTACCGCACTTTCCTTACCCTTTACAGGTAATGCAGTCAGAATTGCAGTTTCATAATTTGATTGCGGGTAAAGCAGTGAAACTAGATGATGTCACGATTACAACAGCATTAATCAATCAAACGCAAAAGTCTATTGGCTATCAAGTTAGTTGGCAAAACTATAGTGTTGCCTACGTAACGGATTTGCATCAGGATGTTGATGAAACGGAGCGAAGACGAATAATACAGTTAACAGAAGGTGTTGATTTGCTAATTGCTAATCTCACCACTCCTCCAACATTCCATAAAGCTGACTATAGTGATTCACACTGGCAAACTGCTGTTGATTTGGCTGTCACATCTGGTGTTAAACAATTAGTACTTTCTCACTACCACCCAGATGACTATGATGATTTCCTCGACCGGGTACAGATGGAAATTACATCTGCTTTCCCCAAAGCCTTAATAGCTCGTGAAGGATTAGTTTTAGTTGTTGTTTAGCGAATGGCTTTTCTGTCGAGGATTATTGTTGTAAAACTCGAACATTTTATCAACTATCTACAAATAACTCAAAGCCATAGAACGAGAACCAATACTACTTCGGATAAGACCAAGAATCTTGTGTAGAGAACAAACACGAAATTTCGCGTCTCTACATGCCACAATAACCACGAAAAATCCTATCCCTTGCAGTATTGGAACGAGAATAAATCAAACGCGCTAGTCTCCTAGGGAATAGGGACTGAGGTAAGAGTCAAAAAGCCAAGAGTCAACAGTCCAAGCTTTTGACATTTGACTGTTGACTCCGGACTTCGCGTAGCAGTCAGATTAGTAATTCAAAATTCACTCATCAAATATTTAAAACTCAAACACGGTTATATCTGGGCTAGTCTATAAGTGAATTTTAATTTTATTTTTCAAAAAAATGTTAAGACTTATCACAGACTTTGACGGCCCAATTATAGATGTTTCAGAACGGTACTATCGTGTTTATCAACTCTGCTTACAAAAAACCCGACGTCCAGATCAAAAAGTAAAAGAACTTTCCAAGCCAGAATTTTGGCAGATGAAGCGATCGCGCGTACCTGAGAAACAAATCGCCATGATTTCCGGTTTGGATGAGGTGCAAGCACAAGAATTTGCACAACTACGGCGGCAAACAGTACATACAGAACCTTACTTTCAGTACGATCGCCTTGCTGTTGGTGCTGTGGATACACTGTTAAAAATCCAACAGGCTGGTATTGATTTAGCAGTGATGACTATGCGTCGAGTCTGGGAACTAGACTATGCCTTCAAACAATATGATTTAGGCAGATTCTTTCCAGAAAATCGCTGTTATTGTCTAAGTAACGACTATATCAAAACTCGTGACATTGACGATAAACCATTATTAATGGCACGGGCCTTAAAGGAATTACCACCTGCCGCATATACTTGGATGGTGGGGGATACAGAAGCTGACATTACTGCTGCCAAAAAGCATGGTATTAAGGCGATCGCTGTAGAGAGCGGCATCCGCGATCGCGCTCAATTAAAACTTTACCACCCGGATATAATTGTTAAAGATTTTAGCGCAGCCGTTGATTTAGTCCTTGAGCGATCGCTGCAACCAATCGGTCATTGGTAATTGGTGATTGGTGATTGGGAAAGAGGCTTGTTATAGTTCTTCCCCAGTCCCTTCCAGTCCCCTCTCCCTAGTTCCCATTACCCATTACCTAATTACCGTAGAAAGCTGCTGATCAGCCACAACAATATAAAAGTTATTACTGTCGAAAATTGATTTGCACTCAGACTAATAAATTGTTGTATTTGCGGCATTACCCAGTTAGCGACCATTCCTCCAGCAATTAAGCCTATGATTAAACCGACTAGGGTGAATAAAACCGCTCGACCAAACTTACCTTCCTTGCGATTGATAAAGTAAATACTAATACCTACACCAAGCACCAGCACCATCTGCAAAATCTGATCGCCTCCAGCTTGGTAAAATACACTGATGGCACTCAAACCCAAATACCAAACTCCAGGCAAAACAATATCTGCTGGTGTTGGGTTATCCAACATTCTTTGCAGCCATGCAGGCGATTTCTCACGAGGTGTGGGAGTTTCTTGAGGAGGTGGTTGTACCAGACGTTCTGGAAACCTAATACGTTCAGGCACTCTGATTTTACCTTCTTGGCGCATCCGCAAGCGATCCATCAAAATCGCGTCATAAGCAGCCTCAATCATTTCTAGGCGTTTAGCATCGCCACTGTATTGCTGCAAGAGGCGATTGCGAATATCCTGAATTTCATCGAAGCTAGCTTCCTCAGATACCCCAAGTTTTTCGTAGGGATTTTGCTCGCTCATGGGAGTTTGTTAGTTTAGCCTTAATAGGCAGCAGTCTTTTTTGCAGAAAAAATAAATAATTCTAGGTTTTATGTCGGTCGAAACCAATGTTTTGATCGATTTGTATATCTTACCTGGATAGTAACACGGGCAAGCATAATCGATCTGGTAATTTTAACTATAGACACTTTAACATATTGCTAGAACTCCGTGTATCCCCTCATGTCGTTCACCATTTAGAGCTTTACTCTAGAATTTGAGCTAAAAATACCTACAAGGCTTTTTTATGAAAAAAACACCTTTTGTGTTTCATATTTGGCAATTAACTGTACCTTAACCAAGTTTGATTTGGTCAACTGTACTATTGCCTTGTGCCATAAAGCCACGTATAGATTTAAAATTAAAGCGTTAAAATTACTAAGTAACTATGATATGAAAGTGTTTTAGTTTACTTAATTTAGTGGCTAAGGTAAGAATATCTGCTTACCAGACACGAGGTTAACAATTATTAGCTCGAAACAGTTCAGGGTGGCATTATAAGAAGATTCGCGCTTTAATTGTCGAAAATCCTGATTAAACTAGTATTTAAATAATCAGGGAATCTGCGCGTTAACCTTGTAGATTATTATTTTCTCCCAAGTAGAAAATGCGTTTTTAACGCACACTGCATGTTAATCCTAATAAATTTTTGTACAAAGTGATGGTCATGGCTCCTGCCAAGATTCTTGTAGTTGATGACGACCCTGCGGTTCGCAATTTAATCCAACGCTTTTTAATGAAGCAGAACTATCAGGTGGAGGCCGCTGAAGATGGTAAGACTGCCTTAGCTCTATTTGAGCAATTTAACCCAGACTTGGTGATATTAGATGTCAATTTACCAGATGTCATTGGGTTTAACCTCTGCCAAGATATGCAAAGCCGTAATGGCGTTTTTGTTCTCATGTTGACTAGCCGTGCAGATGAAGCTGATAAAATTCGCGGCTTTTCTAAAGGTGCTGATGACTATCTCACCAAGCCATTTGGTTTGGGAGAACTAGAAGTCAGAGTCGCAGCTATTTTGCGGCGTCAGCGGGTTGTAACTACGGCAGAACAAAAGCGTCTGGTATTTGAAAAGTTGATGATTGACCCAGTGCGGCGAGAGGTAACGCTTAACAGTGAACCAGTACCCCTAACTGCTCTCGAATTTGACTTGTTACATTTTTTAGCCAGTCATCCAGGTCGTGTTTGGCGAAGAGCAGAGCTGATCCAAGAAGTGTGGGACTATGAATATGTAGGCGATCAGCGAGTTGTAGACGTACACATCGGTCAAATTCGCAAAAAAATTGAAGTCGATGCTAGTCAACCAGCATTAATTCAGACAGTGCGTGGGGTTGGCTATAAGTTTGAATGTCCTACTCTTCCCCAGCAGTCTGAAAAAGTCCAGTAGTCAGTAGTCAGTAGAGACGCGATTAATCGCGTCTGTACCACAGTTCAATAGCCAAATAACTTTTAGATTGTGGGCTTGGAACTAATGACTACACTACGAAACTTCTAACCAAATTCACCCAGTCTCCCTGATAAATATAATTTCTGCAATTACTTTAAAATACAAACCACACCGTTCTTTATCTTTAAAAGTTGATTTATGAATCTCAGCTTTCCTAAATGAGAAACCTTACTAGGAAATAGTTTTTTCAAAACCCAAAATAGTGACTCACTTAAAGTATAAGCCAGGAGCGGCGATTTTCGCCGCTCTGTAATTGGCTTGATCTTCTAGGTAGATTGCGATATCCGGGCTAAATTGACGATATTTTTCCAAGAAGTTCAGTTTGCCCCAGTTATTTTTTTTGCAAGAAAAATTAATCAACTATACCACACTCACCCTTAAAATCAGTTGCTTCTTGCACGAAACCTAGTTATGGGGTACGGTATACCGTACCCCTATTGGAGTATCGACCACAATAACACTGCTAATTGACGCACCTAAAACCAAAGTGTTTAATACATTGGCTTTTGGACATGAATTGGAATCGGTGCAGTACATTTTTGCTTAGCAGTGGTGGAACAAAGTTTCTAAGTACACACGAGCAGCACGGCGATCGCTATCTCCATTTTGGAGCAAAAACAACGAAAGTGCCGCCGTTAAGACTCGGTTTTCATCCCAGTCAGGATGCTTTTCTAAGTAGTTTTTCAGAGATTCGTGCAGTGTCTCAGGAATTTCTGTAAAGATGCTAACTGTTGCGTTCATGAGATTTTTCTCCTTGGCAGTGTCCATCACTAGGAAATCTTGCTTGTAATTAGAGCTACAGGATGGGAATACATAATTTCTTGTCCTTCCCCGATCCGAGTATCTGCGGCAACAACGAAAGGTATTTTTACACAGATGCAAGGACAGACTATAAAGGCAAGCCGCATCATTTTGCGGCAAAAGGGGGTAGGGTTGTCAATGCTGCGAAATGTTAAAAATAAGTTTATGAAAAAAACATATTTACGAAATTATAAGGGTTTTAATAGTGTTTTTGTAACTCTTCTTAATATAAACTCAGTTTCATAAGTCTCTAACTGCTGTGAAGAAAAAATCCCCAGTAACGCAGCAAGAGCCTATGACATCGTAGAGCAGCTGTGGAAAACAGGGAAAGTACCTGTGGAAACTCTGTGGAATCAGTGAGGAAAATTCCATAGAATGATAAGAATTACAAAATAGGGAATGGAAGATAAGTTTTTACCATCTCCAATACCATAAGGTATAGACCCAATAACTAAATTTCGGTGTCTTCCTGGTTTTCCCTAATTCATCCCCAAGTCTGGATTTTAGTATTAGGTCGGTTCCTCTCAGAACTGGGCACCGGCTTTACACTGTTTTACGCTCCCATATTTTTCGTCAATCAAGTTGGTTTATCGGCAACTGCTGTCGGCTTTGCCTTGGGTTGTGCTTCCATTTCTGGGGTAGTAGGACGGATTTTGGGTGGTTCTTTTGCCGATTCACCCCAAATGGGACGTCGCCGCACTTTGTTGCTGTCAGCAGCGATTTCAGCAGTCGGTTCTCTAGTTTTAGCTGGAACCCAAAATTTTGTCACGCTTGTCATTGGTAACTTAATCGGTGGCTTGGGTATTGGTTTATATTGGCCTGCCACTGAAGCTGTTGTTGCCGACGTGACGCTAACTGAAAATCGTCGTGAAGCCTTTGCTATCACCAGGCTGGCAGACAATCTGGGATTGGGAATGGGAATTGTTTTAGGCGGCGTTTTAGTAACTGCAAGGAGTTACCGCACGCTATTTATTATCGATGCCATTTCGTTTATTGTGTTTTTTGTGGTAGTTTATGTAGCGATCGCAGAAACTCATCAACGACAGCAAACACGACAACAAGAGACCTCACACTTCGCCGCTTGGATGGTAGCATTACGCGATCGCCGTCTTTTAGTGTACGTCGCAGTCAACATTATCTTCACCACCTACATTTCCCAGCTACACAGTACCCTCCCCGTCTACTTCAAAAACTTCGTGCTGGTTGACTCAATCAAAAGAATTGCAGACAGTACAATAAGTGTTTTATTCGCTTGGCATCTAGCAGTTGCCATTCTCGCACAGCTACCTGTTGCCCGTATCCTCAAACGCTTCTCTCATTCTCAAGCACTGGCAGTTTCCGCTTTGCTATGGGCAGGGGGATTTTGCCTGATTTGGATTACAGGTATTTCTCATTCTGGACAACTGTACTGGGCGGCTTTGGCTTTAGGAGTATTTGCCGTTGCAATTGTCTCTTACACCCCCTCGGCTGCTTCCTTAGTTACCGATCTAGCACCTCCATCTCAACGCGGTGTTTATTTCTCAATCAACTCTCTGTGTTGGGCTGTTGGCTATTTTATCGGGCCTCCTCTGGGAGGTTGGGCATTAGATCAACCGCAATCATTAATAGATTACTTCTGGCTGTGGTTAGCTTTAAGTGTTATCATCACCCTGGCAATTTTGTATTACCTTCATCGCTTGCTGCTGAGTGAATAGCTTGGCTTTGCAGAATTTTAATCTCATCTGCGATTTGCAATACCTTGCCTGTCTCTGATGGTGGAACTTTTGTGTTGACAGTCAGCCTGAAAAAATGATTGAAGTGGGAGAGTTCAGCCCAATTAGGTAAGGTCTGCTGACGCTTGATTGTGAACTCTTTTTGAAAGCTAGAATCGCGCTTGCCAGTCCAAGGATTCCGAGTCAGTACCACGCAGCGTTGGCAAGGATTACTGCCGAGGAATGCAACATCACCAATCTGAAAAGGAACATACTGACCGAGTTTTCCAAACAACTGGTCTTCCCAAAATGGTGGAACTCCATCAATTTCCAGATTGGCACGAACCCGATGGCGAATTTCCTCCAAGCTGAGTCCCGGAAACCAGGAGGTAATGGTTTCTAGAGTGGCAGTACTAATAACAGTCGGCCCAGAAGCCTCAGTATCGTCAGGGAAGCCCATGTAAAGGTTTTGCTGGAGGGTGACAGTGTAACCAAAGTAGTCGCTAAGCCAAGAGGCTAGCGCATTGCGTTCGCGATCCAGATGAAACGTCTGAAACTGACTTTGATTGTGAACCCGCAGCGTTACTGTCCTAGCTGCCAAGTCAAAGGAAGAACGTAGTGCATGAACTTTCTCTGTGCGCTTCCCGTTGACAAACTTCCCCTGCTCGTCTACAATGGCGAATTCGCGGTCATAAGCGATCGCCCCTCCCTCCAGCAGGCTAGCCTGAGTAACTTCAACACCATCTAGCGATTTGATTGGGAAGATGAGAATCTTGCTAAGGAAAGGCATGATCTTTTCTAGCGCTATTTTCAGAACGTATTTGCGCTTGTTTCTACCTACGACGCTCTTGCAATTTGCGATACACCGATTTCAAATCAACTTGATGGTGAGCAAGAGCAACAAGAGTATGATATAGCAAATCTGCAACCTCTGAGGCGATCGCATCGGCGTCATCATCCTTAAATGCCATGACGACCTCTGCGGTTTCTTCACCAATTTTTTTCAAAATTTTGTTATCACCGCCTGCGAACAACTTACACGTATATGAACTTTCAGTGGGATGGTCGCGGCGATCGCAGATTAGCTGAAATAGTTGCGATAACGTATCACCTGGTGGAGGAGTAATTTTTCCATCTACCTGATGAAAACAACTGCGCTCCCCAGTATGGCAGGCAATATCTCCCACCTGCTCAACTCCAATCAGTAGCGCATCACTATCACAGTCGTAACGAAGACTCTGCACTTTCTGAATATGACCCGAAGTCGCTCCTTTGTGCCATAACTCCTGACGAGAACGACTCCAAAACCAAGTTTCGCCTGTTTCCAAAGTCTTTTGGAGTGAATCCCGATTCATCCACGCCATCATTAAAATAGTGCCATCCAGATAGTCTTGGACAATTGCCGGGACAAGACCGCGATCGTCGTAGCGAATTTGATCGACAGGAATAGCTTGGTGTTGAGAATTAGTCGCTGAAAAAAACATACCAGCTGCTTGAAAAAGAGCGAGAATGATTCATGGGTTCACGATACCATTCTAAAGAGGGCAACTGGCAATTTATTTTGAAAATATTTTCTAATCCAGTCTTAAATAACAAAGCTCCTATGCATAACAGACTGCATTTTAACAGCACTTAAAGCGACTTGGTGAGCCTTTGCAGTTTCACCATACCAATGAATAGCCGAGTTATAAGCTGCCCGGTAAACATCTTGGTATGCCTCGGATAAGCGAGTGCGAATCTCTACAGGCAAGTCTTGATTGGACTTGTATAACATATTGTTATTTTCTTGGTTCAGGTAATTTTATACGATAGAAGTTCTGAGAAGACTTAACCCCTATCCCCAGATAGAACTTTATGATTTCCCACTGTTAGGAGAGAACCTTGGTAAATACAACGATTAAAACAACAAAATCACAAGAAATCTTCGCCGCTGCTCAAAATCTGATGCCAGGAGGGGTAAGTTCCCCGGTTCGCGCCTTTAAATCTGTGGGTGGACAACCGATTGTTTTCGACCACGTTAAAGGTGCATACGTTTGGGATGTAGATGGCAATCAATATATCGACTATGTAGGCACTTGGGGCCCAGCCATTTGCGGTCATGCCCATCCTGAAGTGATTGCGGCGCTACATGAAGCCTTGGAAAAAGGTACTAGTTTTGGTGCGCCTTGCGTATTGGAAAATGTCTTGGCAGAAATGGTTATCGATGCTGTTCCCAGTATCGAGATGGTAAGATTTGTTAACTCTGGTACTGAAGCCTGTATGGCAGTATTGCGCTTGATGCGGGCTTTCACTGGACGTGAAAAAGCGATCAAGTTTGAGGGTTGCTACCACGGTCACGCCGATATGTTCTTGGTGAAGGCTGGTTCTGGCGTTGCTACCCTTGGTTTGCCTGACTCCCCTGGCGTTCCTAAATCAGTAACAAGCAATACCTTGACTGCGCCTTTCAATGATTTGGAAGCTGTTAAAGCTCTGTTTGAAGAAAACCGTGACCAAATCGCTGGGGTCATTCTGGAACCAGTTGTGGGTAATGCTGGGTTTATTCCTCCCGATGCTGGTTTCTTAGAAGGCTTACGGGAACTTACCCAGGAACATGGTGCTCTATTGGTATTTGATGAGGTGATGACGGGCTTCCGCATTGCCTACGGTGGTGCTCAAGAGAAGTTTGGTATCACCCCTGATTTAACAACGTTAGGCAAGGTTATCGGTGGTGGTTTGCCCGTGGGAGCTTATGGTGGCCGTCGGGATATCATGTCAATGGTTGCCCCTGCTGGCCCGATGTATCAAGCGGGAACTCTTTCTGGTAATCCCTTGGCAATGACCGCAGGTATCAAAACACTGGAGTTACTGCAAAAGCCCGGTACTTACGAATACCTAGATCGGATTACTAAGAAGCTAGCAAATGGTTTGTTGCAAATTGCCCAAGAAACTGGTCACGCTGCTTGCGGTGGTTCCATCAGTGCTATGTTTGGTCTGTTTTTCACCGCTGGTCCTGTACATAACTACGAAGACGCCAAAAAATCAGATTTGGCGAAGTTTGCTCGTTTCCATCGCGGTATGTTAGAGCGTGGTATTTACTTGGCTCCATCCCAGTTTGAAGCTGGATTTACTTCTTTCGCTCACACTGAGGAAGATATTGACCAGACACTAGAAGCAGCAAGGGATGTAATGTCTCAACTGTAACAAATGGGACACCATTAATACGTGAAAAAATATGCAACCCCGCCCCTACTGGGTGGGGTTGCAATTTTATGTATATATGTATATAGGTATAAGCCTGCTTAACAGCCACAACCACTGTGACCACAACCTTTTGTTGTTTTATGACCATCCGCACAGGCTTCAGAACAATAATATTTACCGTCTTTTTGAATTGCATCTCCAATTGAAACGATACACAAGCAAGAGTCACAGGCACATTTCATTTGGCTTACGGTTGTCATAGCTTTCTCCTTTTGTTCTTTCACCCATCAATATTATTATATATGAATATTTATTCAATTATTAAATTAATAAAAGTTAAAGTTATTAAACAACCAGTCTAAATACCAGTGTGCAAAAATAGCTCAGAAAAGCTTGGGTAAATCCTCAGTGTAAAATTACGTGAGTATACTATTGCTTTACGTTTGCTTAGCCTATCTTTAGTAACTCTTCAAAGGATTTCCAGCAAAAATTCCCTGGCAAAAGTAGCTTTTGATCTAAATAATTGAGATCAGGGTGTAATACTCCCCGTAATTCTTCGTGCAGCGAGTTGACAGTGCATGAGCTACTGTTTGAATCCTAACTGTCCCAATCCAGAAAATTTGCCGTATGGCGAGAGGTGTCAGTCTTGTGGCTCGCAACTACTGTTGCGCGATCGCTATCGGGTAGTAAAAGCTTTAGGTCAAGGTGGTTTTGGAGCAACCTTTTTAGCCAACGATCAAGCCTTACCAGGTGAACCGAGTTGCGTGATCAAGCAACTACGTCCGTCAGGAACTGCGCCCCACATTATACAAATGGCGCGTGAATTGTTTGAAAGAGAAGCTGTTACTTTGGGCAAGATTGGCAATCATCCGCAAGTGCCGCGATTGCTAGACTATTTTGAAGAGCGCGAACAATTCTACTTGGTTCAGGAATACATCAGTGGCTCCACTTTACAACAAGAAGTCAAACGTACAGGAGTCTTCAGTGAAGTAGGAGTTAAACAATTTTTGAGCGAACTCCTGCCATTGCTGGAATATATACACGAATATAAAGTTATACATCGCGACATCAAACCCGCCAACATCATTCGTCGCGCTCAAGATAGTAGATTAGTTCTCATAGACTTTGGGGCTGTCACAAATCAAGTCAACCAAGCCAGTGTGAATCAATCAGAACACACGGCATTAACTGCATATGCAATTGGCACTCCTGGTTTTGCACCTCCAGAGCAAATGGCAATGCGTCCAGTCTACGCTAGCGATATCTATGCTTTAGGGATAACATGCATTTATTTGCTAACTGGCAAATCTCCCAAAGATTTGGCATATAATCCCACAACGGGTGAGATAATGTGGGAACATCATGTGCAAGTAAGCAATCACCTAGTAGACGTACTGAGGAAAATGCTGGATGTCTCAGTGCGAAATCGTTACCAAACAGCAGAAGAAGTGCTGAGAGCGTTGGAATTGGAGCCATATTTAGACAGCTTGTCGAAAAGTTTGATTTCTCAACCTAATGGTGGTGTGAAAGAGCGAACTACTCACCGCTTGGAAGA
Source organism: Fischerella sp. PCC 9605 (assembly GCF_000517105.1). Classification (GTDB taxonomy): domain Bacteria; phylum Cyanobacteriota; class Cyanobacteriia; order Cyanobacteriales; family Nostocaceae; genus PCC9605. The sequence goes on along the minus strand of NZ_KI912151.1, from coordinate 1,015,271 downwards.
TTCTGGTATTTATAGCAGCAATCCTTCTGGTGTCTCCGGTTTAAGTGTGGCGCAGGTAGCAGCAGCAATTCGGGCAAGACGAGCCAAAATAGCAGAAGGCGCTGGTATCACCCATGCAGGGGGGACACGACAAAAGGTTCTGACGGCAAAATCAACAACTTTGGCTAGTAATTGTAGTGGTTCTCAAGGTCAAAAGTCTCCAGTGATGCGCCAGCTAGATAGCCCAAATTTGATCGCAGCTTATCTAAAGGGGAGACGGGATTTTGCCCTACACAAACTGAATCTCCTTAACTTACAAGGTGCTAATTTATCAGGGACTAATTTTCATTCTTCTCAACTGGAAAGAGTTAACCTGCAAGGGGCTAATCTCCACAACAGCGATTTTGGGCGAGCTAGTCTTAACCGAGCTAATCTTAGAGATGCTAACTTAAGCAAAGCTTACTTAAATAATGCCGATTTAGAAGCAGCAGACTTGCGAGGTGCAGACCTCAGCTATGCTTATCTCCAAAATGCAAATCTTCGAGGAGCTAATTTGTGTGGTGCTAATCTAACTGGTGCAAAGATTTCTGAGGAACAACTAGCACTAGCCAAGACAAATTGGATGACGATACGTCCAAATGGCAAACGAGGCTTGTTGTGATACCAAATGCGGTTTTAATCTCTGTAAATGTTTGTTTCAGGTAGCATAGTTTTTTAATCCATGAACATGTTTTTTTTAGAACCGTGAATTAAATAACCTGTGATAAACCACAAAGACGCCAAGACACAAAGTCATAGTCCACCATTCTTTTTGGTGCCTTTGTGACTTGGTGGTTCATTGGGATTCATTTAATCCGCGTTCCTTAAGTAAGTGCTACTCAAATGTAGTATTATAGTTTGTATTGATGTAAATAATAAATTTGTTATCAAAAATTTTCATACTATTAAGTAGTATTGCGGTTACTGTAAACGAAAAAGAAACTTTAATCTGAGAAAGGGAAAACTTAACGCTGTCTGTTGCTCAACATTTAAAATCACGGCATCAAGCGTATAAGCAGTTTTCTCTAATTTTGGGCTGAGACTAAATATTCATGACCGACCTTAATAACTGAAATTTATTGGCAATATAAAGGCTAAGCTATTATGGCTGAGTTTATAGAAAAGGAATTAGAAAAGCGACTGAGTTTATATCAAGTATTCCTCAAGTTGTATGAACACCATAGTAGTTTTTTAGATGAAATTCTCCATCTGGAAAATGTATCTCAACCTTTGTTTTCAGGGTTACAACAGTTTTATCTACAGGGTGTAGTGGATGGTTCTGTTGTTTATGCGATCACTAATTTGTGCGAGGGCAAGACGCAAACTTTGATTCAGCCACAGCGAATTTGGACAATAGGTCGCGATCGCAGCTGTGGCATTTACATTTCCGATCAGCATGTATCTCGACGCCACGCAGCGATTCAATATATTGATGATATTGACGAGCCTGGTTTTTATTTGATTGACTTCACTAGCAAGAATGGCACTTATGTGAATAGCGAACCTGCTTATCGACCGATCAAATTGCAAGATGGCGATCGCATCCGGTTAGGTAGTATGACTTTCTCCTTCTTCATGAATATTACCGCTCCTCAAGTCTTGCCGACAGTGGCAGTTGAGTTACTAATGCAACTGGTACCACGCAAGGGTAGTAATGAAGCGCAGATCACCAGTAGTTCTTTTGATAGAAAAAAGTCTCTGTCTGAGAACCTGGATAATACGGTACAAGTTTTTAGAGACGTAAAATTAATTGATAGCGAAGAAGCCGGAATCTGGCTAAGCAAACAGCGGCAGTCAGAAATTTTAGACGATTTTTTCCGCAGACAAATACCCAGTCATAGTTAGTGGTTAGTGGTTGTTGGTTAGTGGTTATAAACAACCAACAAACAATGTACAGACGTGCCATGGCACGTCTCTACTAACTACTAACCAGATACCAACATTATTCTTCCTCTGTATAATCTTCGTCTTCCTCTTCGTCTTCGCTTGTCTTCCTGACAGAATTAGCAGAAACAACAGCTCCTTTTTCTAGTTTTTCCCGCACCAACTGCTTAATTTGTTCAGCAAATTCCGTTTTTTCTTCTAAGTACTTAATCGCATTATCTCGTCCTTGGGAGATGTTGTCGCCATTGTAGCTGTACCATGCTCCCTTGCGATTTAATACGCCAGTTTCTTCTGCTAAATCCACAAGGCAACCTAAAGTAGAAATACCCCTGCCAAAAATAATGTCAAATTCGGCAATTCTAAAAGGTGGTGCGACTTTATTTTTAGCAACTTTGACTTTGACGCGATTACCAAATTCCTCTGAGCCTTTTTTCAAGGTTTGAATCCGGCGAATATCCAAGCGTACGGAAGCATAATATTTTAGGGCATTACCACCAGTCGTGGTTTCTGGGTTGCCGTAGCTGATACCAATTTTTTGCCGTAATTGGTTGAGGAAAATTACTGTGCAGCCAGATTTACCAATATTACCAGTGATTTTACGTAAGGCTTGGCTCATCAATCTTGCTTGCAGACCAACGTGGGCATCGCCCATATCACCTTCGATTTCTGCACGGGGAACTAGCGCTGCTACCGAGTCAATGACTACAATGTCTACGGCAGCTGAGCGAACGAGCTGATCGACAATTTCTAATGCTGCTTCCCCTGTATCAGGTTGGGAAATTAGCAGGTTTTCTGTATCCACACCCAAAGCCGCAGCATAAGCTGGGTCAAGGGCGTGTTCTGCATCTACGTAGGCAGCAATTCCGCCATTTTTTTGCACTTCTGCAACAGCGTGTAGCGCTAAAGTCGTTTTACCAGAACTTTCTGGACCATAAATCTCAATCACCCGCCCTTTGGGTAAACCACCACCCAATGCCAAATCCAAAGTCAGCGCCCCACTGGAAATGGTCTCTACCCGCATCCGGGTGGCATCGCCCAAGCGCATGATTGTTCCTTTGCCAAAAGTACGCTCAATCTGGTTTAGTACCATGTTGAGCGCTTTTTGCTTGCCAGCGTTATCAGTGTTAACTGCCATTCCTACCTCTATATATATATTGATTTCGAGAGTGTTGCTTGGGAAGATTTAGTAGAACAGATATACTATTTTGACATTTTCCTGCGGCTAATCGCTACATAGTCTAGCGCGGGTATGCCAATATTGCTAGGACTGGAGATTGGGATTGGGAATTAAATTTTGTATTGTCTATCTTGGTTATTATGCAGCATGGAGTAGCGATGCGCTTGCTCAAACGCTAGTACAAGCATATTTTTACGTTTATTTACAGAACTTTGTTGATTCTCGCCTAGCTACTTAGCCTACAAGTATAATGACTGCTGATTTTACTGACTTTTTGATTCCTGATACAGCTGTTAGCGTCAGTGGTTTGACTGACTACATCCGCTTGCTATTAGAGCAAGATGAACAACTGCGACAAGTTTGGGTGATAGGAGAAGTTTCCAGCGCTAACCATCACCGTAGCGGCTTATTTTTTACACTGCAAGATCCAGATGGGGGAGCAGCTATTAAGTGTGTGGTGTGGAATGGTCAATTGCCCAAATTGATGCAAATGCCAACGGTGGGTGAGCAGTTAATTGTTTTAGGCAGTATTAGACTATACCCCGCGCGAGGAGAATACCAGCTTTCTGTTTGGCAAGCTTTACCCGCTGGTGTCGGTTTGCAGGCGCTGCGCTACCAACAGTTACGAAACCGACTAGAGGCGGAGGGTTTATTCGATCCACAAAGAAAGCGATCGCTTCCACCTCATCCCCAAACTATTGCTGTTGTCACTTCACCTACCGCCGCTGCTTGGGGTGATATTCAAAAAACTCTCAAGCAAAGATACCCTGGTTTACGTATTTTATTTTCTCCCGCGACAGTACAGGGTGAGCAAGCACCAGAGTCTATAGTTAAGGCAATTCAACGAGTAGAACGAGATGGACGTGCTGAGGTATTAATACTTTCGCGGGGAGGCGGTGCAGTTGAGGAATTAGCTTGCTTTAATGATGAACGGGTGGTGCGAGCAGTTGCTAATTGTTCTATACCCGTAATTACTGGGATTGGGCATCACAGGGATGAGTCTCTAGTAGATTTAGTAGCAGATGAGAGCGTGCATACTCCCACTGCTGCTGCCGAACGGGTTGTTCCCGCACTTGCCGATCTATACAATTTGCATTGGCAGCGAATTGTCGAACTACAACAAGTAGTGCATCGAGAGTTAGAAAGTGCAGATAATCAACTGCAAGGACTGCGAGAACGTTTGCAGCGTTTGCGGTTGGATAAGCAATTACAGCAACAGATGCAGGCGTTAACTTGGAGGCGTCAGCAACTGATGCAAGTAACAACTAGTAAATTTCAGCAAGCAACTCAGCACTTAGAGATGTTGCGACAAAAGTTGGTAACTCTTGACCCCAAAGCAGTATTGCAGCGCGGTTATGCGGTGGTCAGACAAGAAAATGGGATAATTGTTCGCAATGCCACTGAGGTAGCTATAGGACAGGAATTGTTGATTCAGTTGGGCCAGGGTGAGGTTATAGTAAAAGTTACGGAAACAAGAGAGTCAAAAGTTTAAACCGCCATAGACGCCGAGGAAGCCAAGATTTGAATGGTTAAACGTAACAGTTCCTCTAATTCTAAATCAATAGAAGTTTGGAATTATGAGGCGAAGGTTGCTGAAATTGAAAATATTATCGCCCGCATTGAGGCGGGTGAGTTGGAATTGGCAGAGGTTTTTGAGCAATTCGCCAAAGCTGTTGAGTATTTGCGCGAGTGTGAAAATTTTTTACAACAGCGACAGCAGCAAGTAGATTTGTTGATTGAGACTTTGAATGATGAGTAATAGGTAGGCGATCGCTAGTTCAAAACTCCTAAGGGCTGAGTGGAGCTTAACTAAATTTTAAGAATTTTTTAACTGTATTGATACCGAACATACTGATCCCCAAGCAAAGATCGTAGAGGGAAACTTTCCTCAGAGCAATATTTTTGCTTGAAGTAAAACTTTTCCCTCTAATATCCGTGTAATACTTTGTGAAGGAGTGAGGTAGTATGCTTTGTGACAGATGTCTGCGTCAACAAGTTTGTCCGCCTGCAATATTTGCAAAAAATGACTCGCAGGTGCATAAAATGCTCAAACGTTTGAAAAGATGTGAGATGCGTGTAGTCAAGTAAAATTTATGTGCAGGGCGATCGCCTCACTTTTGGTTACAATCTGGTAGTTTCACAGAGGCGCAAACCAGCGATATTCTCGCAAGAAAAGGTCTGTCTACCCTCGGATCTGCGGTGGATTAACTCTACTATCTGCCCTGCCCAGTTACGAAGAAACCATTGGCACAAGCAGCCATCGTCTTGAGGATTTCTAGACAAAGGAATAAAGCCCTTCTTTTGCCAAACTTCTGCCGCTGCGTATATATCATCAACACGAATGGCAACGTGATGAACGGCATTGTCACCGTATTTTTTTAACAAGCGATCTAAATCGTCATTTGGCGCGTGAGGCGCAGCCAGCGAGACAATTACGCCTGATGGTATTAAAGATGAGAGATAGAAAATCCACAGGTCTTCAGGCAAAATTTTTCGGTCGGTGCAAAAGTTTTCAGGGAATGTTCCCGGCCCTTCTGTGATTTTGGCCCCATAGTTGACCAAAGCATTAGCATAGTCGATCAGTGTGTCTGGATCGGGGAAAAGCAGCACATAATGATCTACAACTACTGCTTCGCCAAATAAGGTTATGACAGCAGATGAATTTAAGAATTCAGGAGTCTTGCACTCTTGCTTATAGAAAAGCAGTCCATTCGTTTCTATAAAAGGCGATCGCTTTGTTTTTGAGAAGTTGGTTGTGTTGTCGCCTATTGCAGAGTTTGTTAAATGATGATTGCTCATAATTATGCTCTCCCCCTCTATGGAAATTCCTATATGCCAAAGAAACTCCCATAAGCAAGAATTACTTATTTATCAAAAGTATAAAATTTAACAAAAAAACAAAACGACGTTTTGGAGAACCAATCCCGAGGAAGGTTTTTAAAACAAGTTTCCAGTTACCGGAAGTCTATGATTAAATTATAGCAATGCATATTTGGCGTTTTTTGTCAAACGTGAATTCCTGAAAATATTAGCCGCCAAATCTTGATTAAATCACTGTGGAGATAAATCTATAGACCAGCCCTTTCAAGGTGGGTGAAAAATCTGCTTTCATTGCCTGGTTTTTCCTGATTCAACTTCGTGCCTTAGTGTCTTGGTGGTTAAAGAAAATTTATTTTTTCACCACAAAGGCACCAAGACACAAAGAAAATTTAAAGGGCTAATCCATAGACTTACCTTGCTTACTTTGGTAGCGCCGCTATCTCATGCAAAGCTTGCAACAGTCGCCCAATCTCAGCCACCGTGTTGTAATGTACTAGTCCAATCCGCAATAGACCGCCACTAGCTTCGACTCCTAACCTTTCAGTGAGATTGATCGCATAGAAATTGCCATGCCAGGTAAAAATACCGCGATCGCCCAATGCCTTAGCAATGCTGTGAGGAGTATGTCCAGCAATTGTGATTGCAACGGTTGGTGTCCGCCAAGCAAAGCGTTCTGGGTTAGTAATACCATATAGACTTAAGCCAGGAATCTCTAAAAGACCAGAAATCAACTGTTTGCTCAGTTCTTTTTCGTATTGTTGGATGGCTGTCATTGCGGTTACTATCGCAGCACGCCGACTCCGATAAGAGGCTGAATGACTGGGAGGACACCGGAATGCTTCCCATTTTCCCGTGTCAGCTTCTAGGAGAGAAGAAAGCAACTCGCTTTCAACTGAGGGTGAGACATGGCAACCGAGTTTTGCTAAATAGTTAATCGCTGCCACCACCCCCGCCAAACCTTCATGGTTTTGAGTGCCAGTTTCCCAGCGGGATGGTACTTCGTCTGAGGCAGGTCGCACTTTGTAAGGACTCAGACGTGCTAAATGTTCGCGCTTGCCGTAGAGAATACCGACATGGGGGCCGAAAAATTTGTATGCTGAACAGGTGAGAAAGTCGCAGTCTAGCGATCGCACATTAATTGGGGCGTGGGGTGCATAGTGGACTGCATCGACAAATACTAAAGCACCAACTGCATGGGCAAGACGCACTATCGCAGCTACGTCATTAATCGTACCCACAGCATTGGAAGCATACCCAATTGCCACCAAGCGCGTGCGCTGATTAATTTGTCGTTCTAGGTCACTCAAGTCCAGTGTGCAGTCTTCCGTATTAATATCGACAAAGCGGATGATTGCGCCTCGTTCGGCTAACGCACACCAGGGGGAAACATTCGCATCATGATCGAGCCGCGTCACAATAATTTCATCGCCTGGCTGGAGTTCGTGACCAATGGCTCGACTCAAGGCGAAAGTGAGTGTGGTCATGTTAGCACCGAAGACCACCTCACCAGCGTCACACCCCAGAAAATCGGCCATTGCTACACGAGCAGAGTCAATCAACGCATCTGTGCGCGCACTTGTGGCAAAATACCCGTGGGCATTGGCATTTGACCTGACCAGATAATCGGCGATCGCATCTATTACCGATCCAGGCACTTGGGTGCCTCCTGGCCCATCAAAGAAAATTACGGGTTGATCGTTAATTTCTTGCGTAAGCGCAGGAAACTGGGCAAGTATCCATTTAATATCAAGAGGCACCTTCATGGTCAGCAGACTCCTGGCTTTTAGACTAGTGCAATCAGGCAGTGATGCTGGAGGCTGCAAAGCTTATTTACTAGGCTTTTGAGCTTCATTTTTGCCGCGTTGCGCTAGTTATATCTTAACCGTTCATACTAAGTTGCAGTCAAAGATAGTACTTCCCTCACCCCGCCTGTCGGCACCCCTCTCCCAAATCGGGAGAGGGGAGGGGGAGAGGGTAATAATTGTTATATCTGAACGCAACTTGGTATCAGTTCTTGACACAGCCAGGGACTATACATCGTAAATTCGACACTCATCTGCCCCTGGGTTTTCCTGACAGTAGGTTTCCAGATAAGTTTTGGTTTTGATTGCCTGGTGGCGGTGACATTTTTCGGCTTGCAACTCTTCAACAATATCCCACGCTACAGCACACGCACTAGAGTTACTGCCATTGGTTTGACAAGTTTCACGCGCTTCTGTGATAGCTTCAGTAATGGCTTGTTCGAGTTTTGTAGCCACATTTTGTTCGGTCAAAGTTTTCATCTGCAATGTTGAGATATATGGAACTCACACCTTCAATTTAGATAGGTGCTACATCAATATACAGTGGGATAAACCGTAATTTCTGTATGCTAATTACCAGGTACGTACTTATATAAACAAGCGATCACACCTAAATCATGGCATTAAACAAACATTTTGATGTCTAAGTACAAAATTTCAATATAAATCTCAAGCCTCAGTCCAACCACCTGCAATGGAACTAGAAGTATTGCTGCAAAATCGCCGCACGATTCGCGCTATTGGTTTTGATGATGCCCCCTTTATTCGCCGTTCTGGTCATCCAGTTGGAGTGGCAGGGGTTGTCTGTGCAAATACTCGGTTTGAAGGGATGGTTTGGGGCGAGATACAGCCAGATGGCTGGGATGCTACAGACATTCTTTGTCAGTTACTCCTTGGCGGCAAATTTCTACCACAGTTGCATGTGGTGCTACTCGATGGCATTTCTCTGGGGGGGTTTAATGTAATTAACTTACCGTTGCTAGCACAGCGATTAGAGCGTCCTTGTATTACTGTAATGCGACGCCAACCAAAGTTAAGTGCCATTGAGTACGCTATGCAAAGGCTGCCGCAACCGGAACGACGATTAGAAATTTTACGCCAAGCTGGCCCTATCTACGAGTATCCACCTTTTTACTTTCAGGTTTGTGGAGCCGATCCCAAGGTAAGCGCTCAAGTACTTAAGCGTCTGACAGACTGCGGGCATGTCCCGGAGGCGCTGCGCCTTGCCCACCTGATTGCAGCTGCGGTTGTCAAAGGGGAGAGTGGGCGACAGGCTTGAATAAAGGCAGAAGATAGCCAGATTCGTAGGGTGCGTTACTTTACTAACGCACCCTACTAGCTACTGGTGTAATCGGACTAATTTGGTGCATTATGATTTCTTGTGGGATGGGCGTCTCGCCCGTCCGATGAAAATGCCTGCACCACAAAAAATTTTTTGCTATATTTTAGCCCGGTCTCACCACTACGAATAAATTTTAATTAAATAACTTTACTTTCAATTAACTAATTACTTGGATCATCAAGGCATATGCCAACAATTGATGATATTCCCGAAGTCAAACAGGAGCAGAACTTAGCATTGATATGAAACCTATTAGCTGAGTGCCTGCTTACTTCACACGAACAAGAAGACAACAATGAGTCTCACTATTGCTGGTTACAATCTCATCAAAGTCCTTTATGACGGTACTACTACTTGTGTTTACCGTGCTTTTAAGGAGTCAGAGCAAACTTCGGTAATTATTAAAACTCTCAAAACTGAGTATCCTACTATAGAACAGCTCGCTCAATTAAGACACGAATATAAAATTCTCCAATCCTTAGAGATAGAAGGAATTGTTAAACCCCTAGCTTTAGAAAGCTATCAAAATGGTCTGGCGCTGATCTTGTCAGATTTTGGGGGAGAGCCTCTAAGAAATTTTATTACTGCACAAAATTTTGAATTAAGCAATTTTTTGCAAATTGCGATTCAATTGTCTGAAACGCTTGCTCAATTACATAAAAACAACCTTATTCATAAAGATATTAAACCCCAAAATATATTCATCAACGTAAAAACAGGTCAAGTTAAAATTATAGATTTTAGCATTTCATCCCACCTGTCAAGAGAAAATCAAACTGTTAGTAATCCCAATTTGCTTGAAGGCACCCTCGCCTACATGTCACCAGAACAAACTGGAAGGATGAATCGCTCTATTGACTATAGAACTGATTTTTATTCCTTAGGTGTCACCTTCTATGAAATGCTAACGGGACAGTTACCTTTTCAAGCTACCGACCCTTTGGAATTAGTTCATTGCCACATTGCTAAAACACCGATATCACCCAAAGAAATATACTCAAAAATTCCCCAAGCAGTTTCTGATATTGTCATGAAATTATTAGCCAAAACTGCTGAGGAAAGATATCAAAGTGCTTTGGGACTAAAAGCTGACTTAGAAGAATGTCTACGAATACTACAAGCGACTGTAAATATTGAATATTTCAGTGTTGGTCAACTTGATTTATACAGCCAATTTATCATTCCGCAAAAACTTTATGGTCGCGAAAAAGAAGTTGCTATCTTGATGGATGCTTTTGAGCGAGTGGCAAACCCCCCTATGTCCCTCCTTACTAAAGGAGGATTAAGGGGAGTAGAAATGATGTTAGTAAGTGGTTACTCAGGTATTGGTAAATCTTCTTTGGTGAATGAAGTTCATAAACCCATCGTACGCCAAAGGGGTTATTTTATTTCTGGTAAATTTGACCAATTTAAGCGGAATATTCCTTATGCTTCTTTAATTCAAGCTTTTCAGGAATTGATGCAGCAGTTATTAACAGAAAGTGCTGACAAGATAGCAATTTGGAAAACAAAACTATTAGAAGCTCTCGGTGCCAACGGTCAGATCATTATTGATGTGATTCCTGAAGTCGAACGAATTATTGGTCTTCAGCCACCAGTTCTTCAATTGGGAGCAACTGAATCTCAAAACCGATTTAATCGAGTGTTTCGGCAATTTATTCATGTATTTTGCAAGCCTGAACATCCACTTGTACTTTTTTTAGATGATTTACAGTGGGTTGATTCAGCTTCCCTGAAATTAATTCAACTGCTGATAAGTGACCCAAATAACCAATATTTATTACTAATTGGAGCATATAGAGATAACGAGGTGAGTGCAACTCATCCTTTAATGTTGACGTTAGAGGAAATTCAAAAATCTGGTGCGGTTGTCAACAATATTGTCCTCCAGCCTTTGCAGATTTATCATGTTAATCAATTAGTAAGTGATACTCTCCGCACTGACCAAGAAAAGTCACAGCCGCTAGCTGAGTTAGTGTTTAATAAAACTCAGGGAAATCCCTTCTTCTTAACTCAGCTGCTTAAATCCCTTTATCAAGAAAACTTATTGTCATTTAATTTCAGTGAAGCTTGCTGGCAGTGGAATATCGAACAGCTTAAAGACATTGATATCACTGATAATGTTGTCGAATTAATGGTCAACCAGATTCAAAAGCTGTCACCGAAGACGCAGAATGTCTTAAAGTTAGCTGCTTGTATCGGGGATAAATTTACCCTAGATGTTCTGAGTATTGTTAATCAAAAGTCTTTGTCAAAAACAGCAGCAGATTTGTGGGAATCTTTGCAGGCTGGTCTGGTTCTGCCTCTAAGCCAATACTATAAAATTCCTCTTGTTGGGGAATGGGAAATAGAGTTAGGGGAACGGGAAAGAAAGAATCACCCTAACCTAATTTCCAATTCTCAATTCCCGATCTCATACAAATTTCTACATGACCGCGTGCAACAAGCCGCTTATTCTCTCATTCCAGATTCACAGAAACAAGAAACTCATCTCAAAATTGGTCAGTTGTTACTACAAAACACTACGCCAGAAGAACGAAAAGAAAATATTTTTACTTTGGTCAATCAGCTGAATTATGGTACCGACTTACTCACCTTAGAGTTAGAAAAGTATGAGTTGGCTGAACTCAATCTGATCGCAGGTCAGAAAGCGAAAGCAGCTACGGCGTATGAGTCTGCTATGCGCTACCTAAAGGTAGGTTTGGGATTATTGGCAGCAAATAGCTGGCAGAATCAGTACGCACTCACACTAGCACTCTATGAGTCAGCAGTAGAAACTGCGTACCTGAACGGCAATTTTGAGCAGATGGAGAAATGGGCAAATGTTGTTCTGAAACAGGCAAAAACCTCTATCGACAAAATGAAAGTCTATGAGGTAAAAATTCAAGCCTGTATGGCGCAAGTCAAACAACTTCAAGCAATCGAGATTGGGTTACAAGCATTGGAACTGCTGGGGGTGAAGTTACCAGAGTCGCCTAGTGTCTCGGACATCCAGCAAACACTGACTCAAACAGCGACAAATTTGAGTGGGAAGAGTATAGAAGACTTGATTAACCTACCGTTAATGACAGAGGTAGATAAGCTAGCAGCCATACGTATGCTCACAAGTATGGGTTCTCCTACCTATCAAGCTGCACCTGCACTATTTCCGTTGGTTGTGTGCGAACAGGTGAATTTATCTATCAAATATGGTAATGCACCTTTCTCAGCCTATGGTTATGTTTGTTACGGTGTCATTTTAAACGGGATAGTTCAGGACATAGAGTCGGCTTATAAATTTGGCCAGTTGGCTTTAAGCCTTGTGGAACAGTTCAACGCTGTAGAACTTAAGACAAGTGTATTCTTCGTGGCAGGGGCATGTACGATGCATGGGAAAGTTCATGCTAGAGAAACTTTGCCACTTTTACAGGATGGATATCAAAGCGGACTAGAAAACGGTCACTTTGAATATGGTGGTTATGCTGCCATGCAAAAGTGCCAATATTCATATTACATCGGTCAAGAACTGACAAGACTTGAACGAGAAATGGCAACAACCAGTAATTCTCTTGCTCAACTCAAGCAAGAAAACGCTTTGAGTTGGAATCAAATATTTCAACAGTCAGTCCTTAATTTGCTGGAAGCTTCTGAAAATCAGTGCTGTTTATTAGGTGAAGTATACAACGAGGAAAAGTCATTACCGCTGCTTAATAAAGCCAATGACAGAACTGGACTTCATTATTTTTATTTAAACAAACTTATTCTTTGTTATCTATTTGAAGAATACCATCAAGCATTAGAAAATGCAGTTCAAGCCGAACAATATTTAGATGGTGTGAAAGCTTTCCTTGTTGTCCAAGTGTTCCATTTCTACGATTCTTTAGCACAACTCGCTATATATCCATCAGCATCACCCTCACAACAAGAACAACTCCTGAGCAAAGTGACGAATAATCAGGAAAAGATGCAAAAATGGGCAGATCATGCCCCCATGAATTTTCAGCATAAGTATGAGCTTGTGGAGGCAGAGAAAGCGCGAGTATTAGGTCAATACTGGCAAGCAATGGAGTGTTATGACCGAGCCATTGCAGGAGCTAGGGAGCAAGGATACATCCAGGAAGAAGCGCTAGCAAATGAACTGGCAGCAAAGTTTTATTTTGAGCGTAGTAGAGAAAAGGTTGCTCAGACCTATCTAACTGATGCTTACTATGGATATATTCGCTGGGGAGCAATTGCAAAAGTTAGAGATTTGGAAGCAAGATATTCTCATATTTTCTCTCGGATATCGGAGCGAAAAAGCCAAGATATAGAGATGAATAGGACAATTAGCTCTATGACTGCAAATAGTTCCATAGTTTTTGATTTAGCCACAGTGATGAAAGCCTCTCAAGCTCTTTCTGGCGAAATTGTTTTGGACAAGTTGCTAGCTAAATTGATGCAAATTGTGATTGAAAATGCTGGTGCAGAAACAGGATTTTTAATATTAGAAAAAGCAGGGAATTTATTCATAGAAGCTTCAGGAAGTTTTGGGCAAGATGAGATAAACGTGCAGGAATCGACACCTGTAGAGTCGAGTCAGCAGCTACCAATATCTGTGATTAATTATGTACGTCGAACTCATGAGAATGTCGTACTGAATGACGCTAGCCGTGAGGGAGTTTTTACGACGGATAGCTATATCATTAACCACAAACCCAAGTCTATTTTATGTACGCCGATTGTTAATCAAGGTAAGCTTGTTGGCATTCTTTATTTAGAAAATAACTTGACCGCTGGGGCATTTACGCCAGAGCGGTTGGAAGTTTTGCAACTTTTATCTTCTCAAGCGGCAATCTCGATTGAAAATGCCCGTCTTTATCATGATTTGGAGGAATATAATCGGACACTGGCAGCAAAAGTACAAGAGCGAACGCTGGAGTTACAAAATAAGAATTTACAATTACAACAGGAAATTCGCGATCGCCAACGAGCCGAAGAAACAGCCGCCGCCGCCAACCGTGCCAAGAGCGAATTCCTAGCTAACATGAGTCATGAACTTCGTACCCCGCTCAATGGTATTTTGGGCTACGCTCAAATCTTTCAGAAAGACAAAAATTTAACAGAACAGCAAAAGAATGGTGTAAACATTATTTATCAATGTGGTGAACACTTACTCACATTAATTAACGATATTTTAGACCTCTCCAAAATTGAAGCTCGGAAAATGGAACTTTATCTCAAAGATTTTCATTTTCCAGAATTTCTTGAGAGTATAGCTGAGATTTGCCGCATTCGCGCCGAACAAAAAGGAATTTCGTTAATTTACAAAGCGCTATCTCCACTGCCAAGAGTTATTCGAGCCGATGAAAAACGATTGCGCCAGGTTTTGATTAATTTACTTAGCAATGCGGTCAAATTTACAGAAAAAGGTAGTATAACTTTCACAGTGAATGTTATTAGTCAAGAGTCAATAGTCAATTGTCAAAAGTCAAAGGATTTTAAGCCAATGACAAATGACATAGACGCCCTTCGGGCGGCTTCCCGTAGGGTAGGACAAATGACAAATGACAGAATTCGATTTCAAGTCGAAGATACAGGGATTGGCATTGCACCGGAGCAATTAGAAGAAATCTTTTTGCCGTTCAAGCAAGTGGGTGAGGATAGTCGTAAGACTGAAGGTACAGGATTGGGATTGGCAATTAGCCGTCAATTAGCTCAAATGATGGGCGGCGAACTCAAGGTAAAGAGTACTTTAGGTAAAGGGAGCATTTTTTGGCTAGATTTGGATTTACCCAAGGGTTTTCAACAAACTAATGCTAAGAGCGTCAATGAATGCAACATTATTAGTTTTGTTGGTTCTAAACGAAAAGTTTTGGTGGTAGACGATAAATGGGCAAATCGTTCTGTCTTGATTAATCTACTACAGCCTTTAGGTTTTGAAGTCACAGAAGCAACAGATGGCTTAGATGGTATTAAAAAAGCACTTGAATTTAAGCCAGATGTAATTTTTATGGATTTGGTCATGAACGTGATGGACGGCTTTGAAGCCACCCGTCGCCTCAGGATGTTACCAGAACTTAAAGAAGTGATAGTAATTGCCATCTCAGCTAGCGTTTTTGATTTCGATCAAAAGCAAAGCCGAGAAGTTGGTTGCGATGATTTTCTCTCCAAACCAATCCAGGTAACAGAACTTTTAGAAAAATTACGGGTTCACTTGGGGTTGGAATGGGTTTATGAGCAGGAAAGAGGTGGCATTCCCAGGCTGGAGTCTGGAAACGAGCCAAGGCTGGAGTCTGGAAACGAGCCAAAATTGATTGCACCACCAGCAGAAGAACTGGCAATTTTGTTAGATTTGGGAATGAAGGGCGACCTGAGAGGCATTGCAGAACGAACCGTAGAACTAGAGGAATTGGATGAAAAATTGGTACCTTTTGCCACCCATCTGCGCCAACTTGCCAAAGGTTTTAAGGGAAAACAAATTCTAGAGTTTCTCAAAAAATATTAATAATAAGAGGTTTTATGAAAATTGATTTAAATAACAAAGGTGTCATCTTAATTGTTGATGACACTCCCACTAATCTGGAAATGCTTTTCGATTTTTTGGGTGACTCTGGATTTACGGTTTTGGTTGCTGAAGATGGTGAAAGTGCTCTTGCCAGGGCAGAATATGCTCCACCCGATCTAATTTTGTTAGATGTACTCATGCCGGAAATGGACGGTTTTGAAACATGCCGTCGTTTGAAAGCTAATGAACGAACAAAAGATATTCCGATAATTTTCATGACCGCACTTGCCGAAACAGTGGATAAAGTCAAAGGCTTGAATCTCGGTGCAGTTGATTACATTACTAAACCGCTTCAGCATCAAGAGGTTCTCGCTCGAATTGAACTTCATCTCAAGCTTCGGAACATGGCGAAGACACTCCAAGAGCAAAATCTGCGTCTAGAAACGGAGATTTCGGAACGCAAACAAGCAGAACAGAAAATCCGCGAACAAGCTGCTTTGCTTGATGTCACTACAGATGCGATTCTCGTTCAAGACTTAGACAACCAAATCTGTTTTTGGAACCAAGGGGCTGAACATTTGTATGGATGGAAGGCAACAGAAATAATTAGCAAAAATGTCAATCAGCTTCTGTATCGACCAGAAACTCTTTCTCAACTCCAAAAAATTCATAAGAGTTTTGCTGAGTCTGGTTCATGGCAAGGTGAATTGCATCAAATCACTAAAGAAGGTAAAGCAATTATTGTTGCCAGTCGCTGGACTCTGATGCGCGATAAAGATGGAAAACCTAAATCGATTCTTACTGTTAACACCGACATTACAGAGAAAAAACAGCTCGAAAGTCAGTTTCTTCGCGCTCAACGACTGGAGAGTGTGGGCACACTTGCTGGCGGCATTGCTCACGACCTAAACAATATACTGACTCCAATTCTGACGGCAGCGCAACTACTGCAACTAAAACTCCCCAACACCGATGAGCGGAGTCAGCAAATGTTCAAGACAATAGAATCCAACGCTAAACGCGGGGCTGCTTTAGTTAAGCAAGTGTTGCATTTTACCCGTGGAGTCGAAGGCAAGCGCACGATTGTGCAAGTTAACCACTTGTTCTCAGAAATTAAGCAGATTGTCCAAGAGACATTTCCCAAATCCATTGAAGTTTCCGCAAATATCAAGCCAGACCTTTGGGCTGTAATTGGAGATGCCACAAACTTGCATCAGGTGCTCATGAACCTGGTAGTTAACGCTCGTGATGCCATGCCCAACGGCGGGACTCTCAGTATATGTGCCGAAAATATGTTTATAGACGAACAATACGCCCGCATGAATCTTGATGCGCGTGTCGGTCATTACATTGTAATTACTATTGCAGATACGGGTGTGGGGATGCCGGCGGAAATCTTGGATAGAATATTTGAGCCATTTTTCACCACTAAAGAGGTTGGCAAAGGTACAGGGTTGGGTCTTTCAACCGTGACGGGTATCATCAAAAGCCACGGTGGTTTTGTGAATGTACACAGCAAGGTTGGCAAAGGAACTGAATTTAAAGTGTTCTTGCCAGCAGTAGAGGCAACAGTAACACCGCTAGTAGAAGACCTCGAACTGCTTAAAGGAAACGGAGAATTAGTTCTAGTTGTAGATGACGAAGCCAAAATTCTGGAAACGACCAAAATCTCACTAGAAACTTATAACTATAGAGTGATTACAGCCAGGGATGGAATTGAGGCGATCGCGCTATATGCCCAGCATCAAGATGAAATTAGCGCCGTGTTGATGGATATGATGATGCCGTCAATGGACGGTGCAACCACCATTCGCACATTGCAAAAAATCAATTCCCTGGTCAAGATTATTGCTGTCAGCGGTTTAGCAGCTAACGATAAACTGTCAGGGGTTAATGCAGTCAAAGCATTTATTTCTAAGCCTTACACGACTAAGGAACTATTGCAAACTTTACACAGCATTCTATGCCAGGAATCAATCAGTGTAGAGAGTACACAAAAGTGGAATCATGCGACAAGGAGATAAAGAGGACACGGTGACGCGGGGACACGGGGACGCGGAGAGTATTGTTGATAGGTTCTCCGCGTCGCCGCGTCTCCCACTCCCCCTTTTCCCCCTTATCCCCAGAGGGAACCCCGAGTTCCCCCTCTCTCCCTCTGTCTCCCCTTCCTTCCTTGAGGGATATCGATACTAGGGCTTAAATGTAGAGGGTTTAGGCTTGTGCATAACACCTTTGACTTCAGAACTTCTCACTTGAAAGCCCTTTCAAGGTGTAATGTATTTTTCTTGGTGTCTTAGTGCCTTGGTGGTTCAAAAGTCAATTTTTTCACCACAAAGACACTAAGACACAAAGGTGAAAAGCTCAAAATTCGGGAAATTTTTTGAGGATTTTTACTCACCTTGAAAGGGCTAGTCCTAATTCACATCAGGCGTAAGATAGCAAAAACGCTGAGCGATCGCTATAATTTGCTTTCACTGGCGAGCTGATTTTGCATGTCTCTAACTGAGAACAGGTGGGGGTATTTTAATGCTAAATCCAAAATCTCCAATCCAAAATTCAAAATCCAACCAAAAAAGATACAAACTCCTAAGTTTATTCATAGGATTCCCTTCTGCCTTCTGCCTTCTGCCTTCTGCCTTCTTTTTGATATCTGCTTTAGTTTCCCGTCCTGTTTTGGGTGCAGAACGGCTCACCCTCTCCTACGGTCTTGTAAGGCGCTCCATTCCCATAGCTTCTCTGGAAATTTACGCAAGAACAGGTAAAATAGATGATGAATTAGCTACATATTTTAAGTATGCTCCTAAGGAGCGACTCCCGCAAATTAGAGAGGCATTGCTGACTCCCATTCCTTTGAATGCTGTGCAAGTTTCGCAGTTTCTCTACACCCCAATTGGCGAAAGATTGCTAGAAGATTTAGCAGAAGTCGTTCAGGGAGAAACTCGCTCTACTGGTTTGTATGGAATTCGTGCGGCGCTAATTTTAGCAGCGGCTGACCCTGAAGACTTTACTTTATTGAATATACTACGCAAATTTCCCTCAAGGGATATTTCGATTAATTTAGTCCGCGCCCTACAAATTGCCAACTCTTTCCAGAATTTCGTAGATCAAACTCAGGATGCGATCGCCCTTATTAATAAGGAAGCCCAACAAGAAGCTATCACCAATCCTGTAGATCTAATCTCCTTTAGCCGAATAAACTTGCTACTACCGGGAACCTATCAATGGCAAAAGCAAAGTATCACGCTAGAAGATCGATCGCGCGATCGCAGATTTCCCGCCGATATTTACCTACCACAAGCTTCTATTCCTAAACCTGTAGTTGTCATCTCCCACGGACTCGGTTCTGATCGAACAAGTTTTGCTTACCTAGCTGAACGTCTAGCTTCCTATGGCTTTGTCGTTGCTGTTCCCGAACATCCTGGTAGCAATGCCCAACAGTTGCAAGCATTATTGTCAGGTAGATCCGCTGAAATCACAAGCCCGAGAGAGTTCATTGACCGACCTTTGGATATTAAGTATTTATTGGATGAACTTAGCCGCCAGTCCCAATCTAATCCAGGTTGGAAAGGGCGTATGAATTTGGAACAAGTAGGCGTAGTGGGACAATCCTTTGGAGGGTACACAGCTTTAGCATTAGCAGGCGCACCGATTAATTTTCAGGAACTACAAAATAACTGCCCACCTCTAGAAGACACACTGAATGTTTCGCTCTTGCTACAGTGTTTGACTGTAGAATTAGCAGAGTCTAATAAATATAATCTATCTGACTCGCGAATAAAAGCGGCGATCGCTATCAACCCAGTGATCAGTACTGTTTTGGGAAAAGACAGTCTCAGTCAAATTAAAATCCCAGTGATGATTGTGAGTAGCAGCGCCGATACAGCTGCTCCGGCTTTACCAGAACAGATTCTACCGTTTACCTGGCTAACAACACCAAACAAATATTTAGTATTAGTTAATGGCGGTACGCACTTTTCGATGATTGCCCAATCACCCAATGATGCTTTGCCATTACCAGAACAGGTGATTGGCCCTTATCCTGCTTTAGCACAACGCTATGTCAATGTTTTAGGCGTTGCCTTTTTCCAAACCTACGTCGCCAATCAGCCAGGTTATCTCCCCTACCTGAGTGCAAATTACACTAGTATCATCAGTCAACCACCATTGCCGATATCATTAGTGCGAGCGATCGACTTTAACAATGATTGATACTACTCAAACACAGGGGGCCATAACTCAGAAATTGCAATTTCCCAGCCAGGAAACAACTCAGGGATAGTTAACTTGTCCTCACTTGCTAGCATTTCCATCTCACCATTTGGACGATACACACTCACAGTTAGCTCATCTGGGTTTATCAATATTCCAACCTGTGCTCCTAATTGCAAAAATAGCTTGATTTTTTCTTCAATTGGACGAATGCGATCTGTTTTGGATTTAATTTCTACTACCAAATCTGGAACCAAATTGGCAAAATCGCGTACAGTACGTTTTAATCTTTCTGCTGATACAAAAGAAACATCTGGTGCTCGTAGATCCGTGTTGGGCATGATAAATCCACCACTGGAGTCAAATATTCTTCCAAGTCTGCGGGGTTTAACCCAGTTACCCAACAGTCTAATAAACTCAGCCCCAATTTCACTTGATTCAAGATCTGATGGCCCCATTACAACAATGTTTCCTTCTTGCAATTCCAGTTGGTAGTCGCGTTGTTCTTCTTGCAACTTTTCTTGCAGTTTTTCTAAGTCCCGAATTGTGAGAGTCATAGTAACCTCCACAGAGTCTGATTGCGATCTTATCTTTAATAGCTAAGCATACAATTTTGTCAAAATAGGATATGTCATCGCATAAGCATTAATATCCAACAAAAACTATCCAATATCTTAAATTTAAAATTCAAACTATATGAATCGTCCTATCTATCTCGATAATCACGCCACCACACCTGTAGATGAACGGGTACTGGCAGCCATGCTACCCTACTTCAGCGAACACTTTGGCAATCCAGCCAGCATCAATCATGTTTACGGTTGGGAAGCAGAAGCAGCTGTGAAGAAGTCCCGAGAAATTTTAGCTGAAGCTATCAACGCCACGCCAGAAGAAATTGTTTTTACTAGCGGTGCAACAGAAGCCAATAATTTAGCGATCAAAGGAGTAGCCGAAGCCTATTTTCAAAAAGGGCAACATATTATTACTGTTGCCACCGAACACAGCGCCGTACTCGATCCTTGCAAATATCTGCAAACTCTCGGTTTTGAAATTACGATTCTCCCTGTTCAAAAAGATGGACTAATTGACTTAACCGAGTTGGAAAAAGCCTTTCGTCCTGACACAATTCTAGTTTCGGTGATGGCTGCGAATAATGAAATTGGTGTGTTGCAGCCATTGGCAGAAATTGGCGCTATCTGCCGAGAGCGTGATGTAATTTTTCACACTGATGCTGCCCAGGCGATCGCCAAAATTCCTCTAGATGTACAGGCAATGCAAATTGACCTGATGTCGCTCACAGCACATAAAGTCTACGGCCCCAAGGGTATCGGGGCGTTATACGTTCGTCGCCGCAACCCAAGAGTACAACTAGCGCCTCAGCAGCATGGCGGCGGCCACGAACGGGGGATGCGTTCTGGCACTTTGTATACACCGCAAATCGTCGGATTTGGGAAAGCAGTGGAGATAGCTTTACAAGCACAAGCCACAGAAAACCAACGTCTCACCCAACTCCGGCAAAGATTGTGGGAGGTACTTTCCCAATTAGAGGGAATTCATCTCAACGGACATCCCACCCAGCGACTAGCCGGAAATTTGAATATCAGCATTGAGGGAGTGGATGGAGCCGCATTGCTGTTAGGATTGCAACCAG
This sequence comes from Fischerella sp. PCC 9605, assembly GCF_000517105.1. Taxonomy (GTDB): domain Bacteria; phylum Cyanobacteriota; class Cyanobacteriia; order Cyanobacteriales; family Nostocaceae; genus PCC9605. Next base: position 993,905 of record NZ_KI912151.1, on the reverse strand, counting down.
TGATGGCAGTCTCTTCTGGTTCGGCTTGTTCCTCAGCAACTACCGCACCTTCCCATGTTCTGACAGCACTGGGACATTCAGAACAGTTGGCTTATGCATCAGTGCGGTTTGGCATTGGCAGGTTTAATACTGCTGAAGAGATTGAACGAGTAGCACAGCATACAATGGCTACGATTCAAAGTTTAAGAAAGCAAAAGACATTGGTTTGAGTTTCTCTTTGTGTCTTGGTGTCTTGGTGGTTAAAAAACATTTTTGAACCACTAAGGCACTAAGACACCAAGCAAAATTCTGTTTCTGTGACTACTGCTTAACTTTGTGTCAATTTTTCAATCAGTTGCAGCAGATGTTTCTCTAATTTTCCTAGTGCTTCTGATGCAGAGGTTTTATCAATGTCGTGAATTAGCCAGTATTCCACCCTATCTAGCCATTTAGGAAAACGTTCTAGAACCAAAGGTCGATGTTCTAACTCATCTAATGCAATTACCATATCTACTGCGTGGAAATCTTCCTCTAGAACCTGTTGGGGAAAACGTTCGTTCTCTAGTAATGTCACTCCCCGCTGTTTCAAAGCTTCTATTGCATACTGAGAAATTGCCCCTATATTATCTATACCCCTCTCCAGGGCCAGACCGCGGGAAACAACCTGCCATTCTAACCCCTGCTTCGCAGCTATCCAGTTAAACAGGTGTTCGGCGAAACGACTGCGATAATAGTTGCCCGTACACAAGAATAAGATTTTTTTCATTGTGAGTTTACTTAGCTGCTTTGCTTGACTGCTGCTAGCACAATTTCTATTGCTCTTTCTTTTTGCGGATCTGCACCTTGAGCATATTCTAATGGCAAGGAAATGCTGATATCTGGTGTAACGCCTTTACCTTCCAATCTTTGGTTTCCATTCACAAATACATCTGCAACTGCCACATAGAGCAAGCTACCATCTTGCATAAAAAAAGGACGACCGGCAACCACAGCCCCCGCTGTCTTGGAACCAATTACGGGGCCGATTTTGTGTTGCTGGAAACCATAAGCATAAATTTCTTTGCTGCTTCTGCTGCCCTCATTGATCAGCATCGCCACTGGCTTTTTCCATTGAGCCATATACGTATATTTTTTACCATTGCGAGAAACACTGGTAACACTTGGCCCTGCTTCAGCAGTGAAGAGATTGAGAGAATCAACATCTCCCCCTCCCCAACCATCTCGGAAGTCCAAAACTAATCCATCTGCATCTTTGAGGCGTCCATAAATCATTTCTTCCTGAAGCTGCTGTTCGTCTTCGTTGGCTGCGTGTGACCAGATATGAATGTAGCCAATTTTTTTACCTTCCCGTTGTATGTTCTGGACGCTGGCTTTTTGAGCCTCTATAAACATGGTTTTGGCGTCGAAGTTTTTGGGGGCGATCGCAATTTCTTTTTGACTATTAGGTTCAGATGAACGCTGAATCAGTAGTTTGACTTTCTCACGTGCTTTGCCTGCAAAAGATTGTACAGGCTGATACGGGCGACCATCTACACTGAGTATTTGGTCGCCCATTTGTAGACCAGTTTCCGCAGCCGGACTTTTGTCAAGAATCGAACTGACAAAGGTCTTGCCGTTGATGGTTTTAGTGAATGCACCGATGCCAGTGTATTCTATTTTGCCTTTGGGAAAAAACTTTGTGATTTCCTTTTGTAACTCCCTGCTCCTGGGTACAAAAATGCCCAAAATCTGGTAGTAAGCTGGGTCATCTTGGGTGTAAAAGCGGGTGTGAGAAGTTTTCAATTCAGCCAGCATTTGGTTAATGGCGATCGCAAATTCTTCAGTTGATTTGCTTTGCGTTGCTTGGGATTGATACTTTTCGCGCATTACTTTCCAATCCACCCCGTTGAACTTGGGGTCGTAAAAATTCTCATTTACAGTTTGCCAAACTTGTTCAAATATTTTAGTCTCGGGTTTAGCCAGTATCTTAGGTAGGGGAGTTGTCAACCAAATCAGGAGCAAAACTGAGCAACTCATCAGCATTACCGCAGCGAACCTAAGTAACTGAGACAGTTTAGGTTTTCTCATTGTCGTCTCCTTTTGCGTCGAGGCGCAGCGGCTTGTCACAAGAAATTGCTGATGAAAATCCTTTGCTTTTAGTTCCCAACTTGCTAGGCAAATTCAAACAGCCGCAGATTCAAACAATTCTTCTGATAGTTTTCCTTCACTTACTTTCGTGACGGAACCTGTCATTAAAATCGTAAAATCTTGATTAATTTGGATATAAATTGAACCGCCAGGCATTTGCACAGCGATCGCAGAATCACACAAACCTAGTTTATGGGCAACTGCCGCAGCCGCACTACTGCTACTACCGGAAGCCAAGGTGTAGCCAGCACCGCGTTCCCAAATCTCAATTTGAATTTGATTTCGATTCAGGACTTTCATAAACTGAACATTGGTTCGGTTTGGAAACAGAGGATGAATCTCGATCCCTGGCCCGTACTGTTTAGCGATCGCAGGCGTAACTTCCGGTAAAGGAAGAATGCAGTGTGGGTTGCCAATCGTGGCAGCACAGAAGGAAAATGTTTTGTCACCGATATAAATAGATTCTTCTATCACTTCTCTGCGATCGCCTGCAACTGGAATCTCATCACTCCAAAAGCTAACTTTCCCCATCTCAACCTCAACCGTTTTCCCACCATCTTTGACAGCAGAATGCACCATTCCGCCAACGGTTTGAATTGTGAAAGGTTCTTCACCCACCAATCCCAGATCCCATAGGTAGCGGGAAAAAATACGCAGACCATTACCACTTTTTTCTGCTTCGCTACCGTCAGGATTGAAGATGCGGAGTGCAAACTTTCCAGTTGGAGAAGGTAGCGATCCTAACAAAATACCATCGGAACCAATACCAAAATGACGATGGCAAATAACTTTAATTTTTTCAGGTGTAAGCGGAAATGGTAAATCTTTGGGATTGATCACTAGATAGTCGTTACCGAGAGCATGATATTTATAAAACTTCACCACTTCTAACATCCACCTTATCTATATTTTGATGGCTAATTCTACGGTAATCAGCAATGATTTAATATCGCTGGATTACTTTCATTTGTTGCGTGCTACGTGAATGACGCTTAATTATATAGGAGACATCTAGAGATGATTTTCACCTACAAGTTTAAATTACAAAAAATGTATAAATATTACAAACTAATTCTATTGATTGCAAACAGTTAGCTCGTTCCTAAATAATTACACTCAATAGACAATAAGATTTCCATTTTTGCTAAAAACTGTAACAAAATTTCTCGGCTTTCAACACCACATTTGAAAGTGAGGGCATAACATAACCATGCAATCCGACCGTAAGAACAAGGTCAAATATCCCTGGTGGGCTGGTAATGCACGCCTTACGAACCTATCGGGTACATTTCTTACTGCTCATATTGCTCATGCTGCGCTGATAGTTTTTTGGGCTGGGGCATTTACGCTATTTGAACTTGCTCGCTATTCGAGCGATCGCCCTATGTACGAGCAGGGACTGATCCTACTACCTCACCTAGCTACTTTAGGTTTGGGTGTCGGCTCAGGTGGTCAGGTGATAAATACCTATCCCTATTTCGTCATTGGCATGGTACACCTCATCTCATCGTTAGTGTTAGCAGGAGGTGCACTGTTTCATCACTTTAGAATTGCTCCAAACCTGGAAGACGATCCAAGACGTGCAGTTCGTCAATTTCACTTTAGCTGGGATGATCCGAAGAAGTTAGGTTTCATCTTAGGGAATCACCTCATCTTTTTAGGTCTAGGTGCATTGCTTTTAGTGGCAAAAGCCATGTACTTTGGTGGTCTTTACGATGCCACAATTCATGAAGTTCGTTTAGTTAGCGATCCTACCCTTGACCCTCTGACTATTGTTGACCGCATAACTCATTTATTTGAGGTTAACAACTTAGAAGATGTGGTTGGTGGTCATATCTACGTGGGTGTACTCCTGATTCTCGGAGGAATCTGGCATATTTTACGTGAGCCGTTTGGCTGGGCCAAAGAGTTTACCATTTCCACTGGTGGTAACGGCATTCTTTCTTTGTCTCTATTTGGTATTGCCCTAGCAGGATTTGCCGCTACTTACTTTTGCGGATTCAATACCTTGGCTTATCCTGTTGAATTCTACGGGCCACCATTACTACTCAAGTCATCTCTATTACCCTACTACTTCGATCCAACGCAGTCTGAACCTACGTCTCGTGTCTGGTTGGCAAATGCCCATTTTTACCTAGCGTTCTTTTTCCTCCAAGGGTCTATTTGGCACTTTTGCCTAGGTTCTGGCTATTTTGAGCCAGTCTTAGAATCTTGGAAAAATGCTTTTTCAGAAGCCTTTCCCAATCCAAATTTGCCATACCAGAAAAACTTCAGTTACGAGCCACAGCCAGAGTGGGGTACGCTCTACGAACTGCCGAGGATTGGACAAAAGCCAGCTTTCGCATACCAACAACCCTCCAACAACACAATCTATCAGTCTTCTGTGGGTGCAGGAAACTCAGCAAAAGCTGACTTAAAAGCAAACCGAAAGGTTCTCTATGAATTTAGCTACCCAAATAATGGGCAGAATCCCTTCTATGAGGTTCCAACTGTTGAGGATAAATCACAGCTTGGATACCCACAGCCGATGCAGAAAAACCTTTACGAGGTTGCTTACCAAAAACCTACTCAAAAAACCTTGTATGGGGTTAAGAAATCAAGGCAATACCAGTAGGGAAAATTCTGCTGGTTAAGGAAATTGTAGAGAATTATTGAGAAAATACTTCATGCAGATACTTGTCTACATGAAGTATTTTTTGTATTCCTATCAATTTATCATTGGAGATTTTGAACTTGCGATCGCAAAGCTGATTTTTTGTTTAATAGTATAAATTCACGCAAGAAGTCAAGAGTACAGTTATTAAACATCCGACTTGCATATCTAATCGCTATGCAAGTTAAATGAGTAATAGCTAACTCTTGACTTCTTAAACCTTAGAAAGGCAACTATCTTTAATTCAAGCCATTACAGATGTGGTCTAAATACTTTCCTACCTCTTCACCAGCTTGAGTGCCAACTAGGCGAGCAGTTACTTCCTTCATTGCTTGAACTGCTTGTACGGTGCGATCGATGGGAACACCTAGAGAATTGTAGGTGTCTTTTAGACCATCAAGCACTCGCTCGTCGAGCACTGAAGGATCGTCAGCCAGCATGGCATAGGTGGCATAACGCAGGAACAAGGTTAAGTCACGCAGACATGCTGCATAACGACGGGTGGGGTACATGTTGCCACCAGGACAAGTGATATCGCCGTAAAGCAAGGAATTAGCTACTGCTTGGCTAACAATGTTAGCAGCATTTTCACTAATAGTCGCAGCAGCCTTAACGCGCAACCCACCTGATTGGAAATATTGTCCCAACTTTTCTAGCTCCGCAGGCTCTAGGTATTTGCCTCGCAGGTCGGCAGGGTTAATGATAGAGGTAATCGTGTCTTGCATCGTTTTTTCTCAAACTAAAAGGTATTAAGCTTGCAGTCAAAAACGGTCAATTATTAAGAATTACTTCACTAGTAGGGTGGAAGCAACCAAACTAGTACATCGCCCGAATCAAGTAGTCGAAATAAGGCCCAACAATAGCAGCCTCTTCTCCACTCATCATGCCTGAAGCTACTTCTTTGAGACAGCGCATACAAGTGCCTATGTTCTTAACTGGAACGCCCAAGGAGGTGTACATTTCTCGCATCCCATCTACGCCAATATCTTCCAAGGGTTTTGTATTACCAGCTAAAACTGCATAGGAAATCAGACGCAGATACCAGCTTTGGTCTCTTTGGCACAGTGCTGTCTTTTGAGGATTGCCACTATTACTAGGCGTATTAGGTACAATCTTCCAAAATCTTTGGCTGCCTTCTTCCACAATCTTTTGCTCATTTTGTGCCAAAACCTGAGCTATTCTCAGTCTTTGTGAGCCTGATTTGAAAAAGTTATCTAATTTATCTAGCTCAGTGCGACTCAGAAAGCGAGCGGCATCATCAGATTGAGCTATTACTTGCGCTACAATGCTCATTTATCGTCCTCCTTAATGATAGGACTCAATTTGCGATGTACAAAGTAATTTTCTAACTTTTATGTTTTAAAAGTCATTGATATTTTTCACAATTTAATAATAAAAATAAAAACTTAATAAATAAGGAATTCCTTGCTGATATATAGACTAAAATTTATTGTTTACACATAAACTATACAGTGTTGGAAAAATGACATTGAGTAGTTGTTCAACCTGACAGTTTCTGTAAATTTTCGATATGTTTTTATCCAGTAATTAATATTTATTGAGTATAAATAAACTAACATAATGGAACTGCGACACCTACGATACTTTGTGACGTTGGCTGAAGAGTTGCACTTTGGACGGGCGGCGGAACGCTTGCATATTGCCCAGCCTCCCCTCAGTCAACAAATCCAGCAGTTAGAAACGGAGTTGGGCTTTCAACTGTTTCATCGCACGAAAAGGACTGTGCAATTAACAGAGGCTGGGCAAATATTTCTAGGCGAAGTTCAACAAATTCTCAGACAATTGGAACAAGCAGTTCAATTAGGACGACAAGCCAGTCGGGGATTGAGAGGACAAGTTGTAATTGGCTTTGTCAGTTCTGCGGCGTACAATGTTTTGCCAACGATCTTGCAGACATTCCGCACTTGCATACCAGATGTGAATTTGGAATTGCACGAATTGACTACAGATCAGCAATTACAATGGCTGCGAGATGGGCGAATTGATGTGGGGTTTCTCCGTCCGCCAGTAGAGGAAGACACTTTTTGCTGGGAGATAATTTTTAATGAATCATTGGTGGTAGCTTTACCTGAAGTTCATCCACTAGCGAATCAATCAAGTGTGTCGCTGTCTTCGCTAAAGAATGAACTTTTCATTTTGTTTCCTCGTCCTTTAGCCCCTGGACTTTACGACTCAATCATCAGTTTTTGTCAGCAAGCGAATTTTAGTCCAAGTGTTGCCCAAGAGGCAATTCAGATGCAGACAATTGTCAGTCTTGTTGCAGCAGAAATGGGAGTGGCGATCGTACCGGAGTCTCTGCAACATTTACAAAGGACTGGTGTAGTTTATAAACCTATGCAAGAACTAACACCAAAGGTGACGCTGGCTATGATTTGGCTACGCGATAATACGTCTGCAACTGTGCAACGCTTTTTGGAGGTAGTGAGGCAAGTTGCTATTAGTTGGGAAGAATGAGACAAGAGTTAACTAGGGAATGGCATCTAGCAAAAATTAAATCCCGGTGCGAACAAAGACTACAAATCGATTTGTTCTGGTGACTCAAAGATTCGTTGGTGAATCAACTGAATCTATAAAAGAGTTGGCTCCAAAAACCTGGAGTTATCTGGAGGCTCATGCGAAATTCTTGGATAATAGAAAAAGTAAAATCTATCAGAATAATCCCCGTTTCTCAATTTTTGGAGTTGGCTCATACACTTTTGCTCCTTGGAAAGTTGCAATTTGTGGGCTTTACAAGAAATTAGGCTTCAGATTTGTAGAGAATATTGCTAATAAGCCTGTTATTTTTGACGATACCGTTTACTTTCTTAGTTTTGATAATGAGGATGTTGCATGCAAAACATTTGAGCTTTTAAATTCTCAAGCAGCAATAGACTTCTACTCATCCTTAATCTTTTGGGACGAAAAGCGTCCAATTAAATCCAGTATCCTAAATAGCTTGAATTTAAACGTGTTGTTAAAAACAGCATTTTAATTAGGTGATCGTTTCTTGCCAGGATGCATCATAACTCTTAATTACGAGGAAAAAATAGCGATATTTTGACACAAAACAAAAGACGCAAAGGAATTTATCACTCTGCGTCCCTCTACATAAAATCTACTACCACACAATGAGCGATCGCTCTTGCACCACGCGCTTATACACCTCTTCTGTTTGCTTGCCTAATTTAGGCCAGCTAAATCTTCGCTCTAAATCTTCATAAGCGTTATCAATCAACCATTGTCGATAGCCGGGGTTTTTCAGGACTTCCAAAATTCCCCACGCCAGAGAATCGGGATTATTAGCATAAGTAACTATACCTGTCTTGGTATGTTGCACTACTTCTGGAAAACCACCCGTATCAGATACTACTACGGGAACGCGAGAAGCGAAACTTTCTAATGCCACAATTCCAAAGGGTTCGTAGAGGCTGGGGAATACGGCACAGTCGGCGATAGTTTGAAATTTATCTAGGTATTCGTCGGTGATAAAGCCAGTAAAATAGCATTTATGCCAGATTCCCATATCCCAGGCTTGTTTCTTGAGATGGTCGGTGTTGCCACCACCAATAATCACAAACTTAACGTAGCCTCCCATCTCCCCCAGCACTTTGGGAGCAGCAGCTAGCAGCAAGGATACACCTTTTTCATAGGTCATGCGACCGACGTAGTAAACGATTTTTTCGCCGTCCTCAGCGAATTGACGGCGAAAATCATGGGCGTGAAAATCTTCGTGATGGCGTTTCTTTTCTGGGCGGATACCGTTATAAATAACGTCTATCTTATCCCAAGGACTGTGTAGCGCTTGTTCTACTTCCCGGCGCATGTAGTCAGTGCAAACAATAATTCGCCAAGCGTTGTAGGCTAGTAGTTCTTCTTTGCCACTTATATAACGTTGGGTATCAGTGTAAATACCGTTGTAGCGCCCGTGTTCAGTAGCGTGGATTGTAGCAATCAGAGGGATTTTAAAGGTATGCTTGAGGGCGATCGCGGCGTCTCCCACTACCCAATCATGGGCATGGATAATATCAAACGGGCCTTCCTCCGCTATCAATTTTCCGCCATGACTGCCCATGCTTTCGTTCATGTTCACTACCCAGTGGAAAAAGTCGTTACCACCAGCTACGGGAACGCGATGCACCCGCACTCCTTCCACTACCTCATACATAGGTGCATGACCGAACTCAGGCGTAATGAGGTGGATCTCATGCCCTAACTTTGCCAGTTCCGGGTACAACTCCGACACATGACGCGCAATTCCTCCCACAATACGGGGCGGATATTCCCAACTCAGTACTAGTATCTTCATTTGATGCAATCCCCTAGCCTTTACAAATTTCCAAAATTATTAACATATCTAAAGTTAGAAGTTTGTTTCTGGCAATGAGTGTTTTTTCCTTACTTTTTAGATTTTTTTTATAATTGAAAAAAGTAATGATAGTAACACTTTTTGCCAGCCAATATAGTCAACATCAAGTTGCCGATTGTTTGGAAAGCTGCAACTGTTGACGGAATTTTAACCAAGCTGCTGTTGCTTGTGTGTCCGAACTGGCAGCTTTTTTTAATAGAATAACGCCATCTTGAAAGCCTATAATTCCATATTCGCGATTATTGGTTAGCTGGTCAATCAGTGTCACCAAATCTTTTAATAGGCGGCGATCGCTTTTAAATGCGACTTGATATTTTTGTAATTGCCAAAGGTCGGCGATCGCATAATCTACTTTTATGACTTCTTTGGCATCATTGCGTAATTCTAGGGCAGGCAAGCGAAGAATTTCTCGCCTGCTGGAAAGATGGGGGACAAGGTAGGTAGTAGCAGAAACACTGGTATTTGAGGGAATTTGCGCCAGCAAAGGGCGCATCTGAGCCACATGTTGCCATTGTTGCGGTAGCGACACATATATCCAAGGTTTTACTGAATCAGGAATGAGAAAGTAAAAAGTCCGATTTGGGTTGGATGTAAAGGTAAAAAACAGGGACAGGCAAATACAAACCACCCAAAAGCGACGCAATGAAGGTTTAAATTTTTGCTGATGCTGCGACCACCAGAGAATTGACCCGTAAAATAACCCTGGCACCACAGTTAAGGCGTAACGAATTGTAATTGATAGGACAGATTCTCCCTTACCCAGTAATAATTTTAAAAGCGGAAAACCGGCGATCATCCAAGAACCAGGAGCAACAGCAGGTACAAATGCCAAGGGTAACCAATGACCAAGTAAATACTTAATTGTTCTGTCTATTGGCGTCACTAATTCTACTATCAAGCGCAGAGGATTGCTAATCATCCCCCAAATAATTTCTAGGGTCGAAGCTTCCTCACCATCGGCATATTGTCCAAACCGTTCTAACATGAACCGTTGCGAAATATCTTTAGAAAACAACGGCATAATTAGATTAGTCAGCGCCAACATATAGCCAAAACTGAGGACACAGACACCAAATCCAGCGCGGGGAAAGCGTTTACTCAAAATCATGTAAACTCCCACACCAAACAGACCCACACCTGCATCTTCTCGCACAGCCAAAATTAAAACAGCCATCAGCCAAAACAACCACCACCAGCGCTTTTCCATTGCCAGCAGTAGGGTAAACACAAACAAAGGAATCTGGCTGATGTCGTGAAAGTTACTTAATGTCGGGCCTATTACCGCATTAGCACCATAAAAGCTAGCGGTAATCATTACTGTCAGTGGTGGTTTGAGATATTGTCGCGCCAATACGTACAAAACTAAACCCGCCGCTGTGATGAGTGTTACTTGCAGGACTGTCAAAGTAATAGGAGAGGGGAATAAAGCATAGATTGGTAGCCACAGTAACAAAGCTGGAGTAAAGTGTTGACCAAGACGATGGTAATAAACTGTGGCAACTTCCCCTGCATGGACAACGTTTGTAGATAGACTCGAAGAAAGGGAACTTTGAAAAAAGCGACCGTGCAGGTTATTCCAAAAAACTTGGTTAAAAATGCCTTGGTCAAAGGAAGCGTAAAAACTATAGTAGCGGTGCAGGGTAAACAACAGACACAGGAAAAAAAAGAGTCCTGCTAATAGCAACACTGTACTGGTTGCACTACCTGCCTCTAACTTTAACTTTGACGTTACTTGCGGCTTTTTTTGCATGTTCGACCACATCACTCACTCACCCAAGATCAGGCAAGGGTAAAAATTATCGAAAAAATAATTGTAAAACGTTAAGTGTTGTTTGTTGTTTGTTAGTAGTTGGTTGGAACAAACAACAAACAACTACCAACAAACAACACTCAAACTCACACAATCTATTAGAGAATAAAGTTAAGTTGTAATTGTTCCTGCCTGCAAAATGCCTACCTTACTTGCGGATGTGCAAAATTTGCTTTCTGACCTGATTACTCGCTATTCATCTCGGGTAGATTATCTGATGATTCGCTTGGAAGAAGCCGAAGATACAGATATCTTGTTGCGTGGCGACAAGGTAGAAACCCTCAGCGAAGGCATTTCTATTGGTGGACACATCCGCGCTTGTCATAAAGGTGGGTGGGGGTTCAGCAGCTTTAACCACCTGACGACAATTCAAGATCGCCTCGAAGAAGCAATTTCTGCCGCGCGAATGGTTGGTGATGAAGAAACCATACTTGCTCCCATCAAACCAGTGCAAGCTGTGTGCCAACTACCACTCACTGGTACTGACCCCCGCAAAATTTCCTTGAGTAGAAAAAAAGAATTGTGCGATCGCTACTCTGACCTCCTCAAAAGTGTAGATCGCCGCATTACTACTACTTCCGTGCGTTACGGTGACAGCAGTCAAAGAGTAATTATTGCTACTAGTGAAGGGACTTTCATTGAACAATCTTGGGTGGACATGGAAATGCGCTTTGCTGCTACTGCCAGAAACGGTGACACCGTCCAAACTGGCAGGGAAACCACTGGTTCGCGTCAAGCTTTTGAAGACTTAATCAATTTAGACGCACAAGTCAAAAGCGCTGCACAAAGGGCAGTTGCAGCTTTATCTTTGCCATCAGTAAAAGGTAATACCTATACAGTCGTTATTGACCCTATTCTTACTGGTTTATTTGTCCACGAAGCCTTTGGACATCTTTCCGAAGCAGACATGGCTTATGAAAACCCGGATCTCATGGAAGTAATGACTATAGGACGCAGATTCGGGCCTGAAGATTTGCAAATTTTTGATGGTGCTGACCCCAACAGACATCGTGGTAGTTATTTTTACGACGATGAAGGAACTCCGGCAACAACTACGCAGCTAATTCAAGATGGAATTTTGGTAGGACGCTTGCATTCTCGGGAAACAGCAGGCAAGTTGGCAGAAGCAGCTACAGGCAATGCTCGATGTCTTAATTATCACTATGCCCCAATTGTACGCATGACCAACACGTGGATCGAGAGGGGTAAAACACCTGTTGCAGACTTATTTAGTGAGATCAAAGAAGGAGTTTATGCCCGTAATTGGTTAGGTGGAATGACAAATGGGGAAATGTTCACCTTTAGCGCTGGGGAAGCGTGGATGATTAGAAACGGGAAAATAGCTGAACCAGTCAAAGATGTAACGCTTTCGGGGAATGTGTTTCAAACCCTGGCAGATATTGAAGCGATCGGCGATGACTTTTACTGGGATGAGTCCGGTGGTTGCGGTAAGGGTGGACAAAATGGTTTACCTGTGGGTTGTGGCGGGCCGAGTTTGCGGATACGAGATGTGATTGTAGGCGGGGAAGCATGATGTTTGAAAATACTTTGTGTCTTTGTGCCTTGGTGGTTAAAAGAATCTTGAAACACAAAGACACTAAGACACAAAGATGATTTCTATAGTATTGATTTGAATGGCATCTCAGTTAATGCTGCATCAACTTGTTTTAGTAATGCTTCCAAGGTGGAGGAATTATCTAAAATGACATCAGCACGCGCTGCTTTTTCTGTAATAGACATTTGGCTGTGAATTCTCGCTTGTGCTTGCTCTAAAGTTAAATTATTTCGCTGCATTAATCTTTCTAATTGTTGTTGCTCAGAACAATACACAACCCAAATTTCTGTGACTAAATCAGTCATTCCCGCTTCAAATAATAAAGGCACAACTAAGACTAGTGTTTTTGCGGTAGATGTAGAAATTTCTCCCTGAAAGCGATCGCGCACGTAAGGATGAATCAAATTCTCTATCCAGAAGCGTTCCTCGGGATTGTGAAAGATAATTTCACCAAGCTTTTGGCGATTAAGGTCGCCGTTTGCTAGTAAAATTTGTTCCCCGTAGTGACTGGCGATCGCATCGAGAATCGGTGAACCTACACAGACGGCATCTCGGGCATAAATATCTGCATCCAAAATTGGCAAATGATAAGCATTTGCCAAGTAATTGGCAACAGTCGTTTTACCTGTAGCAATACCACCAGTTAAACCGATAATTCGTTTAGTCATTTGTGATTGGATAGTGGATAGTTGATAGTGATTAGTGGTAAAAACCAACTACTAACTACTAACCACTAACAACTAACTATTCTTTGCCCATTTAATCAATGCTTGGGTTAAACCCTCCAAAGTGTATTCTTCAGCTTCGACATCTACACGTCCGAATAGAGAACGACAAGTATGAGAAGTTTGTGGACCGATAGAAGCAATACAAACTCCCTCTAAGTAATTTGCAACTACAGAAGATTGGTTTTCCTCGGAGTGATCGGAAAATATCTTTTCTGCCAGCTGATTGAAAAATTGTACGGTTTTAGAACTGGCAAAGGTAATAATATCAACTGTTCCACTCTGCAAAGCTAATTCTGCCGAAGGAGGGGTACTACTCGGACAGCAAGATTGATAGGCTGGAACCTCTACCACTTCTGCACCTTTGGCGGATAATTCTCTAACCAAAGTTTCCCGTCCGCCGCTTTCTACTCTCGGAAATAAAATCTTTTTACCTGCAAGTTCTTCGGGGAAGTGTGCGACTAAAGAGTCGGCGACAAAGTTAGGTGGTATGAAGTCTGGTTGCAAACAGTGTTGTCTGAGGGTTTGGGCTGTTTTCTCACCAACGACAGCAATTTTAATTCCTGCTAAAGCACGAATATCTTTACCCTGTGCCAGCAGCCGTTCAAAAAAGTAATCTACACCGTTGCTGGAAGTGAGAATTAACCAGTCGAACTCAGATAACCGGGCGATCGCACGATCTAAAGCTTCCCAACTAGAAGGCGGGCCAATTTCTAGAGCAGGCATTTCGACGACATGTGCGCCTACTGACTTTAAGAGTTCTGCAAATTGACTCGACTGTCCTTCTGAACGTGTCACCAGAATTGTTTTACCGCTGAGGGGGAGACCGGACGTGCTTGAGATGGCAGAGGTAGAGTTGGAGAGGTTAGTAACCATATCTTGTGTTTTGGGAGTAGTGCGTTCTGGAGAATTATCTAAGTCTATATTCTCAGGTTGTAAGTATCTGCGTAACCCCACCACTTCTCCTATTACGATCGCCACTGGGGAGAGCGATACACCAGATGTTTGTTCTAGAATGGTTTCGAGTGTGCCTGTCCAGATTTTTTGCTGTGGGGTTCCTGCCCAACGAATAATCGCAATGGGTGTAGAAAGCGATCGCCCGTATCGCCGCAGCCGATAAATAATCTCAGCCAGATTCTGCCCTCCCATCAAAATTACTAATGTCTCTAACGCTGATAGCGCTTCCCAATCCAAGGCATCAGGATCGTGAGCAGTAAATACGGCAAAGCAGCGACTCAGAACTGGATCTGTCAGCGGAATGCCTGCTAGTAAAGGTGCTGCTAAGGCAGAGGATATTCCTGGTACAACTTCAAACTCACAACCTGCGGCTTTCAAGGCTTCAATTTCGGCACTACAGCGACCAAAAATAAACGGATCGCCGCCTTTGAGCCTGACAACTTGTTTCCCCTGCTGACAATGTTTGACTAGTAACTTGTTAATCTCAGCTTGCGGCGTGCTGGGTTTGCCTCCACGTTTACCCACATCCAGCTTTAGGCAGTCGGGTGATACTAACTGCAACAACTCGGCATCTACAAGGGCATCGTAAACCAACACTTGAGCGATCGCCAAAAGATTATAAGTTCTCACCGTCAGGTATGCCACATCTCCCAATCCTGCACCCACGAGGTAGACTTTGCCTTTTTGATTAGTCATGTTTATCAACCCAACGCGGCAAATACGGCATTTTCACCCCGTTCTGTACGGTTTACTGTACTTATATTACCATGTCAAGTTATAGCAATCTTTTGTTACATTAAGTTATATTTGTTTACAACAGATAGCAATCAGGAGGGAGACATGACAGGAAGAGGCTTTACGATTAACGAACGCGGTCTACTCAACAGCTACGCCATTGAACCTAAGGTTTATGTTGAAGAAACTCCACGGGCTGGCTTCACCGAGTATGCTGAGAAACTCAATGGGCGTTTAGCAATGATTGGCTTTGTTTCACTGATCGCTTTAGAAGTTTTCACCGGACACGGCTTAATTGGATGGCTAACTAGCCTGTAAGCAATTCACAACCACAAATCATTAACAGTCAACAATAGAACAAAAGAGGGAACAGCAATGAAAACTGATTTTAACTACCCCAATAAAGACTTGCTTGGACCCGTTGTTTTTCGACCAGAGTTTAACAACTTTGAGAAAATCAATCTCAATCAAGCCTGGTCATTATTTTTCACCGCAGGTCAAGAAGACAAGACACTGGGACAAGAAATAGAATTCGGCTGGTTTTTCACCAACTTGTTAATTGCGGTTGGAATCGCTGGAAGTATTTGGGCTATCTACTTCAGGAACTTCGTATAAATAGGGTTGTGTGTTACATCCAAGAAAATTATTAGAAGTCCTGGTTGTCAAAACCAAGACTTCTTTTCGCATTTATAAATAATCTTTATTAAAGGTTGAAGTATTTTTTCGATTCATAAAAATTATCAATTTGGTTAAGTTGTGTTGATTTTACGCGAAATTTTCTCAATTGCAAGACGAGATTTCTCGATTTTAGCGCTTGACCAAAAACAGCCACTTTTGATAATCTAATATTCTTGAGTATAGTGGGATGTTTTTGACTTTTTTTATATGCCTCAAGTAAAGCCAATCTTCACCCACTAAATTAAGAATCTTTTGACGCTGAAGATATTTGTTGCAATAGCCGTTGAATTTGTTCGGCTTTTTCGGGTTGGCGCTGTTTTTGGAATAGATCGCTAGCTTGTTGCAGGATAGTAATTGCTTCCTGTGGTTTTTGTTGTTGCATCAAAGCTTGAGCCAAGCGCAAATAAGCATCGACTTTTTTAGGGGCACGACGAATCACTTCTTGAAATTCGGAAATTGCTTCTTCAACTTTACCTTGCTGCATTAAAGTATCACCTAACAGCAAATGAACCGCATCATTAGTAGAGTTGATAGCAATTACTTGGCGAAAAGCTGCTTCTGCGCCTTGGTAATCTTTTTGCTGATAAAGATTTATGCCTTTTTGGAAGTAGTTGGCAGTAATTAAAGTTTTCCAAGCAAAATAACCAAGGAGAAAGATGCTAAATATGACTGCGACAGTGGCGAAAATAGAAGTGTATTGTTCTAGCATACAGTCAAATGTGCATAAATGAAGAACCACAGATACACACAGATTCATAAGCAATTGAATCTGTTTAAGCCAAAAGACAAGCGATAGGAAAGATTAGATACTCGATAAAAAACAGCTTCCAAATGAATTGATAAAAACGGGCGATCGCACTTTTTTCTTGCATATCTACTTTTCGACTCCGCCACCAGATCGCACCCAGCGCGGCTAGATGAGTAATCACCAAAAATACAGCATTCACTTCAGCTAGACGTAGCAAGCCAACTAGAATCATTCCCAGGTAACACACAGTTAATACCCAAAGGGCAAGATTAAACACCGCCTGCTTGCCGAGTTGGATAGTGAAAGTCTTGATATTGTATTGCAGATCGCCCTCCATGTCGGGGATATCTTTAAAAATAGCGATCGCAAACGTAAACACCAAAATAAACACCGTCAGCACCCAAACCGCTACAGGAATAGGTGGAATAAAATTATTTTGTTCCAGTACCCAACTAAAGTGTAAAAATAACCCTAAATTAACAATTGCCCCCCGCACCGAAAAAATACACAATGCCGCCCAAAAAGGAAACCGTTTTAAGCGAATTGGCGGCAAAGAATAAGCTGTGCCAATTCCTAAACTAATCGTCACCATTCCGAACAAAAACTGACCGCTGAGCCAAGCCAAAACTAGCGCTAAAATGCCAGTGACTGCTACTATAAATTTTCCTGTCCGCTGGGAAAACTCACCAGAAGCTAGCGGTAAATGCGGCTTATTAATCTTGTCAATCGCCACATCTTCTAGTTGATTTAACCCCACAATATAAACATTGCCACACAAACAAGCAATCCATGCTGCCAAAGGAGGAAATAGGGATGGGGGAATCGAAAATGGGGAAGAATTAGGATTACCAACAGCAACTGCTATTAAATACAAACCCAACACACTTAAACTCGTGCCAATAATTGTATGTGGGCGAGAGAATTTCCACAAAGCGTAAAGCCAACTATCTCGAAAACCTGGCTGTGAAATTTCAGTCATAGTATTTGTTAGTAGATAGTAGTTACTAGTTAGTAGGTGGTAGTAATTAGTAGATAGTAGTTAGCTTTTGACCACTAACCACTAACGACTAACCACTAACCATTAACATTTCTTTCCACACAACAGTCCAAACCGAATTAACCCACGCTCATAGCCACGACGCATCAATCCCAAAGACAGCGCCCCAATAATCGTACTCCAACCCGATCGCAGTAATCCAAAAATCGCCCTTGGAGTCAGCGCCGAATCAATCACCACATTCCAAAATGGTGCTACCGCTTTTGACCAATCAGCGGTGCGGATATTTTGTAATCCGAGTTGATGGACGATCGCTTCATACTCCGGCAAAGAAATCACATACGGCAAACAATACACTCGATAAATCTTCGCCAAGTGCTGCTGCTCATTATCCGTCAGTGGTGACTCATCTGTAGGGCGATGACACCAAGTCACCATAACCAAAGTTCCGCCTGGTTTTAGCACCCTGTAGCACTCTTGCATAAACTTGACTTTATCCGGCATATGTTCGCCACTTTCGAGTGACCAAACCAAGTCAAAAGAATTCTCGGCAAAAGACATTTCTTGAGCATCTGCCACCTGAAAATTAGTTCTGGTACTTAAACCCAATTCCTCAGCCCGTTCCCTTGCTCTAGCAGCTTGCACGGGACTAAGAGTAATACCCGTTGCCCTAGCATGAAATTTTTCTGCTAAGTAAAGGGAACTACCACCAATTCCACAACCCACATCCAGGACGTTTTCAGCTTGCTGTACATCTGCCCATTGGAGGACTTCTTCAATTAAGTCAATTTGTGCCTGCCGACGGTCTTTTTTTTCTGTACCATCTGCACCATAGTAACCGTGGTGCATGTGTTCACCCCATACTTCCTCCCACAAACCGGAGGAAGCATCGTAAAATTGCTGAATTTGTTTGTAAAGAGTTGCGCTCATGAACAAAGCGGTGTTAAGACAAGGCAGAATTTAAAAACACATACTCGTAGGCTACCATGTGTGTTTTTAATTAGATTAGGGTATTTTTGCTGCCAGGGAGTCACAATCCTGTCCAAAATCCCTGGCGTTGTTTATTTTTTTACCTAAAATATGACTGTTGCTCGAACAATTTGCTTGGGATTTCTGGCAGTTATCACAGTAGGAACTATCCTACTAATGATGCCTTTTTCTACCAGTAGCGGTACGTGGAATGACCCAATCGTAGCCCTGTTCACTTCGACTTCCGCAGTTTGTGTCACGGGTTTATCTGTAGTTGATCCAGGTACTTATTTTTCCTTCTGGGGTGAGTTGTGGATTATGCTGTTGGCGCAGATTGGCGGGTTGGGTTACATGACAACTACAACCTTTTTGATTCTGCTGATTGGGCGTAAATTTGATTTACGGCAAAAAATCGCCATTCAACAAGCTTTAGATCGTCCGGGGATGAGTGGTAGCACTCAAATTATTCGCTCAATCATTGCCACAACGTTAATTTTTGAAATCACTGGAATATTTTTACTATTGCCAGCTTTTGTCCCAGATCATGGTTGGGATAAAGGACTGTGGTTAGCAATTTTTCATAGTGTTAACGCTTGGAATAATGCTGGTTTTAGCTTGTTTAAAGATAGCTTAATTGGTTATCAGTCTTCGCCTTTAGTTGTTTTCACCGTTACAGGATTAATTATTTTTGGAGGTATTGGTTATCAGGTAATTTTAGAAACCTATATGATGATACGCGATCGCTTGCAGAAAAAAACTGAAAATATAGTTTTATCCCTAGATTTTAAAGTTGCAACTAGTACAACACTTGTGCTGTTAGTTTTGGGAACCATTGCATTTTTCTTGGTAGAGTTACGAAACTCTAAAACGTTTGGAGATTTGGGTTTATTTGATAAATTATTAGTTGCTTGGTTTCAGTCTGTTACTCCCAGAACTGCTGGCTTTAATACTATTGATATTGGTCAAATGACAACAGCAGGTCTATTTATTACAATTGCATTTATGTTTATTGGTGCAAGCCCAGGAGGTACTGGAGGCGGTATCAAAACTACAACTTTGAGAGTACTTACCAGCTGCACTAAAGCAATTCTTCAAGGCAAAGAAGAAGTTTTATTATATGAACGAAAAATAGCATTATCTTTAGTTTTAAAAGCTGTTGGCGTATTGATTGGTTCTGTCGCAACAGTTATTATCTCTACAATTTTAATTACTTTAACAGATCCAGAATTAGACTTTATTCAAATATTATTTGAAGTAGTGTCAGCCTTTGCTACCGTGGGACTTTCTACTGGCATTACCGGTAGTGTTTCCATAGCAGCAAAGTTGATATTAATTGTCACGATGTATATAGGCAGGGTGGGTGTGTTATTGCTGATGTCAGCTATCTTAGGAGATCCACGCCCTAGCAGAGTTCACTATCCAGAAGAAAACTTACTTGTGGGATAGTTGTTGATTGTTGGTTGTTGGTGATTAGTAGTTAGTAGAAAAATCAACAAGTGACCAATGACTAATGACTCATGACTGATAACATATGAAATATCAGGTAAAAATACACTTTTTTATTTCTTCGGTAGAACCGAAGTTTTGCCCTTAATCAGGGAGAAACAACAAAGGTAACAACTGTGAATCTGTCATCACTATCGTTTCTTCGCAGTCTGCGTAAAGACAATCATCAATTTGCCGTGATCGGTTTAGGTCGTTTTGGTCGAGCTGTCTGTTCAACACTCCACAAGTTAGGATATCAAGTGTTAGGAACAGATATTGATGAAAAGCGAGTATACGAAGCATTGACTGAGCAAATAGTCGGTCATGCTTTGCAAATAGACTCAACAGAACCTGCCGCACTCAAAGAAGCAGGAATTTTTGAATTTGATACCGTCATTATCGCAATTGGAAATTACATTCAGGAAAGTATCATTACTACTCTGAATGTCAAGGAGGGAGGTGTACCTCATGTAGTGGCAAAAGCTTCTAGTGAAGTTCACCGCAAGCTATTACAGCGAGTAGGGGCAGATTATGTTGTGTTTCCTGAGTTTGAAGCAGGATGTGCGCTGGCGCGATCGCTCACTAAACCATCGATCTTAGAAAGATTTGACCTTGACCCAGATCACAGTATTGTAGAGTTAATTGTTCCTGATGAATTTCACGGCAAAACGATTGCCGAACTACAACTTCGTAACCGCTATGGCTTGAATTTACTAGCGGTAAGCCATGATGGAAAATTTCAAATTAATCCCTATCCCAACCAACGTCTTGAACGCGGTTCAGCAATTGTAGTTATCGGCTGTAACAAGGATATTAATCGTTTGCCGATTTAAATTGGTTAGTGGTTAGTGGTTAGTGGTTAGTGGGAAAAAACCAATAACTAACAATCGATTCTACTTACTACCTACTACCTACTAACTACTATCTACTAACTACTAACTCTACTGCAAAGCCGCGGGTACTGGTTTCCAGGAGAAAGGCACCTCTTCGGGGTTAACTTGCTCCTGGGTAGGAGTATCTGATTGCCTCGGTTTCTCTTGTTGTTCAACCGAAACAGGCTCATCAGGAGTCTCTGTTTCAACTTGAGAGGGAGTAGAAGCTTGACTGACTTGAGGTTGCTTTGGTTCTTGCATCTGGGCAACTTGCTGCATTAATTGTTCAACTTTGTCAGCTTGCTGGATGTTACCTTGTTCGCGGTACTGGTTACGCGCACGTTTAAAAGCACCGCTAGCTTTTTTAAACTCGCCTTGATTGTACAAAGCTACTCCCAAGTTGTAATAAGCTTCTGCATTTTTGGGAATGCGGCTAATAGCTGCTTGATAAGTGGCAATAGCTTCAGATGTTTGACCTTGCAGAGCCTGAAGACTACCCATGTTATTGTAAGCCACAGCATTGTCAGGATTTATCTTTAAAGCTTGGCGATAGGCTGCGATCGCTTCTTCTAATTTTCCTTGCTCTTGCAGGGCGATCGCTAAATTAAAATAAGCATTGGCATTGTTGCCATCTAAATTAATTGCTTGCTGATAAGCTGCGATCGCCTCATCAGAATGTCCTTTTTCATACAAAACCAAACCCAAATTATACTGGGCATCCGCTATTACTGGGTTGATAATCAAAGCTTGGCGGTAAGCGGTAATTGCGGCTTCGGCTTGTCCTTGTTTGTGCAAAGCCAAGCCCAAATTATAATAAGACTCGCCAAAATTGGGATTCAGCCTAATCGCCTCTGTATACTCCTGTGCTGCTGCGTCCAAGCGGTTTTGCTGCAACATAATACTGCCCAAGTAATTGCGTGCGGGAGCAATTTTGGGATCTATCTGCAAGGCTTGGCGAAATGCAGATTCTGCACCCTGTAAATCTTTGCGGTGATAGCGCATCACCCCCTGCTGAAAAAAGCTGGCTGCATCTAAATCCTGAGAAACAACACTTTGTGCCAGCAGCTTGCTTCCTGGTAATTCAGTTATTGTTGGTGCCACTAACACCAAAACCGCAGAGGAGCAGAATAACACAGCCTTGCGTATACCGGAAATCCACTGACAAACTTGATATGTTTGAGACATGATTGGCGACCTGCACTGATTGCTAGATGCTCATAAAGTCAGAATACCCAGTATGCCGGTGAAAATTCAACTGTTACATATTTAATTTTCGAGGCTGGAGGTTAGAGATGAGAAATTACGCCTGGCGTTAGTCATCACATAGGTGACTGGTTAATTTGTCGAGTTAGCAATCATGACACAACACATTCTTTGTCAAACACCCACAAAAGGCTGGATGAATTTGGCTTATGCTCGCCAAATTCGCTTTCGGAAAGTTCATCTGAATATGTCCTTGCAAGAGGCCTGTGTCATTACTTGGAGTAATGGCGACAAGGAGAGTTTTTTTGGCAAAGACGCTCAAATAATAGCCCAAACCTGGAAAAATTACACAAAAAATTGAGTATGTCCAAAATCAGTCGTTGCATAATCAAGCGATGATTCTTGTGGGGTGGGCATCCTGCCCGCCCAGATCATTCCAAGGTAGCGGTACTAGCCTCTAGCTTCCGGCAAAATCAGCATTGCATCACCAAAAGAATAGAAGCGATATCGAGAAGCTACAGCTTCCTGATAAATATTTAACAATCGCTCCCTACCAATTAAAGCACTCACCAGCATCAACAAACTCGATCGCGGTAAGTGAAAATTAGTAATCAAACCCTCCACCACCCGCCATTTATAACCCGGATAAATAAATAAATCGGTCTTGCCGCAAAATGGTTGTAACTCTCCTTGAATTGCTGCCCCTTCTAAAGCACGAACTACCGTTGTACCCACAGCAATAATTCGCCCCCCAGCTGCTTGAGTAGCACGAATTTGCTCTACAGTTGCTTCAGGTACTTCAATCCATTCTTCATGCATCTTGTGAGTAGTTACATCTTCTACTTCCACAGGGCGAAATGTGCCCACGCCCACGTGCAATGTCACAAAAGCCTGATTAATGCCTTTTTGTCGCAATCGTTCCAGCAATTCTGGAGTAAAGTGTAGCCCAGCGGTGGGAGCAGCGACTGCTCCGGGAGTTTGAGCGTAAACTGTTTGATACTGTTCGCTCTGGGCATTAGTTGCCGTGATGTAAGGTGGCAGAGGTACTTCACCAAACACATCTAACACTTGCAGCAAAGACATTCCCTCTGGCAGATCAAATTGCAGCAACCGCCCCCCTGTTGCAGCGTCGGTTTCTAGGACGGTTGCAGTCAAGTTAGAGGAGGGGGAGAAATTTTCCCCACTCTCCGCAAGCTTCGCTGCAAAAACAATCTTTGAACCGTGCTTAAAGCGTTTCCCCGGCTTCACTAAGGCTAACCAACAATTATGCTGTCGTTCCTCCAACAGCAACACTTCTACCTCTGCCCCAGTTGATTTTTGACCGTATAGCCGTGCCGGAATCACTCGCGTATTATTCATTACCAATAAATCTCCCGTTCGGAGGATTTCCGGTAAATCACGGAAAATATAATGTAAGGGTGCAGTTTCTTTACCCACATCCGGAGAATTTACGACCAACAGTCTTGAACTATCTCTGGGAATAGCCGGATTCTGAGCAATTAGTTCGGTCGGTAACTCATAATCATAACCAGCTAACGAACAGTCTAATTCCAAGTTTTCTGTTGTCTGGCTAGAAGTTGAATTGTAATTAGCTTTTGTTATTTCTTGTTGCATCTACAATTTAGACTTTCTTAAACAAGCTGGTTAGAGTTGTGCTTTCTAAAAGAACTCTAAAGGATTGCCAGCGAAATTGATCCCTGGACTTTAAGATAGATACTATTAAGTACCACTGAACCACCACTTAAGCACCTATATAAAAATTGGGTAAACCTCCCCATCTAAAAACGGGGGCTTTTACCCTAGCGGGTTTTGTACTCAATCAACCAATAATATAAATAGAAATGTAGGATTGGCTTTGATCCCAAGCACCAAGATGGAATACTTGTATTATCTGGCAAATGCCAGTCTCACTCTGAGGGTTGTTCAATACTTACACGCCAAACCCCAAATACCTGTTTCCTTCGTCACCGTAATTCATCAAATTGATGGTTGGGTGGTTAGGGTCAAACTGAGAAATCAGGTATCACCCCAAGAAGATGGTGACATTAGGGCTTTCTTGAATGAATTAGGGATTAGCTACGAACCGCCAATGCGAGTGCAAATGGCACTTTGGAGCTTAGAGGCGGGACAGTGTCCTGTCGACGTTATGCGCCGCTATCAAGTAGCTATTGTCTCTCATGGTAGCCCAGAAAGAGAGGAAATAGAAGCATTTCGCCAACAATTTGTGAGGGGATTAGGTTACTGTCCAGAAACTTTAGCATGATATAGTTCATTTTTAACGCTACTAAATAAAAATGAATGATTGATAAATGGTAATTGGTGATAGCTAATTGTCATTAGCCATTAGCTATTCGCCATTATCATTAGCTAACTCAAAAGCAGCAGGAATATATTCTTGTAGTGTTAATCTATATGCCGCTGTAGAATAATCAGCTAGACTTTTTTCAATTACTTTAACCGCAGTAAATTGTGTTGAGATTTGCTGACAGCTAACTATAGCAACATCAAATCGGCAAGGATAATCTGCCATTTGGGGGTGTTTAACTAAAAACATCTGTGCTGCACGCCAGAGTTTCACTTGCTTTTGTAGGGCGATCGCGTTTCTTCCCCCTGCATCCCAATTACTAGGACTGCGCGTTTTCACCTCCACAAACGCCAGTATCGGAGAAGGTGTGAGATTTGAATTCTCCCCATCTCCCAACCTCCCCATCACCCCATTTTTTGCTACTCCTCCATCCTGGGCAATAATATCAATCTCTCCCCACCGACACCGCCAACGCCGATGGAGAATTACCCAACCCTGAGATTTTAACCATTGTGCTACTAGATCTTCTCCTGTGTTACCGATATCGGGATAATTATTATATGGAGGATGGTTTGCCATTGGCTAAAATTACGATGAGTTCAAGGTTAAGCGATCGGATTAGAACAAGCATACTCAGTGTATTGCTTTTGACAGTGATTGCCATCACAGCTGCTTTAGCTTTCCCGCAAAGCGCTGTAGCAATCAACTATAACAACCGAACCCTGATTGAAGCTGATTTTTCCAAACAAGACTTGACAGATTCCAGTTTCGATCATGCTAATCTCCGCAATAGCAAATTCAGTGAATCCAACTTACGTGGAGTCAGATTCTTTTCGGCAAACTTAGCCTCGGTAGATTTTACCGGAGCTGACTTAAGCTATGCCGATTTAGAATCAGCTAGGATGACCAAAGCGAATTTGACGAATGCGATATTAGAAGGTGCGTTTACTACCAGCACCATGTTTGATGGGGCAATTATTGATGGCGCAGATTTTACTGACACTTATCTGCGTGAAGATACGTTGGAGAAATTGTGTAAAGTAGCTAAAGGCACTAATCCGGTGACAGGGCGGCACACTCGCGATACTTTAATGTGTCCCTAATCTCTAGCAAGATAGAGTTTTCTTTGTGTCTTTGTGTCTTAGTGGTTCAAAAATAAATTTTATTAACCACCAAGACACCAAGACACCAAGTTATGTAAATCAATTAATTTTTCAACGCCTGGATGAATCTTTGCAAACCCCTGAACACACTCGGCTTTTTCACGGGTACGGCTTCTTCTGTGGATGTTGACGCTTGTCCCTTCGCGAGAATCAGATCCAAGTCATCACCAGATGGTTTTTGCGGTAACTCCACAATTTTTTGATATTCACCGCCATTTTCTACCCAAATTTCCCACATTCCAGGATAGCAGCGGAATAGGGCTACCCCTTCATAGACGGGACGGAGGTAGTAACAAGCTTCAATTGTATTAAAAAAACGAATGCGGGTTTGCCTAGCAGCATAGCCAATGCCTATCTTTCCGGCATCTTCCAGAAAGGGATTTAACATTACAAAGGGGCGATCGCCTATTTCTTCACAGATTTTTTCTAACTGCGGCAATTCTGGTGAAGTTGGAGCAATAAACAAGAAAATTTCATCTTCTGGCTGAATTTTTGACTGGATAGAAGCAGCCCTGCCAGTACCTATATCGGTAATTTTAAATGGTACATCTGTCCAATCGCGACGAGCAAGACCGGCACTACCCGCATCAGGAAACAGAACCTTCAGTTTATCGCTGTATTGTTCAAATATGGGCAGAAATTGCTGGGCGACTGGCATTAGTTTGAGTTCTGGAAAGAGTAACTCAACTTGTAGTTTAGTATACCCATCCGCTAGGGCAGCTTGTGTAGCGACTTGGGCTTGGGCGATCGCATCTTCTAGAGAATTTGGTAGTTCAGGCATATTAAAAAATTTTGGATTTTGGATTGTTAGTAATTAACAACTAAACAAATGACAAATGACCAATGACTAATGACTAACAACCAATTCTACAGGTGATAGTCGCTGCAAAATCTGCTTGAATACCATTGCTACCCAATCTATATCTGCTTCTGTGGTGTCTCGCCCCAGTGTCATGCGAACTCCTGCCAAAGCTGCTTTGTCGGAGTAGCCCATTGCTAGCAAAATCGGACTGGGGCTGAGTTTACCGCTATTACAAGCTGCACCAGCACTGATACCAATACCAGCACGGTTCAACTCCCGCACCAGAGTTTTACCACTGAGTTTTTCACCATCGGCGTGTTCTAAACAGAAGCTGACATGGTGAGGCAGGCGGTGAATCAAATCGCCTGTAGGTATTAAACCCGGGATATCGGCTAATTGGGAAAACAGGCGATCGCGTAACTGCATCAATCTGGGCGTCTCTGTCGCCATCTCTTGCCCTGCCAATTCTGCTGCTACACCAAAACCAGCGATCGCAGGTACTGCTTGCGTACCGGAACGCAACCGCTTTTCTTGTCCTCCACCACCCAGGAGGGGAACCAATTCTACACCCGGACGCACGTATAGCGCCCCTGCACCTTGAGAACCGTAAATTTTGTGACTGGACAGACTCAGCAAATCTACAGGTAAACTTTGCAAGTTTATAGGCAAGCGTCCCGCCACCTGCACTGCGTCTGTGTGGAAAAGTACACCAGCGTTGCGAGCAATGTTTCCCAGTTCGGCAATGGGTTGCACTGTGCCAACTTCACTTTGTCCGTAAATTACTGACACTAAGACAGTGTTATCTTGCAACGCCGCCTTTAAATCTAGAGGATTAACTCTACCTTTACTATCCACCCTTAGGCGAGTCACTTCCCAACCCCATTGTTCTAGCAAGCGTGCAGGTTCGGCAACAGCTGAATGCTCAATGCTGGAAATAATTATATGTTGCGGTTTGGTATATAACCGGGCAACACCCATAATCGCCAAATTGTCTGCTTCCGTACCCCCAGAAGTAAAAATGATAGATTCAGCAGGTGCATTAATTAAACCAGCTACCTGCATTCTGGCTTGTTCCACTACTGTTGCTGCCCGTTGTCCCCACTCATGCAAGCTGGAGGGATTGCCCCACTGTTGAGTGAGGACTGCTTGCATTGCTGCGATCGCTTCTTTTCGAGTCGGAGTAGTAGCGCTGTAATCTAGATAAACTTGCATAGATTCTCCAGTAAAAACACCTTCGCACGGGCTGCTTCTACTTTCAGCTTATACAGTTAATTTCCCAAATTTTTACAATCTTGTATTTTCGCTTCCCTATACGTTTAATAACCTCATGCTTTGGGAATCATAAAAGTGTTCATTACAATACACTTTTATCTGAATACCGTGTATTTTTTCTCTACCCAATGGCGTTTTTCTTTTATCTTTGTAGTAATACTAACTCTCACTGCCTGTCAACGAGGCCAGTCTAAGAATAAGCGTCTAGAACCACTGCCCCAAGATCCATTTGTGGAAGTTTACTTTAACCATTCCGAATCTTCCCAATATCTAGAACCTTATCGTCAGCAAACTCGTCAGGGTGACAACTTAGAAAAATTGATTGTTGATACAATTTCTCAAGCTCAATCCACAGTCGATGTAGCAGTGCAAGAATTACGTTTACCCAAAATAGCGCAAGCATTAGTAGATAGACAAAAAGCAGGCGTAAAGGTAAGAGTAATTTTAGAAAATCAGTATAGTCTACCTTGGAGTAATTTTACACATAATAAAGTTAATAAATTGGAGAAAAGGAAACAAGAACGCTATCAGGATTTTCGGCGATTTGCAGATATTAATCAAGACGGTAAACTTAGCCCAGAAGAAATTAATCAAAGAGATGCATTGGTAATTTTAGGTAATGCCAGAATACCTTTAATTGATGACACAGCCGATGGCTCTAAGGGTAGCAGTTTGATGCATCATAAGTTTGTAATTGTGGACAATCGTTTTTTGATAGTCACTTCTGCAAACTTCACTATGAGCGATGTACACGGGGATTTTAGTAACTCCAGCAGTCTGGGTAATGCCAACAATTTGTTAAAAATTGACAGCCCCGAATTAGCAAATATGTTTACAAAAGAATTTAACATCATGTGGGGTGATGGACTAGGTAGTCAGGCAGACAGTAAATTTGGTTTGCAAAAACCGTTGCGAAATCCCCAAACAATTAAATTAGGCGATAACAAAATCACCTTGAATTTTTCACCAACCTCTCCTACTAAACCCTGGAGTCAAAGCAGTAATGGTTTGATTGAAAAAACTTTAAATTTAGCCAGCAATTCCATTGATATGGCACTGTTTGTATTTTCCGAACAGCGTTTGGCAAATATTCTGGAGTTACGCCATAATGCCAATGTGAAAATTCGCGCTTTAATTGAGCCAGATTTTGCTTATCGCCCTTATAGTGAAGCATTAGATATGATGGGAATAACTCTCAATCAAAAATGTAAATATAAAAAAGGTAATCATCAATGGAAAAATCCTATTACTACTGTAGGTGTACCTTTATTACCAAAAGGCGATTTATTGCACCATAAATTCGGTATTATTGATAGTAAAACAGTAATTACAGGTTCTCACAATTGGACAGAAGCAGCAAATAAAGGCAACGACGAAACACTTTTAGTCATTGAAAATCCCATTGTTGCTACTCACTATCAGCGTGAATTTGAACGACTTTTTACTAATGCTAAACTAGGCATCCCAACAAAAATTCAACAAAAAATTAAAACACAGGAAAAACAGTGTCCTCAGCAAGAGCGAGTTTAACCAAACACAAAATTTTGCGTCTTTAGACACTCGGGAATTTATTTTACAGATAATCAATAAATTTTCTTCGTGTCTTGGTGTCTACCCTGCGGGAAGCCGCTGTGCGTCTATGTGGTGAAAATAAATTTTCTTGAACCACCAAGACACAAAGACACCAAGTCGAATCAGGAAAAGCCAGGCAATGAAAGCATATTTTTCATCCACCTTGTTGAAAGGGCTACTCACTCTATACCTATTTAAGCTTCTACCCGAGGTTTTGAACAAACCTTTCTAAAGAAAGACGATCATTGCTCTTTTGTCTTTATAGCATCTGATTAGAGTAGATTTTCGGAAACTGGAAGTTTATAAAATTTCCAATACCCAGAAAACCTAGTGGTTGCGGGCATAGGCTTTTTGTAACTAGATAGCAGCCTGAGAACTAACACTCTATGTCAGATGATTTCGCAATTTTTAGTTCACAAACTCGACAAGGTATGGAAACGCTATGAGGCTAAATATTGTTTTATTTTGGGTAACATTATCATTCGTGATTGTGGGGGCGATCGCACTACTTCTGCAACCTACCATTGACTTTCATTGATACGGGTGAACTCAATTGCATAAGTTCGCGCGAAATCTCTTTACCAAAACTCTGCGTCCCTCTGCGTTTTCCTTTGCGAACCTCTGCGTTTCAAAACTAAGTGCAAGGAAGCAATTAGTCTATGTTTCACAATCACAGTCATGAATCGTTGAATCGCGATCGCACCTTTGCGAGTCCTATACCTGCTAGAAAAATCTTCCTCTCGGTAATCTGGCTGGGATTTTCCGCTTACACTATATGGTTAGCTCCCCTGGATCAAGCCGATACATGGCCCTTAGCTTGGAAACTGTTGACATTCCAATACGATAAACTGAATGCCATTATCCCAGTAATCTTTTGGCTGATGGGTGTCTGGCCGATGATTTACGGATGTCTGATGTTTGCTGATGGCAGAATGCAAAACTTTCGCGCTTGGCCGTATTTTATCGGTTCAAATTTCACGGGAGTAATCTGCCTTTTACCTTACTTAATTTTCCGAAAATCCAATCAAGAATTCTTTGGTAAAAAAGATAAGTGGCTAGAATTTTTTGACCGACGTTCAACAGGAGTTTTTCTTTTAATCCTTACTATTGGTTTACTATTTTACGCAGTCCTAGCTGGAGATTGGGAAGATTATATTCGCCAATTTCAAACCATACACTTTGTACATCTTATTAGTATAGACTTTTGTTTGATGTGCCTGATATTTCCCATCACCTCTTTATTTGATGATGATATGGCACGAAGAGGTATTAAAGATGTTCATATTTTTTGGATAGTGGCGTTATTGCCTTTGTTTGCTCCATTACTTTACCTCTGCCTGCGTCCAAGTTTAACAGAAACGCCTACAAAATAATTAATAAATCGGCATAATTTTCCTGAGGAAATTTTATAAATATTCTCCTAAAAATTTAGCTGCTTAACAGGATCAAATTTCTACCCAAGGTTGAATAATATCTATGCTTGCAGAAAGAGGAGACCGAGTCTTTGAGTTTTTACGATGAACTCAATACTAGTTCGAGATTAAATCATCGGAGTGAATTTATGCAATCATCAGAAGAAATCAGAAATAACAACGTAGAGCAAGCACCAGAAGAAAGCAAAAATAAAAACGTCGAAGGATTACCAGAAGAAATCAGAGGAGAACTACCTCGACCAGCTCAACAAATTTACGCTGCTGCCTTCAAAGCTGCCCAAAGCAATGGTATGAGTGAAGAGGGTGCCCGTCAAGTTGCTTGGAATAGTGTCAGGAACCAATTCGAGAAAGGTGAAGACGGAAAATGGTACGCCAAGGGTGAAGTTACCGCCCAACATTTCAAAGCTATCACTACCGGTGGTAATTAAGTCTTTTTTACTTAAATATTAAATTGAAGGTGGTTTGTGCAAATCATAAACCGCCTTTTGCTTATTTGAGAATGGTTGATGGCAATAGACCGAAAGAAATCATTACACTGATATAAGTTCCCTACTGGGATTGACTGCCCATTAGACAAATGACCGAACAAACAGCAAGAATCTGTATTCTGGGTGGAGGCTTTGGTGGTCTCTACACTGCCCTGCGGTTAAGCCAGTTACCTTGGGAAGCGTTGCCAAAACCTGAAATAGTTCTGGTAGATCACAGCGATCGCTTTCTTTTTTCTCCTCTCCTCTACGAACTACTGACTGGCGAACTACAAACCTGGGAAATTGCCCCTCCTTTTGAAGAACTGTTACAAGACACAGGTGTGCGTTTTTATCAAGCTACTGTGTCAGGAATTGATATAAACCAGCGACGGGTACACTTACAGGATGGCCCGGAAATCGGCTACGACCGCTTGGTGTTAGCACTGGGTGGCGAAACACCACTAGACATGGTGTCAGGAGCGGCATCTCACGCCTATACTTTCCGTACAATTGCGGATGCATATCGCTTGGAAGAACGCTTGCGAGTATTGGAAGAATCCGATACAGATAAAATTCGAGTGGCGATTGTTGGCGCTGGTTACAGCGGTGTAGAGTTAGCGTGTAAACTAGCAGACAGACTAGGGCAAAGAGGACGCTTTCGGTTAATTGAAGTAACTGACCAAATTTTACGAACCTCCCCAGAGTTTAACCGCGAAGCAGCTACGAAGGCTTTGGAAGAACGAGGTATATTTATTGACTTAGAAACCAAGGTAGTTGCGATCGCCCAAGATACCATTTCCCTGGAATATAAAGGTCAAGTAGATACCATCCCTGTAGATTTAGTAATTTGGACAGTAGGAACGAGAGTTGCGCCTGTAGTCCGAAATCTTCCTTTCAAGCAAAATCAGCGCGGTCAAATCACTACCACACCGACTCTCCAAGTCCTTGACCATCCAGAAATTTTTGCCTTGGGAGATTTGGCAGATTGTCGCGATGTCGAAGGACAGCAAGTTCCCGCCACAGCCCAGGCAGCTTTCCAACAAGCTGACTATGCAGCTTGGAACATCTGGGCAACTCTGACTCATCGTCCTCTACTTCCCTTCCGCTATCAATACTTAGGCGAAATGATGACACTGGGGATAGACAACGCCACCCTTACTAGTTTGGGTATTAAACTAGAGGGTTCTTTGGCTTACCTCGCTCGTCGTCTTGCCTATCTGTATCGAATGCCAACTTTAGACCATAAACTCAAAGTTGGTTTTAACTGGCTAGCTCGTCCTATTATAGAGACATTATCAAAATAATAAATGGTGCACCAGACTCAGGTGCTTAGCGTTTTGTCATCAGACATTGCGCTTTGCACCTGATAGATTATTTTTCCAAAATCTAAAATCTAAAATCCAAATATAGTCATAGGTTGATGGAACGACCGAAAGTTATTTTTTTAGATGCTGTTGGCACAATCTTCGGCGTTAAAGGTAGTGTGGGTGAAGTTTATAGTCAAATCGCCCGGGAATTTGGCGTCGCAACTTCTGCCGAAACTTTGAATGAAATGTTTCTCCAAAGCTTTAAAGCCGCGCCACCGCCTGTGTTCCCAGATGTACAAGAACGAGATATTCCCCAGTATGAGTTTGAGTGGTGGTTTCAAATAGCCTCCAACACTTTTAAACAAGCAGGGGTTTTTGAGCAATTTTATGACTTTTCGGCTTTTTTTAGCGAAGTCTATATCCACTTTGGTACAGCCGAACCGTGGTTTGTCTATGACGATGTCATACCAGCTTTGACAAAGTGGCAAAAGATGGGAATTGAACTAGGGATAGTGTCGAATTTTGATTCCCGCCTCTACTCAGTGTTGCAGGCTTTGGAACTGAGAGACTTTTTCAGTTCCATCACCATTTCTACCCAAGCAGGCGCAGCCAAACCCGATCCCCAAATTTTTGCCATTGCCTTAGAAAAACACAACTGCGAACCTGCGGCAGCGTGGCACATTGGAGACAGTATCGCAGAAGATTATCAAGCCGCAAAAGCAGCGGGATTAAGAGGTATTTGGATTAATCGTGGTAGTGAGTAGTTAGTAGTTAGTGGTTAGTAGTCTGTAAATGACAACTACTAACTACTATCTACTATCCACTAACCATTAATTGTCTAGCCTCATCTTCTAGTAAGCGGATGAGGTTTTGGTCTCCCTTTTCTTTGGCTACTTGCAGCCGGTGTTCTAGATTATGGCGAATATGGACGAGATGAGTATTGGCTAAATCCTGACTAGATGGTTCGCGTCTACCATGAGTAGCCGCAGTGGCATTAGCACTGTATTGTTTCCGCTGTCTCATCACTTCCACATCCAGTGGATCGCCAATACAATAGGAAACTCCGCGATACTTCAACTCAGCTACTGGTTGAGGTACAGGAATGTGTCTGGGATAATAACGTTGCCAACTCGCACCACGGTACTTGCCGCCAATTTCTCCTGGGGTCATTTCCACGGCGAGAGGATTGTGTTCATAATCAACACCGCGATAGGTAAGTTTCATTTGCTTCGCCTCGCTTTTAATTTTTTGTAGGTTGGAATTAAATGAGGCGCGTTCCTTCAGGATGTCTCCTTACTTCCGTCTCCTCGCTGATTGTTATGCTAAGCGGAATATCTACGCTTTACTGCGTTACGCAGAGCATGACAAGTGAAGCCTGTGAATGCAATTTGGCATCACATGCTAAGGAGATGAACGATTTTATTTCTGTATTTATTGTAACAATTTTTTCGATTTGTCAAGAAAACAGCATAAAAAATTAATCATAACCACTGTGACTGTGGATTCACAAGCTTTCCAGTTTAGACGGGTGATATGGCGATCGCTGACATGTTGACATCTACGAAGGCGTTGATTGTAAGCACAAGAATTTCATTAAGCTTTAATCAACGGCAGTGTAACAGTAAAGGTTGTACCTACTCCCACTTCACTATTAACTGTAATCTCTCCTCCATGTGTCTCTAGACACTTTTTAACAATCGCTAAACCTAAGCCGGTGCCAGGAATTGTACCGACATTGCTAGCACGATGGAATGGTTCAAACAGTTGCTTTTGGTCTTCTTGGGGAATACCTATACCCTCATCTTGAATCCGGAAGATTACGGTTTGATTTTGAAATAATAGTTCAAAATAAACATTACTATTCGGATATGAATACTTAATAGCATTACTGAGTAAATTTCCTAAAATATGGCGCAACAAATTTTCGTCGCACAATGCTTCACCCAGTTGCTCACTAGTTGTGAATACAAGCTTAATATGCTTCTCGGCTGTAACTAGTTGAGCTTCTTCAAGTAGTTGGCAACAGAAATCTTTTAAATCTAGTAAAGTAAAATCACGTTGAAGTTTACCTGAATCAACTCTACCCAATAGAGAAACTTCATCTAATAACTGTGACACATTTTTGATAGCTGAACGAATTAGCTGATAATGAGTCAGCTTTTTCTCTTTGGGTAATTTGTCATCATTGTTTTGTAGCAAGCCCGCTGCCAGCAGGATAGTATTCAAAGGGTTGCGGATGTCATGAGAGAACATGGAGACAAATTCGGATTTGAATTGGTTGAGTTCTTGGGCTTTGACTAACTCTGCCGTTCTCTCTTCAACCCGAATTTCTAACGCCTGATTGACTGCGCGTAATGCTTCTAATGCTTGCTTGCGCTCGATCGCATATCTCAAAGAGCGAACCAATACTTCTACGTTCACCTGTCGCTTGACAAGATAATCTTGCGCCCCCTGCCGCACCGCTTCGAGGGCAAGTTCATCATCATTAGTATTAGTTAATACAACAATCGGTACGCTCGGAGCTTGACTCATCAACGGCGTTAGAGAAGTCAATCCTTGACTGTCTGGTAGTGTCAGATCCAATAAAATAGCATCAAAGCTACAGTTGATACCCGTACAATTACTGAGTAAAACCAAAGCGTCTCTCAATCGCTTAACGTGAACCAGAGTAAATTCACTCTTGTTGGCTTGCTTAAGAAACTCTTGTAACAATCTAGCTTCTGCCAGATTGTCCTCAATCAATAAAATTTTGATTGAGCTTCCAATCATAGTCTGCTTTGGGAATAGGGATTGGGGATTAGGGACTGGGGATTGGGGACTGGGGATTGGCATAGGGCATTGGGAATTGGGAATTGGGGATTGGGAATTGGTGATTGGTGATTGGGTACCGGGTATTGGGAGAAGATTCTTCTCATCTCCTACCTAGTCCCTAGTCCCCAGTCCCCAGTCACCAGTCCCTAGTCCCTTTCGGATTCCCGATCTCCCCTTCATTCCACTGGCAAAGTGACGGTAGACAGCCAAAAATCTTCTATTCCTTTGACGATTTGAAATAGTTGGCTGAGATTGCGGGATTTAGTAATGTAACAATTCACGTGCAAGTCGTAGCTATGAAAAATGTCTTCGTCATTGTGTGAGGTTGTTAGCACTACTACGGGAATGCGTTTCAGCTTAGGGTCGGTTTTAATTTCCGCCAGAACTTCTCTACCGTCTTTTTTGGGCAGGTTTAAATCTAAGAGGATCAAGTCAGGACGCGGTGCGTCAGCGTACTCACCCTCTTGGCGCAAATAAGCCATAGCATCCATACCATCCCTAACGGTGATTACCTGGTGTGGTATTAAGCTATTTTTCAAGGCTTCTTGGATGAGACGGATATCGGCTTTATTATCTTCGACCAAGAAGATTGTTTTGTGCTTTTCGTCCGTTTCTACGCTCACGCTCGCGTCCTCCCACAGGAATTGTAAAGTAGAATGTTGCACCCTCCCCTAGTTGTGATTCTACCCAGATGCGCCCCCGGTGACACTCGATAATCTTTTTACAGATGGCCAAACCCATACCGCTACCTGGGTATTCATCTCGCGTGTGCAGGCGTTGAAAGATAACGAAAATGCGATCGCTAAACCGTGGATCAATGCCAATACCGTTATCCCGGACTGAGAATAGCCACTCATCCTCTAAGCGAGAAGCACCTATATGAATTTCTGGGGTTTTGTCGCTGCGGAACTTGATCGCATTGCCAATCAAGTTCTGGAACAATTGCATCAACTGAGTGCCATCAGCCATCACAGTTGGTAACTCATCATGGGTAATGACAGCACCGGTTTCGCTAATGCGTTTCCGCAAATTGCCAAGGGCACGTTCTAAAGCTTTGTCTACCCCCGTCAATTCAAATTCAATCGCCTGCACATCCACCTTAGAGTATGCCAGCACGTCATCAATCAGCGTCTGCATCAAGCTGACTCCCTCGACGGCGTAGTTAATAAATTCCTTAGCATCTTCGTCGAGTTCTTCTGTGTAGCGCATCTCCAACAGTTGTACGTAGTTTGCTACCTGATTCAACGGTTCTTGCAAGTCATGGGAGGCGACGTAGGCAAACTTCTTCAATTCCGCGTTGGATAGTTCTAAATCGTGTGCTAACTGTGCTAGTTCATCGGCTTGGCGCAGCACAATATTAACAATTGCTTTCCGCAATTCTACAGCGGCTTTGATTTCCACAGAACGCCAGGGTAAAGACGTTAAGCTAACCGTTTGTTTCCACAACTCAAACGATTTACGCGGACACAGGCGCATGTTCCCATCAGACTGATTAAGTTCAAACGCCTGATTCGGATCGCCACCCCAATTGACAGTTTGAATCACTTCCGGTCGGAACCACAACACATAATTGCGTTTGGAAATCGGAATAGCTAGCAAACCACTGGCAACGTTTTTAAAGTGTTGTGCATCTGGATAAAGGCGTGGCAGAGAATCTGTGTAGAAGACTTCTTCATCAACGTTAGTCTTTAGCCATTGGACTAAAAAATTCAGGTCTTCTTCTTTGGGAGTATTGCCAATCAAGGTGTAATTGCCACCAAAACAAATTGCTGCACCTTGTGCACCGGTTAAATCGAGCAGATTTGGCTGATGTTTAACCAAACCATCAATAAAGTTTTCTTCCTGGGACATATATTCAACCAGTGCTGATTGGATATATGTCAGCCGCATGCGATAGTCATAATCTTCAGTTTCTTCTCGATCTGCAAGTTCCGAAAAGATGACTCGCCCCAAGAATTCGCAAGCTTTCCGCATCTCATAGGAAACATATTTGGGTGTTTGATGATGGCAAGCAATGAGTCCCCAAAGTTTTCCTTCTTTAATCAAAGAAATAGTCAAAGAAGCACCAACGCCCATATTGTGCAAATATTCCATATGGCACTGATAGGGGCTTCTGAGAATCGAATTAGTTAAATCTAGGCGGTGCTTGCTAACTGGATTAATCGCAGGCAAGATTTCTACAGGCTGGGCATGGCTATCTGGAATTATTCTGATCCAATTAGAAGCAAATAATTTTCTTGCTGGTCTAGGAATATCTGACTCTGGATAATGTAAACCCAGATAGGATTCCATGCTTTCTACTTTTTCTTCAGCAATGACTGAGCCATGCTCATCATCATCGAATTTATACAGCATCACTCTGTCAAATCCAGTGACTTTTCGCACTTCTTCCACAAGAATTTGACAGAAATCGCGAAGATTTGCTGTTTCTTCTAGTTTGTTAATAGATGCTCTCGCTAAGTGATAAAAACTTAGAAAGGGTATGTTTTCCTGAGAGATCGCAGGCTCCAATTCCAAAATCAAAAATCCATCGCTATTGCGGTGGAATACCCCATCAAACACTACATATTCATCACCTTTGACTCTCGCCCATATTTTGGTGGGATTGATAAAATCTAGACTTTCTTGTAGCAGTCCTGCTTCAATTCTCTCGATTTGGAATGGATCGAGTAAGTCTTCCAGTTTTTTTTGCAGCATGTCTTCGGGAGAAATTCCGAAAACATCGTATGTATTACTGCTGACTTGCAAGATTTTTAATCCTGGCTCTTCTAGAACCAAAAGTACTCCATGCGGTTGAATTTGACTAATGATATGAATCGATGGTTCTTTTAAGCTCGTCAAATTCATACCTTGTAATTCTAAATCCATTACCATCGAGATCCTCCTATTCCTTGCGGATCGTCAAAAATTCAGTAGCGATCGGCTTAATTGCTCGATTGGGTTTCGCAAACTAACTAGATTAATTTTTGTAACCTTTCTTTTAATCGCAGTATAGTTAGAGCCAGACCGACAAAGTGACACTCTTCCTAAATGTATCAAGAAAGAAAAATTTTGTGTGAATAATTAAGACCTTTCACTTCCTTAGTCGCCTTTTGCAGTTTCTCCCAATCTACTAGCGTTCTCAGTCTAGCAAGCTGTTCAGAAGTATTGAGATAAAAAATATTAAAAGTAGTTTATTATTACATCCGCTGAATGTGTATTTTTGTCAAAATTTAGTAAATTTTATTTGCTTTATTTGTTATTTGTTGCTGATGAATTGGAGCAACCACTGTAGAGACATATTTATACATATTCATGTTTGTGCGATCGCAATTCTCTAGGATGTCACTCGAACTAAATCCAGGAATTAAACCACATCCGCAATTTATAATCCTCAGAGGAGAGAGGTAAAGCTAAATAAAGAGGCAACCAGAAAATAAAAGCAGCCAAAATGACAAAGGTAATGGTGACACCAACAGCACGGACTGTTTTGTAATAACTGCGAAAACACTGATCTACAAACCAGGCGATCGCTAAAAATGCAAATACTACAGCCGTCATATAGTGATAAATAAAAAGACAGCGATTTACACCTACCCAAGGTAATAAATTAGCTGCATAATTTAACACTAAGTAAAGGGCAATCCAAGTATCAACAGAAAGCACTGCTATATTAGAAAAACGCTTTTGCTTTGTCCAAAAAATTACTACTTGCCACCCTAGCATCACTAATAAAAATACAAGGGCAGCGACACCAAACCACCACAAAAAAGGATTACCCATTGCATGGACATCATAAATTACTTTGCCTGTACCCGTAGGCAAAGGTGGCCCTATCAGAGGTATGGGTTCTTGGAAACTTGCCGCTGCATGGTATAAATACGCCATTGGTCGAGTCATCAATGGCCATTTATACCATGCAGCACAGTAAGGATGTACTGTAGGACTATTACCACCTAGATGCTCGTGAAATGACAAAATTTGTTTGTGAACTTCGATAAAGTTATATCTTGTATCTATGAGCAGATGGGGAATCCAAATCAAACTATAAATTAATGCTGGGATAATTCCTAAGTAAAAGCAAAAGTGAAAAATCTTCAGTTGCGTTAGGTTTTCTAATGGCGATATTCCCCTTTCATATTCCCATATACGGGCGTTGTACCTACGAAAAACAGATGTAGTGGATGAGTACAATCCATCCGTTACATCTCTTGGTTTATTTGTGGCAAACCATTGCCATACCCAAGCGAAAATCCAGATCAGATAAGTACCCAACATAAACCACAAAC
Organism: Fischerella sp. PCC 9605; assembly: GCF_000517105.1. Taxonomy (GTDB): domain Bacteria; phylum Cyanobacteriota; class Cyanobacteriia; order Cyanobacteriales; family Nostocaceae; genus PCC9605. The sequence continues at coordinate 954,646 of NZ_KI912151.1, read as the reverse complement.
CGTTCCATTTGGTGGCAACAGAAGCACCAAAAGCAATGCCAGCAATTACTAAATAAAGCCTGCGTTGTTTGCGGTTTGCCAATGCCAATAAGAAAAACCACTGCCCTAACAATCCAAAGACAACTATATAAATATTGATCAGGGCATAGCGAGATTCAACAATAAATATACCGTCACAAGCTGTGAACAAACCAGCAAGTAAAGCAAAGCTACGACGATAACTTAATTGATAGGCAATTCCAGTGACAATTAAGGGAATAAATGAGCCAAACAGAGCATTAATCCAACGATAACTCCAAGGCGATCGCAAAGAACCTGTTAGCCCATTCACCATATCTTGCCCAAAAGGAACATGACTGCTAAGCCAAATTCCCAAAGCAATAATAAGTTTACCTAGCGGTGGATGACCGTCAAAAAATGGAGTGTGAGTGAGATAGTTATTGCCAAATTTAGCGTAATAAACTTCATCAAATACGAGAGTATTAAATCTACCTAGCCCCCAAAACCGCAGGGCAAGTGATAGGAGAAATATACCCGCAATGCCTATCCAAAACCATTTTTTAGTCATTAGTCATTAGTCAATAGTCATTGGTCATTAGTCAATAGTCATTGGTCATTAGTCAATAGTCATTGGTCATTAGTCATTGGTAAATAACAAAGGACAAGTGACAAAAAACAAATGACTAATGACAAAAGACAAGTGACATAGACGCCCTCCGGGCGGCTTCCCGTAGGGTAGGACAAATGACAAAGGACTATTGACTATTTTCTACTTTTGCTACTTCCAGCATGGTCTTCAACACAGAATCAGGATTGAGACTGATAGAGTCAATGCCTTGTTCTACTAAAAACTGGGCAAATTCTGGGTAATCGCTGGGTGCTTGCCCGCAAATACCAATCTTGCGGTTGTGTTTTTTCGCAGCGGCGATCGCCATTTTCACCATTCGTTTTACTCCCTGACTGCGCTCGTCAAATAAGCGCGCCACTAACGCTGAATCTCTGTCTAATCCGAGCGTTAGCTGAGTAAGGTCATTAGAACCTATCGAAAAACCGTCAAAAATCTCAGCAAACTCTTCAGCCATTATGACATTGTTGGGTAACTCACACATCACATAAACTTGCAAGTCTTTCCCTGGCTTTGCCTGGGAACGACCCTGTTGAAGACCATTTTTTGCCATTTCTGCCAACACTAACCGTCCCTCATCGGGAGTGCGACAGAATGGAATCATTGGGATGATGTTTGTTAAACCCATCTCGTCTCTAACTCGCTTAATAGCTTGACACTCTAAGGCGAAACCTTCGCGATACCCTTCATCATAATAACGCGCTGCCCCCCGCCAACCCAGCATTGGGTTTTCTTCTTTGGGTTCAAACTGTCTTCCCCCTAGCAAATTCGCATATTCATTACTCTTAAAATCTGACATCCTGACAATTACTGGCTTAGGATAAAATGCCGCAGCAATTCTACCTATACCTTGAGCCAATTTATCAACAAAATACTGAGGTTTGTCCTCATATAGTGCGGTAATTTCCGCGATTTTTTCCTTAACAAATTCGTCCTCTATCTGGTCATATTGAATCAATGCCATCGGATGGGTTTGGATATGATTGGCAATGATAAACTCTGTCCGCGCCAAACCTACTCCGTCGTTAGGAATACTAGATAGACTAAAAGCTTCTTGGGGATTACCCACATTCATCAAAATTTGCGTGCGGGTACGGGGCAAATTTTCCAAAGCCACTTCTTCAACTTCAAAAGGCAACAATCCTGGATAAACCCGTCCCTCTTCTCCTTCCGCACAAGAAACCGTCACTTCTTGACCAGTTTTCAGAATTTCGGTAGCATTACCGCACCCCACAATTGCAGGTACGCCCAATTCTCGGGCAATAATAGCAGCGTGACAAGTGCGTCCACCAGAGTTTGTAATAATCGCACTCGCTTTTTTCATAATTGGTTCCCAGTCGGGATCGGTTCTATCCGTTACCAATACTTCCCCTGGTTGGAATTGATCGATCTTGCTGACATCTAAAATTACTCGCACTCTACCTTGACTTATTGCGGAACCAACAGCACGTCCGGTGACGAGGGACACGGGGACACGGGGACGCGAAGACGCGGAGACATTTTCCCTCTGCGCGTCTTTCCCCAAAAGGCGATAACTCCGCAGCACATTCTGTGTTTTCTGAGATTGCACTGTTTCTGGACGCGCTTGTACGACAAACAATTCATTGGTGATGCCGTCTTTTGCCCACTCGATGTCCATCGGGGTGTATACACCGCTAACTTGGGAATAATGGTCTTCAATTAAGCAAGCCCATCGCGCTAGTTGTAAAATTTCGTCATCGGTGATGGCAAATTTGTTTTTTTCTTCTGGATCAACTGGTACGTTTTTAGTAAATTTAGAGCCGTCATCATAGACCATTTTTAATTCTTTACTACCCAATTTTTTATCAATAATCGGACGAAATCCTGTTTTTAAAGTTGGTTTAAAAACATAATATTCATCTGGATTAACGGTTCCTTGGACAACGTTTTCTCCTAAGCCATAGGCGGCTGTAATTAATGCTGCATCTTTAAAACCTGTTTCCGTTTCGATAGTGAACATTACCCCAGAAGATGCTAAGTCAGAACGCACCATTTTCTGTACACCCACGGCAAGGGCAATGCTAAAGTGGTCAAATCCTTTGATATGGCGATAAGAGATAGCGCGATCTGTAAATAGGGAAGCAAAGCATTTGTGACAAGCTGCTAAAACTCCCTCGGTTGTAGTAACGTTCAGGTAAGTTTCCTGTTGTCCGGCAAAGCTAGCATCTGGTAAATCTTCGGCGGTAGCGCTGGAACGAACTGCCACATCTGTATCTGCATTGTATCGCTTGCACAGATCTGCGTAGGCTTGAGCGATCGCATCTCGCAATTCTGGTGGAAATGGCGTGTGTATTAGTAGCGATCGCGCTTTCTTACCTCGTTCGCGTAAATTTTTGACATTATCAACATCTAAGTCAGACAATAGTTTCCGTAGTTTTTCTTCTAATCCAGCTGATTGGATGAAATAACGATAAGCATAAGCAGTGGTAGCGAACCCAATTGGCACGTTTATACCTTTGGGTACTAGCCGCTGAATCATTTCCCCTAAGGATGCGTTTTTACCACCAACCACAGGTATATCATCTATGCCTACTTCATCTAACCAGAGGACGAGCGATCGTTCTTCGGAGGTTCGACTATAAGTTTCTTTAATTACTGTAGCCATCCGTATTTCCTCCAGATTAAATTATCTGCATGTCAAGCAAGGACGGGCAATAGAACTAGTGCATCTGAAATTGCCAGTCTCTTTGTTGACTAACTCCTATATTTCGTAATTTACTTCATATTTTTTTTGGGATCACTATGTCGAAAGTTGGAGAGTAAGTTTTAAATGCTTTAATTAAGCAAAAAGCGACAAATTAGACTAAAAAATATATAAAATCTAGAATTTGCTCTAGTAATCGCAGGTATAATTTTGTCTTTATCTCATAAATGGTATTTTTCATACAATCTAAATCTGCATTTAACAATTCCGAAATAATCTCTGTTAGTGCTGGATCTATATGAATGGCCTTTTATGCTTGAGCTAAAGGGGTAGAGTATGTTTGAACGCTTCACAGAAAAATCTATCAAAGTTGTTATGCTAGCCCAGGAAGAAGCACGCCGACTGGGGCATAATTTTGTAGGTACAGAACAGCTGCTGTTGGGATTAATTGGCGAAGAAGATGGAATTGCTGCCCAAGTATTAAAATCAATGGGAATTAATCTCCAACAAGCTCGGATAGAAGTAGAACAAATCATTGGTAGGGGTTCAGATTCGGTATCTGTAGAAATCCCCTTTACTCCGCGTGGTAAGAAGGTTTTAGAATATGCTTTTGAAGAAACTCGTCAGTTTAGACACAAATACATAGATACAGAACATTTACTGTTGGGTTTGATTCGACTAAATGAAGGAGTAGCTATCAGAGTTTTGGAAAGTTTTGGCATTAATTTTGATAATTTACGCAACGAAGTTATCCGCAAAATTGGTGAAAATATCTATGAGGTTGAGGAAGGCGAATTTGAGGAATATGAATGGGATGAATAAGCTGAAAATCTAAAAAGGAACAGTTGCAGAATTATCAGTTACAAATACGTTAGTTACAGATTGTAACCAGCTATTGCCAAAGATAGCTAAAGTTTTTGATTTATGATAAACATTTAAGCTGTTGATAGTTGTTGGTTGAGAAATGTTTGGTATCACAAACAACAACTAACAACTAACAACAACTCATAAGTGTTAAACAATATGAATAATCAAGATAATAATCTTAAATTCCCTAAAGGACGTACAGCATTTATTATTATCCACGGCGTTGGTGAACAAACGCCTTTTGAAACAGTGGATTATTTTGCCCAGAACTTAATTAAATATTTTGAGGAACAGAATTTACCAGTTAAGCTAGAACACTTGATTGCAAAGCGAAGATTAGTAACTGGCTACCCTTGGACAGAAAGCTTTGTACGCTTGAGTTCCAATAACATAAAACAAGATGAGTTTATAGATATTCACGAATATTATTGGGCAGCGAATACAGAAAATAAGATTAGTGTACCAGAAATATTGCAGTGGGCTGAACAAACACTAGAAGGAACTATTCAATTTTATAACCGTAAAGAAAATCAATCTAAATTAGATGAGCTATTGAAAGAAAAGAATTGGAACAGCTTTTTTAAATACCGCTTGCGCTGGCTGACGATATTTTTGCGCTTATTTAACTTTATATATCCTGGCTTGCGATTGATTGTTTGCCTGCTGCTGTTGTTGCTAAGTCCATTTCTGCAAGGTCGATTTCTGCAACCAGCTTGGAAATTAAGTAGAAAACTTGTGACTCCATTACTGGTGAATTTTGTTGGTGATGTTGCTATTTACACTACAACTAATGTAAAATCTCCTTACTATAAAATTCGCCAACAAATACTGACGGAATCTTTAACATTGCTCAAAGCAATTCTGAGGGATCAACAAGCGAATTATGACCAAGTAATACTAGCTGGACATTCTCTTGGTAGCTGTATTGCCTATGACACTTTAAACCTTTTGTGTATAGAGGCTAGTCTTTCTAAGGATAAAGGTAAAAGTCTGCTCGTTGATAAAATTACAGGGTTCATTACCTTCGCTTCTCCACTAGATAAAATTGCTTTTTTCTTCAGGGAAATGGCACAGCAACATCAGTACATTCGACAGCGAATATTAGAATATCTAAATTCCTTCCGTGTTAGACAGTTATATATTCGGGAAAATCGATATTTGAATACTAACCCGGTGGAATGTCAACTAGAACAAATCCGCTGGGTTAATTATTATCATCTGCAAGACCCAATCAGCGGTCATTTGGATTATTACGAAAAATTAGATAATGTTCTGATGGATTACCAAACATCATGGGGGGGAAATGCACATTTAGGTTATTGGACAGATCCAAATTTTTACAAAGACATTGCCAACCGCTTTCTATTAACCACAGATGATTTTTGAAAGTTGCTAGGGGCGGGTTTAACTAGATATTTCGTTTTGTAATTTCACTAAGATTATGGCTAAACTAGCCCATACAGTATTTGATGGTTGGTTGACATCAAGCAACAAACAATCAACAACTAACAACTGTGAAGTCTCATGTTAAGAAAAGGTTATTAAGTGACAGATATAATCCTTATCGCTCAGAATTTATTTGTTACTTGAGTCTGGGGGACTAAAGACTAATGGCTGAAGCCATTGGTAAACTACCCAATAACACTTGATTATTTGCGATCGCTAAAGCTATTGACGGAGGGAAAATCATGGGTAAGTACGATAAGATTTTTAGTTCAGAAAAGATATCAGAAGAATCACTGAGTCAGGAAGAAGCGATCGCAGCGATCGCTGTTGTCACTGCAATTGCTAGTTCTTCCCTAGAAGATGTGGATATAGACCTCTTAGCGGATATCCTGTGGGGATTCGACATTTTTGAGCAATACTCAGATGATGAATTGCTAGAAATTGTCGATAAACTCATCGCTATTGCTGAAGATGAGGGAGTCGGAACACTGTTTAATACAGCTTACGAAACCATAGATGATGAGTTAGTTCCGGATGCTTTTGCTGCGGGAGTGAGTGTACTTGTAGACGAAGAAGAACTCCGTATTCCCAGAGGTAAAACGACTTTGCTCAAAAAGCTACAAGAGGCTTTGGAAATTGAGGATGAAGAAGCCAAGGAGATTATAGACGAAGTCATTGCCGCCTTTGAAGAAGCAGAAGAAGAATATGCAGACGACGAAGATGATACTTTACCAGAGCAAATATCTAGCCTAGAAGTATACGAATCACCTTCCGGTATTTTTACTGTTCCAGTCCCTGTCAACCTCCAGCAGGGCGGTAGAATAGACACGCAAGAAGGAGCAGTCAGTTTTTCTGATGATTTAGGCACTTTTTTCAGAATCGATTATAATTCTCTCCCTCCTCAACAAATGGATGACCTTGAGTCTGTGGGACAGGAAGAATATTTGCGATCCATTCTTTTAAACAAATATGTGCCTAGTGCGATCGCAGCTAATCTACCAGATGCTTCTGTAGACTACACTGAATATCTGCCAAACACATTAGAAGGCGCTTACTTTGCATTAGTAAACATGCCTGAAGGCTCAACAATTCCCAAAGCCGGAAATAACGGTACTGCTGCTAAGTGTGATGCGTACCGAGGACTTTTAGCATTTATCTCTGGAGACTTTTTGTATATAGTTAGCAACCAGCGTAGCTTTTTTGATGGTGAAACCCCCGGTAGTGTTAAACAAGAAGCCGAGGGTCTTAAACAGAAGATTATCGGTTTTGTGGATACTATCGAGTTCACTTAGCTTTAAAGGCGATATCAACCAAAAAGCAAAAGAGGGAGCTTGCCTCCCTCCTCAAACAAGAGAATAATTTAGTAGCAGATAGCCAAAGCCAAAAACTACACGCGTGGTGGCAAGAAGGCCATGGGGTTGACTGCGCCTTTGCCAGATGGATGAATTTCAAAGTGGCTATGGGGGCCAGTGCTGAAGCCAGTGTTACCCATTTCAGCAATGATCTCACCTTGCTCTACTTGTTGACCTACCCGCACCAAAATCTTGCTGTTATGAGCATAGCGAGTCAGGCTGCCATCAGGATGGCGGATGTCTACAACGTTGCCATAGCCACCTCTGTTCCAACCTGCTTTTTCAACCACGCCAGCAGATGAGGCATTAATAGGTGTACCAATGCCGTTGGCAATATCAATCCCTTTGTGCATGCGTCCCCAGCGCCTGCCATAGCCAGAAGTGAGGACACCTTTAGCTGGCCAAATATAACCTTTGGCTGTAGGTGTAATTTCCTCAATCGGTCTGGGCAGATATGTATCAACTGCTGCCAAAGGTGGTAATTCCGGAGAAACCTTGGTTCCTCGTCTTATACCAAGAGATTGAAAGGCATCTGTATTTGTAGAAGGTGTTGAAAACTTAGTGTTGCGATTGGGAAGGAATTCTGGATTAACTGGTTCGTTATTCGGTTTAGTAGCGCGGAAGCTAGGCTTAATTGGCTGAGCGCTGTCATCAAATCCCTTTGGCTGCGGAACGGGAATCGGCACAGCTGCTGCATTAGCTTTAGTAACTGAGATTGGAATTGCTCCATTACTCGGTTCAGAAACTGGAATTGGCACGGCAGCACTGTTATTGGTATCCTCTGCCACAACTGTGTTACCAGACTGCTGAGCGCGGTATTTTGCCCGTAATTTCTCGATTTCCGCTTGTAAGCTACGCAGACGTGGATTGCTGCTGTTTTTACTGCTTTTTACTTTGGCAGCATCCTGTTTTTTAGCTAACTGTATTTCTGTAATAGCTGTTGGAATTGGAGTATCACCACCCATCCCGTAGGTGCTGTCAGCATTGAGGATTGGTTGGGGATTAGCAGTAGCTGCTGAGTCAGTGGAAGTTGACTCTGTATTAACCTGAGTTTGATTGTTTGCAGGCAATGCCCCAATCTCAGGAATGCTGTTATCGGCAATGATTGAATTGGTGCTAGTATTGGCTACCTTAGTGACACCGCTCAATTCAAAAGCTGTAGAGTTAACCGCCATCGGTGCTTTAGTTGCACTGCTACTGCCTTCTGCTGCGGGAATAATCAGTGTTTGATTTATTTGCAGTTGATTGGGATTGGTAAGATGATTGGCCTTGACTAGTTCAGCAACTGAAGTATCATTGGCCTTCGCGATCGCTGCTAACGTATCTCCAGGCTTAACCTCATAGTTAGCGGTCGTTGATGTTACAGCTGGCGTTGCTGGTGTCGGCATCACAACTGGCGTTGCTGGTGTCGGCGTTACAGCTGGCGTTGTTACTGGTATATTTACTATATTTCTTTGCTTTAACCTTGACACGAGGCTAGCTTTACTACCATCGCTGCTAATTTCCGACTGCTGTGTATTCTGTGGCGTTGTTGCAACCACAGCTATCGGTTGAGTCTCGTGTGTGGTAGTTTTTGATAATTCTTCGGTCTCTTCAGATTTTAATTCCGCCAGACTTGCTCTGAGGCGGTTCGATTTTCGCTGTAAGTTGTAGAGCGCAAATTCTTGCTGCGCCTTCAGTTGAGCATTAACTTCACTGCTAATACCTGCATCTTCTTGCGGCTGAGCAGCAACAGATATAGCCTGAGTGCTAGCAATTTCATTAGTAGTAGAGAGTTTTTGTACAGTCTCCAGCTGCTCTCTAGCTGTTTGCGTATTCGCATTTGCTGAAGAAATGCTGAGTTTGTTTACTGCCTGCGGCTTGGTTGGTACTACAACTGGTGCATTAGCTGGCAAAGACATTCTATTTGCTACAGCCTGCCATTTTGCGCTAAGCCCTGGCACCTGTGAAACTGCCGTTGGCTCCAACAAAATAGCATTTTCAGATCGGTTCACCGATGACGCGGCTGTCTCGGACTCCGAATTAATTTTTTTAGGAGCAAGTTTCATTTCCGCATCGCCAGCAGGAATTGTTGAGGCTGTGTTTTGGTTGCCTACAGGTTCCGCTGCAAGAGCTTGATCGCTTTGTCGAGTCACCAAAAGGCTGGTCGCTCCCATTGAGATTGCCAAGCCAATCATGGCAGCTTTTGTTGGTACCCGGCGGTGAATCCGTGGATTAACTGCGTTCTGCTGTTCCACGGGTACATCCTCACTTTGGGTGTTTTCTAGCACAGCCTTCTCTCTCTTTTTTAATGCTCGTTTCAAAGACGACCTCCTATGATCACTAGCGCTTAATTGACCTCAAAGTTTAGGTCGGATACTAGTCAATGATTTAGATCACATCAAACAATAGATCAAGATCACACTCACCAGAGATGCTTAGGCAAGATTAACCTGCTTCTGTGATTTAGACAAGTTCACAATTTTTAAATTTAGTAAAAAATTAATTTTTATGTTGACTCGTCTATCCACTTTTCATAACCTACGCTGTCTTAGTTTTTACATTTGTCCAAGTTTGACAAACATTTCACATTTCACCATCTGCTGGAGCTTCTAGAAGAGTGATATCTCTTTTCTAGATATCTTCAAGAGTTATCTACTCAATCCGTCTTCCCAACACGAGACTTCACGTTAAGTTGATTATTCCCCAAAAAACAACCGTGTAAACTCCTGGACACTTTTGCGCTCCTAAAAATTATTTAACAGCTGAAAAAGTAGCTTAAATGGTTGTTATGACAGACTTTCACGTTTTTTGTTCCCCGTAGCGAAAAATTTTTGATTCACGAAAATCTATCGTTGGATTGGGCCATACCTTGGTTTGGTATATATAAATTTCTTATAAGATTTTACCCTATTTAGTAAGTATTATTGACTACTTTTTGTCAAAAATTTAAAAAACAAGTATATTTTTTAACTTTTCATGAAGAAGGGAATAAGCAATGGAGGGTAAGGGGGAAAGGTTAAAGGGAAAGGGTTTTCATTCCCTTTTTCCCTTGCCCTTTACCCTTTCCCCAGACTTCTGCAAGAAGTCTAATGCAGATAACCCAACTGGCGGCGTGCCTCAAACAAGCCGACTGCCACACTCACTGAAAGATTCAAGCTGCGAACCTTGGGTTGATTCATCGGAATGTAAAGAGTAGCATCACAAGCTGCGAGAACCGCAGGTGGCAAACCAGTAGTTTCACTGCCAAACAACAGCCAATCATCAGCTTGAAATTGAAAGCTAGCATAGTTATGACTGCCAGCAACACTAAAACCCAACCACCTGCCTCCACGCTGCTGATGTAAGGCTTTAAATGCTTCTAAAGATTCGTGGTAGTGCAGTTTTACATAAGGCCAGTAATCTAAGCCAGCTCTTTTGAGATAGCGATCGCTAATTTCAAACCCCAAAGGTGCAATCAAATGTAATTCTGTATCCGTTGCAGCACAAGTACGAGCAATATTACCTGTATTGGGGGGTATGAGTGGGTTTACTAAAACTACCTGAGGCATTTTTGAGCGGCTTACGTACTATCTTCAGAAACAATATATAAGTTTTCTTAAATCTATCTACTGATAGAGGGTTTTGATAGCTTTTGTTAATATACATACATCACGCTATCAAGATTGATTAGAAATTTAAAACAATGGATAAATTCTCTCAGAAGTTTATCTGAGAGACTGAATGAGTGATTTCAGAAAATATTAATTTTTATTTCTAAAGGTAGACGACAACCTTCCTCGCACAATTTAACAGTTTTCCAAAGATTGGGGGTGAGGTGTTAAGCCACTAGGGGAGAACACAACTTATCTTCTAGTTCGATTTCACGCTCCCGTGTGGCACGAATCGCCTGGATAATAGTGCTGCGAGTACTGAAACCAACAGCGTGTAGTTGTAACCATTGTTGGGCTTCGTTGCCTTCACGCAGAATTTTTTGTAAAGGCGAAAGGAAACAGCCAAAGCCTTGTTGCTTGGCCAGCGCCCAAACTTCTTGATAGAGTTCCGCGATCCAATCTCTGGCGGTAATGGTTCTACCATCTTGCCAATGCAACAGTTGGGCATCAAGACTAGAAGTAGCCGCTGCAATTTCATTGGCAGCAGTCAAGGAGATCAGTTCTTCAGCAGAGAAAGTACTTTGGGTTAAGGGATCGAGGTCGGGATTTTCTATTAGTTGCAAAATACGTGCCTCTAGCAAAGCAGCAATCGCTAGCAAGGCAATGGGATCTGTGACTAAATCGCAAATTCGCAATTCCAAGCGATTTAAATCGTAGGGACGGCGATCGCCATTTGGTCGTACCGATGCCCACAAATGACGAACATTTTGCATGGTTCCTGCTGCCAGTTGTTCTTCCACCCATTGGATATGGTGGGCGTGACTTGTAAACAATGGCACGTGGGCAGGTGTATGCGGGAATACACGCCAACGGGTGGAATGATAGCCGGTGGCTTTGCCATCCAGGAAGGGAGAAGAGGCGCTGAGAGCAAGAAACAACGGTGCTTCCAGTCGTATCAATCGACATGCCCGCATTAACAATTCGGGGTCGCTGATCCCAATATTGATATGAACGCTAGCAGTGACTACTTTAGTGCCGTAGGTTTGTTCTATATAGTCATGATAAGGGTTTGTAGGATCGGAGCGAAAAAAGCGATCGCTACCACCCAAAGACAGGGTACTACCTGGAATCAGGGTATAATTGCCCAATTGCTGAAGATATTCTCGCAGTTTTAGCCGGGGACGCAGTATGGCACACAATAACTGGTCGTAATTATGGCTTGGCGAAGTAATATATTCTACATTTCTGCTGTCTGGTTCCCGCACGTATCCATCAATAGATGCGGTAATCTTGTCGGAGAGACCGACGATTTCACCACTAGGTGTACCAGTGTACATCTCTATCTCAAAGCCTTTCAGTAGCACCTTAATTTTTTCTCCTCGGCTCTCCTTATTTTTAAATTGTATCGAAGGAGACGATTTTCTGCATTTATCCCTGGGCGGAGTCCAGGGTCAAGAGTCAAGAGTCAAAAGCCCAGAGTCAAGGGTCTGGAATTTAGATTCTAATGGTCAAAGCTGAAAATGTTGATAAATTGACGATAAATGCCAGTGTCGGTTAAAGCTAATTTTCCCAGGCGATCGCTTTATAAAGCAATACGGTTCAGTCTGTAGAGACGCGAAATTTCGCGTCTCTACTTTTAAGGGTTTATTTTTGCCTTCGCTTTTGGGGTCGTCTTGTGGTGGTTTGGGATGCAGTATATTTAGCTATAAATTTCTCAGGCGTGTCCAGAGGTGGTTGGCTAATAGCCAGACGCAGGAACTCTTGCCAGACTTCATCGCTGAGTAAGTTTAAAGCAGCCTGAAAATTGTTAGTGGCGATCGCGCCTATCACTTGACGCCATCCCTGTCGCAATGACTCTATAAAAGCTTCTTCATCTGAAACCTGACTCAGCAACGAAAGTGCGGTTTTAAAACTTACTGAATCGTCTGGTACATTTTTCGATTTCAGCCCCTGAAGTACCACATTCAACCACACTGGTAGAATTCCTAGCCATTCTTCCTTCTGTAGAGTTACCTCGCACTCAAAGGTGATAGTTTCGTTTGACAATTCACACAATGCTTGCAAAGATATTTTGCCTTCTGATTGCAGCGCTTCTAGCAAGTTTGATGCTGACTCTAAAATTTGCTTTCTACTTCTTAATTGCAGGCTTAATTTATCTTCAAGTACATTGTATATCACAAAAAGTGATATTTTTTTCCAAATTATTTTAGTTGGAGCTATGACCCTACAAGAAATGACAAATTTTCCATCTTTTGGTACATGAAGTCCTAAACCTGAAGCCTGAATACTTTGTTGTATTTCCTCAAGCGATAAGGAAGAAATATCAGCAATTGTATTATCAGTATTTATAAAATCTGCCAAGTCAGGCAGGTTTACTGGTACATCGTTTAAGGGTTCAGAATGAAAACTAAGCTTTTCACCTAAAGGGTCTGCAATAGCATAAATTTGTAGAGACTCTGGGGGTTGCGGTACAGACCCTTTCTCATAGAATAAACGCCCTTCAGGAGTAACTGTAATTAGCGATGTCACATCCAAAGTTTGTAACGTCTGAAGAGTTGCGATCGCACTTCGCACGAATACAGGATCAAGCCCAAGTACAGATGCTAATTCATCAGCTTTTGGCGGAGGATCAAGTTCTATACCTGCACGAATGATAAACTCTTCGAGTACATTGAATGGTCGTGGTTCCTTGATAGTTACTTCTACAGAAGTTTGACGCAAACTATAGCGGAATTCACGCGCTGTTAAAACCATTAAACCAGGGCTTTGCGCTTCAATTTCGTCTACCAAATTCTTGAGACTATCATCAATAGGTTTAGCAGAAGACCCGAGAAACATCAACTAAACCTCCATGACGACGTACAATGTTTGAAACCTGTGAGTACATACTTCCAACTTTGCCTGGTTGATAGGTAAATAAATCGTGACAACCCACAATTATCAGTAGTTCTTGAGCGCGGGAAAAAGCAACATTAACCCGTTCTGGTTTTTTGGCAAATCCTACATCTCCCTTACTATTGTTGCGAACCATACTAACAATCACAACAGGTCTTTCCATACCTTGAAATCGGTCAACAGTACCAGTACGAATTTGCAACGAAGGGAAAAGTTCAGATTGCAGGCGCTCATCAATTTTTCTGAGTTGAGCACCATAAAATGTAATCACAGCAATTTCTTTTTTCGGTTCACCATTAGCAACTCTAGAAGCCCAAACACTCTCGAACTGCTGACACAGTAATTCAATCACATCAATTTCCCGGATATTAAAGAATGAAGTTCCTTCACGTTGCTCTTGAAACTCGTTTTCTTCTGGTATCTTTACCCAGATAATATGTTGTTCTTGTTGAATTATTTTACCTGCTAGACCATGTGCGCGTTTTGTATCAGGCTCTAAAATACCACATTCTAATTTACCTTCATAAAACTGATTGATTGCTCCCATAATAAAGGGATGCATTCGATATTGCGTAGTTAGCATCTGCTTGATGCTTTCATCAGCAGCTTCAAACTGACTTTTGAATAAAGATTCTTCTAAGAATTGCAATTCTGCTTTTGTACTGCTCATTGATTGAGCAACTTCTTCTAAAGTGCTAGTATCCAGCATAGGTGGTAATTGGCGATGATCGCCTACCATGACTAACTTTTTGCCTTTCAAAGCCGGGATTAATAACTCTGGTGGAGTACACTTACTAACTTCATCGATAATGACGACATCAAAGGATTTGAATTCTTGGGAAAAATTGTAATTTGCAGCTTGAACACAAGTGATACCAACGACGTTGGCATTATCTAGGTAAATTTGCCTTAAATCGTTGCGATCGCGCTCGGATGGATTGCATAATTTTCCAATCCAATCTTGAATAAAATGCTGATATCGATTGAGATAATTTTCTTCTTTTTGGAGTTGCTTTTGCCAAGAATTAAACTTAGTTTTAATGCTGTGTAAAAATTCCAGATTAAACAAATCACTAAAATAAACTTCTGGCTTAAAACTATCGGGTATTGCTTGCCATTGTATCTCCCACCAATTTCTTTCAGCTACTAATTTTTCTGATGGTATTGGCTGTAATTGTTGCTCTAATTCACGTAGTTTTCTTTGTGATTCTTCTAGTGTTTGTATAGAAATTTTAGTTTCTTCTTCTAGTCTTGGGAGATGTTCATTTAAAGAGTTTTTAATAATCTTCAGTACAGCAAAAGGCTCTAATGATGAAATTAAGCTTTCCAACTGAGCTATACAGCTTGCACAAGCATGTAATTGTGTTGAGAATTCTTGGTGCTTCTCCCAAATATTTGATTGCTTGGTGAGATATTGTTCAGCTATAATTCGTAATTTAGCAGGTACATTTTGCTGTTGGTTAAGTTCTTGCAAAGTATTGATAACCTGTTCAAGTTTCAAATTAGCATCTTGTCTTGCTTTTTCTACTTGGGATTGCGCGGTGGATATTTGCTGTTGGGTAATGTCATTTTTCTGAAGTTCATTTAATTGGTTTTGCAAATGCTTAAGCTGTTGTTCGGCTTCTGTTTTGACTTGGATAACACATTTACGTGCATTTGCGAGGATGGAATCTAGTAATTCTTGTGTAATACGGGTGAGCGTAGCATCAATATTATTTGGTTGCCATGCTGCACCATACATCTGTTGCATTCTACCCAAAAAAAACTGGGTATTCTCAACCAGCAATTTTCGCTGATTTGGGGTGAGTAGTTGATAATTATTAAACTGTTGATAGATTTGCTGCCATTGGGTGCGATCGCTCTTTGATAGCACTATTGGAATCTGACTTAAATTTTGCTGTAAAAAATAACTAAAATTATACTGTTTACCTTTTCGGTCAATAAATCTCCCTTCCACTTCATAAGCCATTGCCTTCGCCAATGGCTCCCAATCTGGCAGTTCAATTTTATAGTTTTTGGGCACAAGCGGTAATTTTAATGTATTAGCAAACATCAACAAACCTAGCGGTAAATCCACTAACTCGTCTGTTAATTCTAGACCAGTTTGCTGACAATTATTTAAGATTTGATACAGATTATCATATGCTGTATATTTCCACTCTTTAACTGCTTCGATAATATAATCAATTTCGCGTTGGCGATTTTCCCAAATCTGGATTGTTTGCTGTAGATTTTGTTGCTTGCTAAGGAATTGCTGATAATTTGTTTGTAGCTGATTCAAATAGTTAGAATTCTGTCTGAACATCTGCACCAATGTCGCAACCTCTGGCATGACGATCGCCGCTTCCTGAGCATAATTGAGTGCTGTTCTAAATTCAGAAATTTTCGTTGCTACAGTTTCACGCAACCAAACAGCCAATCCAAATGCACCAAGCGCAGGGCGAGTCAAGCCAAGTTCATGAGTATAGTTGATAGCTGTACGAACATTTTCCAAAAATTTTTTTACTAAAATATTGCCTTCTGTATAGATCTGAAGACGTGACAATAAATTTTTAAATTCTGGGTTTTCCCAGTTTACGTTTGGTGCAGTATCGAGCAGATTCTCTAATCCTGCAATTAAGGAGTCCACCTCAGTTTTGTTAGCTAAGGCTTCCTTGTAAGCTGTTTCTTGATTTTTACAGTTTGCCTCTAAGTTTGCCTTGGCATTTTTTAATTCATTTTGTTTCTGATTGAATTCTTCTTCTTCTTTCAAGTACGCTTTGAATCGTTGTGATGATGCCAGCAATTGACGTAAAACTCTTACATTGTTGAGCCTTTCGGCAAGACTGGTTTCACAGTCAATAGCTGTATTTTGCAGCCATGTGCCAATCACTTGGTCTTCCAAAAATGGCTGTCCTTCCTCCCCAACTTTCTCGGGTCGTCCTTTTCGCACAGCTCGAATCACAGGGTTGTGAACTAATCGACTGAGGGCGTTATCAACTGCTAAGTTCGCTTGAGAAGCAATGAGAGTGCGTCCACCCCGAAGGGCAACTTGATAACAAATCTCGGCAATCACAGTAGTTTTGCCTGTACCTGGTGGCCCTTGGATGAGAACTAAATCCTCAGCAGCAAGTACCGTTTCCACTGCTGCTTTCTGACCAGGATTAGCCGAGGATAACAACAAATCCTCTGGTTGCAGTTTGACAGTTTTTTTGATATGTCGTGCCTGGGAAGCGTCGAATAAGAAGTTGCCCAAGTAGGGATTTTGGGTACGTCCTTGCTTTAACTGTTCCAAGGCTTCTTTTTTGCGCTGAATTTGTTTGAGGTCTCCAGCTGCCTCGAAAAACAAGAATCCGGCTGTTGGTAGTTGATAACGTTTTGCCGCTATGTAATCAGTTAAGTCGCGTTCTAGCCTGACGCCGATGATGCAACGCTTGGGGTCAACTTCTTCAATAGACCCTAGTTCGCGACCGTTATGACCGTTTTTTCCTGTGGGAGCAGTCTCGAACAACTTCAATTCTTCGTTTTTTGCCCGTTTTACCCGTTCCCAGAAGTTTTCTACATCCAAGGAATTTTGATTAAAGCCGTCAAGTGTGGCTGAGGCTACATCAATCTCAAAGGTAAGCCGCCTTGTACCAAATTTATAGTTATGACTCAAAAAACGCACACAAAACTGACGTGCCCTAGCAATATTTTCCTCAACCTGCAAAAATGCTTTCCAAGCTTTGAGCTGATCTTCTGTAGGTACGTGATTGCCGCAGACTGGCATGGCTGCTATCCGTGCTAACGCCCCTGGCGGAATACCAATATGATGCTCATGGTTAGGTAGCAAACGCAAGCAACAAGCTACAGCATAGCCATCGGCGTGTCCCCGTGAGGGTTGTAGCAACTGAGTGGACAGTATTTTTAAACCGCCATATCCATCTTTTTTTACAGCTGCTCTGAATCTTAACGTTTTTCCTAGCTTCTCCAATCTTCGGGGTAATTGAAAATCATCTCGGTCTGTTGCTATGATCAATTCCCAAATTTCTTCTGTTGGCTCTTTTCCAGTTCCCTGACGGCGAACATAAAATAAGCGAGGCTTCTGACCAACACATTCATAAATTAACTCGTTGGCGCATTCTCGCCGCTCCCAAAATTCAACATATGATTCAAGGGCAACGTTACCTTCAAGATTGCGGATCAAACTATCTATGGCCGAACCTACGAAAATATAGCCCCAATCTTCGGAGTTTGTTTTAATGTTCAAGGAATTTGCTTGTAAATAAATGACTATTTAGACAGTACCGTATCAAAGTCGCAACTGCCGATACACCTGACTAGCAGCGCGATGCACCAAAGAATGACGATAAACCAATCCATTTAGGTCATCAGCATAACCGCCACCGATAACGCAGGCAACAGGGAAGCCAGCTGCAACGCAGGTACTCAAAACCTGCATTTCCCGACGGTAAATGCCAGTGTCGGTTAAAGCTAATTTTCCCAGGCGATCGCCTACATGAGGATCGACACCTGCATCGTAAAAAACTAAATCAGGCTTGATATCCGATAACAAATCTGGTAGATATTCTGCCAAAGTTTGCAGATAGGCATCATCTTCCATCCCAACTGGGAGGGAGACATCCAAATCGCTTTTTTGCTTATTACCCGGGAAATTGACCTCACAAGGTGAAAACACTATCATCGCCTTGGAAGATGAAAGCAGTGCCATCTCCTTGATGAACATCCAAATCTACAATGAGAATTTTCTGAGCAAGCCCGAGTTTTTGCAAGACGCGGGAAGCAACAGCTAAATCGTTAAAAATACAAAAACCAGAACCATAACTAGGAAAGGCGTGATGCGTACCGCCAGCAGTATTGCAAGCTAAACCGTGACTTAATGCCAACTTGGCTGTGAGTATCGTACCACCGACCGCTACACAGGTACGGTTTACTAGTGCTGGACTCCAAGGCAAGCCAATACGCCGCTGTGCTTTTGGCTCCAGGGTTCCTTCACAGTAAGCTTGAACGTATTCTGGAGTATGAACTAACTCTATTAACTCATTTGATGGACGTTGGGGGAGATGAAATTGCTGAGGATGCGCCACGCCATCAGCTAACAGCAGTTCATAGAGTTGGCAAAATTTGGGCATCGGGAAGCGATGACCTTCAGGCAATGGGGCCACGTAATCTGGATGGTAAACCAGCGGTAAGTCCATTTTTTGCTATTAGCGACTTCTTAAGTCATGCGGTATTGTAAAACCTGTATAAATCTAAATCCTAATTTACGTCTAATGTGAATTCACTCTTGGTTGGTAATGGGAGAGAAAACTACTTCTTCCCCAATCACCGTTATATAAACTAAACTGTTTAGTTTCTCCCTGGTCGCAGCAACAGTCACACTACCCCGAGCTAAGAGACTTCCACCCAATCATCAAAATTGGAATGAGGATTTGCTGGCACTGCTGTACTCCGAGCAATCAAAACGTAAACAGCAGCAGCGTGGTATTAGTTGGCGATCTCAACGTTGCCGCCTCGTCGCAACGAGTTCTAAAATCTGGAATCCAGACTTAGTAACAATTTTGATGGAAAATTAATCAATGTTAACATAATAGTCATGAAACTTTGACTTTTGTGAAGTATTTGCTCTGCCAGTTTTTGGCGTTAACTGTTTTAGCCTAGTTTATGAATTTTTAGCATCCAGACCTGTAGGGCGGAAAGTGAATTAGGAGATTTTAAATCCATGCCAAACCGCAAAAAGCAGATTGAGCACCTACCTCATGCTGAAGTAGCCGATCGCACGATTCGCCTCAAGCAGCATAAACACCTGTTTGCCTTACTTTCGATTGCTGCTGGTTTAATTTTTCTTCAGGGA
Source organism: Fischerella sp. PCC 9605 (assembly GCF_000517105.1). Taxonomy (GTDB): domain Bacteria; phylum Cyanobacteriota; class Cyanobacteriia; order Cyanobacteriales; family Nostocaceae; genus PCC9605. Next base: position 935,391 of record NZ_KI912151.1, on the reverse strand, counting down.
TACATGATCGCTCCCCTGATTCCGCGTTTGGCTGAAGTGTTTAACGTTCCAGTTCAGGAAATTGGATTTATTGTTCCAGCCTACATGTTATCCTACGCGCTGATGGCATTGTTTTACGGCGTGCTGTCAGATCGATTCGGACGGTGGTCTATAATTCGCATCTCGCTGACAATTTTTGTTATCTGTACAGCGTTGACCGCAACGGCTCAGGCGGCTTCGCAAATGGCGGCTTGGCGACTGCTGACAGGAATTGGAGCTAGTGGAGTTATTCCACTCACCTTTGCATTGATTGGCGATTTATTCCCATTTGAGCAACGAGGCAGCAAGCTAGGACTGGTGTTTGCAGCTATGGAAGGAGGAATGGCGGCGGGTTCTGCGGGTGGCGCTATTCTTGAACCATTTTTAGGTTGGCGATCGCTGTTTCTCGGTACGGCTGTTCTTGCTGCTTTCGTACTTTGGCGGCTTCATCTTTACGGCGCTCTATTCGATACACCTAAAATAGAAAATCTACCCAGCATTCGTCAGATATTTAGGGGATACAGCCAGATATTAACTACTTTTCGAGGACAACGAACCTATGCTTATGTTTTGTGGAACGGCATTTACCACTCTGGTGTGTATACCTGGCTAGGATTGTACTTGTCGCAACGTTACAACATGGATGCCTTGAGCATTGGTTTGACCATTCTCGGCTACGGCATTCCTGGATTACTGCTGAGTTCCCTGATTGGTCGAGCCGTAGATCGTTGGGGACGACGTTGGCTAATTCCGTCAGGACTAGTTATGGCAGCCCTAGCTGGGATTGTTATGATTTTTGATATTCCTGCACATGTAACTACGATAGCGGTTCTCGTCTTGTCTTTGGGGTACGACCTTACACAACCTTTGTTTGTGGGTATCGTCACTGACTTGGGGGATGGCAATAATTTAGGTCAAACTATGGGACTGAAAGTGTTTACTCTGTTCACTGGATTTGGTGTTGGCAGCCTCATCTTTGGAGAGCTACTACACTTTGGGTTTGGGTTGTCTCTTGCCACTTTTGGCGGCATTCAGTTAATTTCTGGTTTGATAGCAATTCCACTATTTTGGCAGGAAGTCCCAGCTCGATTGCGCTCATAATAGCTTTACTGCTGACACTAGGGACAAACTAAACCGTATAGTTTAAAAATAACGCTTATGCTTACGAGAGATATTTATGTACAAAATAATGACAGCAAAAATACGGTGATAAATTAAAATACGGTGAATAAGAACTGGGTTAGGCTATTCCCCAATACCCAGTACCTAATCAATACCTCTCGGTTAAAGGGGAAAGGAAAAAGGGAAAAGGATAGAAGCGACACCCCTTACCCCTTCACCTTTTACCTTTTACCAGACACAAATGAAAATGAAACGCGCTTATCCGAGAAGTATTGAGTACCTAATAACTATTTACGACCCGGCATACGTCCGCCTTCGTCGTTACTACCGCCATGTGGACGGGAGTTACCAGGGTCACACCCTTCAGCACCATTACCAATGCCTTGGTTACAATGACGACGAGGTTCTTTGCTTTCTACCTGATTATAATTGCGCCTTTCCACTTCTGCTTCTTGGTTCATTTCCGCTTGCTGCTGCGTTTTTCTCACTGCATACTGAGAGGATATATCCACAACTTCACCAGTGCTAACTAATGCTTTATAAAGCAAAGCACATACTTCAGCTCTCGTTGCTACTTTGTCAGTATTAATGGTCTGAACATCAGGATAGTTAACAACGATACCTCGTTCTGTGAGTGCAGCGATCGCACTGCGGACATCGCTGCGAATCATCGCTGCATCAGTATAAGCTGCTAAAATCGTTTCTGTAGAACCACTGACATTGTAATTGAGTCCTTGGGCAAATCCTAGCAATGCTTCCAGGCGAGAAAGACTGTCATTGGGTTTGAACTCATCGTCATCAGCCCGTAGAAAACCCATTTGATAAGCTTCGCGGATGGCACTGTATGCCCAGAATGCTGTTGACACATCCTTGAATTTAATCGCGCTGCGAACTTTCACCTTTTCAAAAGCTTGATTAATCATCGCTGCAAATTGGGCGCGAGTTACCATTTGATCGGGACGGAAGCTACCATCGGGAAAACCTTCGATAATTTCTAACGCCGCCAACTCGGCAATAAATTCTCTCGCCCAGTGATTAGCTGGCACATCATCAAACTTCACCTGGATACCGTTGGCTACACCTACTTCTCGATAATCCATCATTAATTGAGCGATATCGTAGGTATCATCATCGCTGACTTCGGTGACTGATACCAAACTACCAGGAGTAGCTTTTAAAGCCGCTGCGAGGTTGGCGCTGGCAATATTGACCGATTGGCGAAGCAATGCAAACTCGCCTTGACGGAAGGACGCCGGATAAACACTGTTTGTAGCTACTGCTGACAAACTTTGGACTTGGAACTGATTAACTTTAACTGGTTGAGAACTGCTGAGGAAGCTGACACGCTCACCACTGAGTTGAGTAAAGTAGTCGTAGGTGGTAGAACCTGCGTCGATCGTACCGTCGGAGTTGCTGTCAAGACCGTAAACGGTGCGAACAACTTTATATTCTGTGGGGTTGGCTGGCAAAATCAGGTTTACCATTGTGTTTGCCGACATGCATTCAAATTCGCTGTAGCCGATAAAGCGGTTTTGCAAATCGTACAAGCGCACAACAATGCGATCGCCTGCTTTTAAACCCTTCACAAATTTTGCCTTGGACTTAATTTTGTATTTGTAATCGCCTAAAAAGCGTTCTTTGAGATAACCTTTGCCACGTTTAGCCTTGACGGAAACACGGGTAATTACTTCCGAATAATTACCGGATGGTTGCAGAATGGCAAGGGTGAAACCAGGTTTTTTGCTTGTGACTGCAACATTATTTGCCGCACTGATTTGGGTACTGCGTTGTTGTACAGTCATAGTCCGGCGTTGCATCGTGCTGCGACTGCTAGTTTGTTGAGTCACAGATTGTACCTTCGCCATAGTCGCGCTGACTATTTGCGTTGACTCTTCATCTAGCCTGGCTAATCTTCCAGACTCGTCAGTGCGATACACCCACATTTGTCTATTGCCAGCAACGACAACTTGCCAACCGGGTACTAAAGCCTGAGAACAAATTCCATTTCCTTTTAAACCCAAACAGCCATCAGACCAGGTTATCTTTTCTGCCTTAACGATGCGTAAAGCGGAAACTCCCATATTTGTGCGTTGGGAAATATCCTGCCAAATTGCTGTTTTGACGGGTTCTGGCAGATTTGCTTCTCTATCGTCATCATCATCGTCATCGTTATCGTCATCGTCTATGTCGTCGTCTGCCAGTAAGAGTTGTTGTTCTGTGGAATTATTCGGTTTTTGTTCAACGGTGGTAGAGACCCCAGAAACTGCTAATGCCGAAGCCATCGGCGAAACCATTGCTACACAAGCAGCAGTAAAAAATACTTTACTGAACAGAGCCGAGCTAATGTTATTTTTATATCTCATCTCACACCGTATAACTAGGTAGAATTAGATGGGTTTTAAGTTATCCCATACCTATTAATCCCTTAGCGTGGATGAAACTAACATAAAATTGATACTTTATGAATATTTATATATAGTGATTATACGCTAACCGACAATATTAATAAGCACTTTCACTTTCTTGTTGACGTATAAGCCAACGGCAATTCCTTCTTGGGTTAAATCTGCGACTATGTGAATTGCCAACTACAACCCTGCTATGCCTACAAAGATGAGCCAATCATCTCTGCTGCTTCAGCACCGATCAGGTTTCCGATTGCTACACCCATTGTTCCCATTCTGACTGCGGCAAATACTCGCCCTGAAAGCTGTCTAACAATTGGAGGATCGCTTTTTGTGGAACCTACCGCCATAATCCCGCTCCAACGCATATCTACCTGAAATTGCCTTCCTGGAAGAATTGTTTCTCGTAAAAGTTGCTCAAGCGCTGCTTGGATAATTTGACTTGTTCCCATCTTATCAGTAGTTTCACCATGAAAATCGAGATTTCGGCCACCACCAAGCATGACCCTATCTTCAACATTCCGAAAGTAGTAGTATCCTTGATCTAAATGGAATCCTCCTCTGAAGGGAACACCATCATATAAAGGTTTGGTAATCAGTACTTGTGCTCGAGCTGGAGTGACTTCCTGTGGAAGGAACCTTCTAGCAAAGCCATTGGTTGCGATCAGCAGTTTTTCTGTGCGAAAAGTTGCTTGTTTTGTATGAACTAGTACTTCATTCGCTGTCTCTTCATACGTCTCAACCTCTACTCCACCAAATATCTGAACACCTCTTTCAGTAGCCAAGGTGTAAAGGCGGCGAAAGAGCTTTCCAGTATTGAGCAACCCCTCTGTTCGGTTCTCAATGATATGTTGCACACCCTTGAAGCCAAATTCCTTAATGCGACTATCGACGCATCGATATACTTTTCGTATTCCCAAGAGAGCATTCAGGCGATCGTTATAGTGATTAAGCACTTCAAGACATTGCATGTACAACTGTTCTTCCTCGGCTCGAAATATCTCAAAACCTCCAGCTGGTTCGTAGTCAATTGTGAGAGATCCCACGGTATGGAGAAGACGTTGAAGTCCGCGTATTCTCTTCTCGACAATGGCGAATGTTTTATCCTCAGAACCCAGAAAACGGGTAGTCTCTAACAGTTCAGAGATACTCCCAAAGCACACAAACCCGGCATTTCGAGTACTAGCACCATAGGGAATAATACTGCGATCGAGAACTACTATGCGAGCATCCGGCAATTTGTTGCGAAGCTCAATCGCAGCACTTAATCCTACAATCCCGGCTCCTAGGATCGCAACGTTATTTTGATGAAATACACTCTCTCGCTCCCAATAACTCATCTCTCGCATACAGTTGTTTCCGTCTCAGAGCGTTTTTTTAGAGATTATGTTGATAACATAATATTGGGATTTTGTATTTGCATAAAATTGTAGGTTTTTAACGCAGAGTAAATGCAGAGGAACGCTAAGTCTTTCTAAAGAGAATTCGCGACGAGTAAATGAAACGCTGTACTTAGCTGTGTGAGGGGCAAATAGATAGTTGAGTTGCTATAGTTACGCTTGTATTTGTTCGCCTAGACGCTGTTCTAATATGTCTAATAAAGTATCTACATCTTTTCCAATTTGTTCAAAACAGGTTGGTGGTGCTGGTTGCGGTTCAAAATGAATTAATTTAATTTGGTCTTTCCCAATACCTATCATTACAACTTCGACTTCGGGTTGATAATGTTCTACAATTCCCAACACTTCCTGAAGTCTATTCTCGACACTACTATTTAATTTTTCGATTGCGTCTTTTGGGCAATAAACAAAGTGCGGTTTTGGTTGCAAAGCAATACCGATAGTACCCTTTCTATCTTCATTTTCTAACCACAAACCCCAAGACAGCGCTGCCAGTTCTTGCTGATGTGCTTTCACAAATTGATCTAATTGCCGACGCCATTTGTTATCTGGTGATTCTGGTTGGGTATTACCGAACATCATATCAATTTTGGATTTTAGATTTGAGATTTGGGATTGAAGGTTTCTTTGTTGTTATGAAAGAATAATCTCACCTATAGACGCAAAAGTACAAAGTATTTCTTGTGGTGCGGACATCTTGTCCGCCATTTGTTCACCTCAAACCCGACTGTACGCGCCAGAGGCTAGCATATACTCCGTTTTGCTCTAGCAATTCTTCATGGGTTCCAAATTCAACAAATTGCCCGTATTCCATGACATAGATACGATCGGCATTGCGGATGGTAGAAAGACGGTGAGCGATCGCGATCGTTGTTCTATTAACGGTAATCCGTTCTAGCGATCGCTGAATGGCTGCTTCTGTTTCATTATCCACTGCCGAGGTGGCTTCATCTAGAATTAAAATGGGTGGATTTTTTAATACGGCGCGGGCGATCGCAATTCGTTGGCGCTGTCCGCCAGATAACTTTTGCCCCCGTTCTCCAACAATTGTCTCATAACCTTGGGGCAAGCACGTAATAAATTCGTGTGCTTCAGCAATCTTAGCAGCCACAATAATTTGTTCTTCTGTGGCATCAAATGTTCCGTAGGCGATATTCTCTGCTACAGTACCATGAAATAAGAATACATCCTGACTGACCAAGCCCATGCAGCGGCGCAAATCTTGTAAATTTAACTCTTGAATATTAATACCATCCAAAGTAATTTTTCCTGATTGCACTTCGTAAAACCGTAATAAAAGTTTAACTAAAGTGCTTTTCCCAGAACCAGTAGAACCAACAATGGCAATAGTTTTGCCGGCGGGAATATCCAAAGACAGATTCTTGATTACAGCTTGTCTATCTTGATATGCAAAAGAAACATTTTGAAATTTTACTTCCCCGCGTACTTCTTCCACAGGTAAGAATAAATTTCCCGGATGTATAGCAACAGGAGTATCCAACAAATTCATGACTCGATTTGTAGAAGCCATTGCTCGTTGATATTGGTCAAAAGTTTCGCCTAATCTCGTTAACGGCCATAGCAATCGCTGAATTAAAAACACTAAAACACTATAAGTACCAGCAGAAATTTTGCCATTAACTGCTGCCAAACCACCAAAGAATAGTAATGCCGTAAATCCCACCAATATTAACATCCTAATTAAGGGAATATAGGCAGCAGAAAGTTGAATTGCTCTAGCGTTACTACGGCGATATGCATCACTTTCTTTAGCTAAGCGCGAGACTTCGTAATCTTCAGCAGTAAAACTTTTAATAGTAGTAATACCGCTTAAATTATTTGCCAAACGCGAATTAATTAACCCTACTTTTTCTCGAACATCAGCGTAGCGAGGTGCGAGTACATCTTGATAAGCAAATGTTCCCCAAAGGATAAAAGGGATAGGCAACATTGTCATCCATGCCACACCAGGAGCCAAAATAAAAAAAGCACCGCCAATAATAGCTACTGTTGTTATAACTTGGATAATGTCATTTGCTCCCTCATCTAAAAAGCGTTCCAGTTGGTTGATATCATCGCTGAGGATAGACATCAAACCACCAGTGCTGCGTTCTTCAAAATATGCTAGTTCCAAATCTTGTAAATGCTGATAAGCATCCAGACGCAGATCGTGTTGGATATTTTGCGCTAAATTGCGCCAAAATGTAGCATAAGCGTACTCAAAAAGTGATTCTAAAATCCAAATAATGACAGTCAGGAAAGAAAGAATTAAAAATTGTCCAAAAATATCTTTGACACCCAACCGTGCAATGATAGAATCTTGCTGCTTTACTACTACATCTACCGCGATGCCAATTAACCCTGATGGTGCTAAATCAAACAGCTTATTGAGGATAGAAAAAATACTTGCATGCCAAATTTTTTTACGATACTGCTGTCCGTAGTCCAACAGGCGTTTGAGGGGATGGACTGAACCCCTACGCTTTCTATGCATTTGATGAGATTTGAATACTGTAGTCACAGCCGTTTCATTTACCAGCAGTGAAGCTTCATCATCAAGCCATAGATACCTAACACAAATAAAAGGAGATAGGGAGTTGAAAAACCAGCAATTTGGTAATTGGCAAAGTATAGTAGCAGGAATTGCAGCAGCGATACTTATTATATTGACTCTCAATTCCTTTATCATTATTAACCCAGGTGAGGCGGGAGTCCTCAGTATTTTAGGTAAAGCCAGAGATGGAGCATTACTAGAGGGTATTCATCTCAAAGCGCCATTCATATCCAAAGTAGATGTATATGATGTAACTGTGCAAAAATACGAGATACCTGCTCAAAGTGCCACAAAAGATCTGCAAGAACTATCAGCTAAATTCGCCATAAATTTTCGTATTGATCCACAACAAGTAGTTGAGATTAGGAGAAAACAAGGAAGTTTAGAGAATATCGTTGCCAAAATTATTGCTCCCCAAACTCAGGAATCTTTCAAAATTGCAGCTGCTCGAAGGACTGTAGAAGAGTCAATTACAAGAAGAAATGACCTCAAGGAAGATTTTGATACGGCACTAAGTCAACGCTTAGAAAAATATGGAATAATAGTTTTAGATACGAGCGTAATTGACTTAACTTTTTCTCCAGAATTTGCACGAGCTGTAGAGGAAAAACAAATTGCTGAACAAAGAGCGCAAAGAGCAGTATATGTAGCGCAAGAAGCCGAACAAGAAGCACAGGCAGATATTAATCGTGCCAAGGGAAAAGCAGAAGCTCAAAGGCTTTTAGCAGAAACATTAAAAGCCCAAGGAGGGCAGTTAGTTTTGCAAAAGGAAGCGATTGAAGCTTGGAAAAGTGGGGGTGCCCAAATGCCAAAAGTTCTCGTCATGGGAAAAGATGCACAAAGTAGTGTTCCCTTCCTTTTCAATCTGAGTAATATACAAGGCTCAAGTCCAGATTGAAATTGTAAACAAAACCAAACCTATCTGAACAATAAAGCATACATCCAGTAGATAATAAACCGATATATGTCAAGTAGAAATCAAACTAATCTCACCATTGCCGAAGCCAAAAAAATCCTTAATAAATTCAATTGTGTAGACATTGCACCAAAAATTAAGACATCAGAAAAAACTTTAATTCGTGAGGCTTTACTGATGCTTGCCAAGCTTTCTGATTACCAGATTTTAGGTATTTGCGCTGACACAGAGGCAGAAGGAATGCTGGCAATGAAAACTTATTCTCTCGCCTTAGGATATGAACCACCAAGTAATTTACCTGTAATCGATGGTTCTGTTTATATCAAGTTAAACGGCAAAAATGGTGTTTGTCATATCGATTCTTATTCAGGTCATCATCGGGGTGTACTAGTATCTTGTCAGTCATACTCTCCAGAGGGAATTAACGAAATGTACGGTCATTTACCTCTAGATTTATTTGTTTAATATACTAGGGTGTAAATTTCAATATTGAATTTTCTTTGTGCCTTGGTGTCTTGGTGGTTCATAAAATATATATTTGAACCACCAAGACACTAAGACACCAAGTTAATCACATAAAAATTATGAGTCTTATTACACTACAATCAGTTAAAAAAGATTTTGGCATCAAAGAAATTCTCAAAGATGCCAGTTTTAGTCTAGATGCTACTGATAAAGTTGGTTTAATTGGCACTAACGGTTCTGGTAAATCAACATTATTAAAAATGATTGCCGGACTAGAACCGATTGATGGAGGTCAAATTTTAGTTAATTCTGGCGCTAAGATTGTATACTTGCCTCAACAGCCAGATTTAGACGAAAATCACACAGTTTTAGAGCAAGTATTTGCTGACAGTGGTGAAAAAATGGCTTTGGTGCGTGAGTATGAAGAAATATCCGATAAACTCGCTCACTATCCAGAAGATAATCAGCTGATGTCCCGCCTTTCTGTGGTGATGCAGCGTATGGATGCAATAGGTGCTTGGGAACTGGAAACTAAGGCCAAAATAATTCTTTCCAAATTAGGAATTATAGATTTTGATGCTACTATCAAAACTTTATCTGGAGGTTATCGCAAACGTATTGCCTTAGCTACAGCTTTGCTATCAGAACCAGATTTATTGCTCATGGATGAGCCGACAAACCATCTAGATGCAAATTCTGTGGAGTGGTTGCAAAGTTATTTAAACCGTTATCGCGGCGCACTCTTGCTCATTACTCACGATCGCTACTTTTTAGATCGCGTCACCAACGGTATTATTGAAATCGATAGAGGTGACATTTATACTTACTCTGGTAATTATTCATACTACCTGGAAAAAAAGACCCAAGCCGAAGAATCCGCTATTAGCAGTCAGCGCAAATTTCAAGGAGTATTGCGGCGCGAGTTGGAATGGTTAAAAAGAGGGCCAAAAGCCAGAAGTACTAAGCAAAAAGCTAGAATAGAACGCATTCGCGATATGCAAGCGACGGAGTTTAAACAAGCTCAGGGTAAAGTCGATATTTCAACACCTAGTCGTCGCATCGGTAAAAAAGTGATTGAACTCAATCACATCTCTAAAGCATACAACGAACGCAGTTTAATCAAGGATTTTACCTACGAATTTAATCCAGAAGATCGTATTGGTATTATCGGCGGTAACGGTGCAGGTAAATCTACTTTAATGGATATTATCACTGGGCGCGTGCAGCCAGATACAGGTAGTGTGGAAATCGGTACAACGATTCATATTGGCTATTTTGACCAGCATTCTGAAGAATTACTGACTGCGTTAAACGAAAATCAGCGCGTGATTGACTATATCAAAGAAGAAGGAGAATACGTCAAAATTGCCGACGGTACGCAAATTACTGCTTCCCAAATGTTGGAGCGATTTTTATTTCCAGGAAATCAGCAATATGCTCCTATTCATAAACTTTCTGGTGGTGAAAAACGGCGCTTATTTTTGTTGCGTATTCTCATGAGTGCGCCTAATGTTTTGATATTAGATGAACCGACAAATGATTTAGATGTACAGACGTTAGCAGTGTTGGAAGAATATTTAGAAGACTTTAACGGCTGTATAATTGTAGTTTCCCACGATCGTTATTTTCTTGACCGCACTGTAGATACAATCTTTGCTCTTGAAGAAGAAGGAAATATTCGACAGTATCCTGGTAATTACTCTGTGTATCTTGACTACAAAAAAGCTGAAGAAGAAAAGCAACAAGAATCTACTAATACAAAGGAAAAGACGAAAAACGTAGAGATGTTCCCTGCAACGTCTATACCTAAAGAACCTCAAAAGAAAAAGCGCCTATCGACTTGGGAAAGGCGGGAGTTTGAGCAGTTGGAAGATAAAATTGCTCAATTAGAAGCTGAGAAAGCAGAAGCAGAAAAAGCAATGGCGAATGTTCCAGCAGGAAATTACACCCAAGTCCAAAAACTCTACGAACAGGTGGAAACGCTGAAGCAAGCAATTGATACGGCGACAGAGCGATGGTTAGAATTAGCTGAGATTGAGTCTTAAAAATCGCCATTTTCCAGTAAGGGTGCAAAAGAGTATCAAAATCTCTGTTTCTCTTCTTGTTTACCCTTTTTCTCGCCTTATTTATACTTTACACGACAGGGATATTAATGCTGCCATAAATATTCAGAGATGAAGGTTTACGACTTTGGCGGGAGGGCATCTCGCTACCGCTTCTGGACAACCTGTAAGACCATCTAAAGGCACTGCTTTTAGAGGCAACGTTGGGTGAAGGAAGAATCCTCATACCTAATGGTCGAGGAGTTGCCAACAATGTTCTATCGCCTTTTCTCAGTAATCATACTGGAAAAAGTTTTTTTGTGACCTGAAATACATTGATTTTGAGAAATATTGGATTTAAAATCTGCATTAGTACAATGTATACTGAAAGGTTAAGATGTCAATAATATAACAAATAAATGCTACAATAGTTAACAAATGCTGCGGATGTGTAATTTAGGTTAACTATTGAATAGAAATTCTCTCAGAATGAGTAGAATGGCATATACGATCGCTGAAAAACTATTCTACGGAATTAGTTACCCTAGAATTGTAAACCTGATTATTAGTCCTCAGATATTCATTTTTTATGCTCCTGAGGCAAATTAAACAATACCAAACCCAATTCTTAACAAAGAGCTCCCACAAATCATAATGCCAGTGACTGAGAAAAAAAGAACTCGCGATTTGCCCCAAATTAATGAAAGAATTCGCTTCCCGAAAATTCGGGTCATTGATACTGATGGAACCCAACTGGGAATTCTGTCCCCGCAGGAAGCGCTGCAACTAGCAGAGGAAAAAGAGCTGGATCTAGTGCTGCTCAGTGACAAGGCTGACCCCCCGGTTTGTCGGATTATGGACTATGGGAAGTACAAATTTGAGCAGGAGAAGAAAGCGCGGGAAGCCAGGAAGAAGCAGCACACAGCTGATGTTAAAGAAGTGAAGATGCGCTACAAGATAGAAGAACATGACTACAACGTGCGCGTTAAGCAAGCAGAACGTTTTCTCAAAGATGGCGATAAAGTGAAAGCTACTGTGATGTTCAGAGGTCGAGAAATACAGCACAGCGATCTAGCAGAAGATTTGCTCAAGCGCATGGCTGCGGATCTAGAAGCAGTTGCGGAAGTACAGCAAGCACCCAAAAAAGAAGGACGAAACATGATGATGCTCCTTTCGCCGAAGAAGTAATTGATTTGGTTAGTAGTTAGTGGAAAAAACCAACTACTAACTACTAACTACTAACCATCAACAAATTAAAATCCAAAATGATAGTCCTGAGTGCTGAGTGGGAAAAATAATACTCAGTTGCTCAGGATTTTTGCTGTTTCCAGGAATGGAGTCAACAATACTGGTCATGCAGAACTGAGCAACTAATTTGTGTTGTTTGTTGTTTGTTGTTTGTTGTTTGGAATACAGTTACCAACCAACGACCAACTACCAACTACCAACAAATTAAACGTGTAGCACAGAAAACTGCATGGAACTGAAAAATTACTGGGCTGCTCCAAAAAGAAGCATTCTGTCGCAATTACTCAAGTGGGTAAATCTCCGACCGGAGGAAAGCGATCGCACTTGGTTGATGTTCGCTTTTTATACTATAACCTCAGTAGGATTGCGCTGGTCAGAAGACTCTGCGGTGGCACTGTTTTTGGATGAGTACGGGGCTAAATCCTTACCTTGGATTTATATCGCCAGTGCAATCATAGGTGCAGTCTTAGTAATTTTATATTCTTGGCTGCAAAAGATTTTTCCCTTGCGGCGGGTAATTGTGGCGATCGCGCCATGCATGTTTGTGCCATTACTTTTATTGCGTCTGGGTTTGCACGTTTCCTACCTAGCAGTACCTATGATATTTTTGCTGCGATTATGGGTAGATGCATTTTACACGATCAACGACCTCAACACCTCGATCGTTGCCAACCAACTTTTCAACATTCGGGAGATTAAACGCGCCTACCCACTCATCAGCAGTGGCGTTTTAGTTGCTGATGTCCTCAGCGGCTTTAGTTTGCCTTTTCTGCTGCTATTCGTCGGGCTAGATAACGTAATTATGCCCATCGCTGGTATATTTATCGCCTTGGGAGCGGGCATTCTTTTGTATCTCAGTCAAAATTATCCGCAGGCTTTCCCAGATGTTCCTCAAAAAGAAATAGAAGAAACACAATACTCTCAAAAACGCCGCCTTTTTGCCCCACTGAAGCGTTACGCCTGGTTATTGTTTGCCTTTTTTGCTCTCTTGCAAGCAATGGGAGTGTTAATAGATTTTCAATATCTTAGCCAGCTAAAGTCTAATTTTCAGGGTAAAGATATTGCTAGCTTTTTGGGCATATTAGGTGGAATTACGGGAGTATGCGAGCTAGGAATGCAGTTATTTATCTCCAGTCGCGCTCTCGAACGCTTTGGAGTGTTTGTTACTGCTGCAACTTTACCAGTTACCGTAGGCATTTTAATGCCCCTAACGATTCCCCTGTTAGGATTGTTGCCTTTGGGCTATTCCGGCAATCTTTTATGGGGTTTAGTTATTCTCAAATTCTTAGACGAACTTCTGCGTTACACCTTTGTTGTCAGTAGCGGGCCTCTGCTTTTCCAACCAATCCCCGATAAAATTCGCAGCTACATCCAGTCATTATCGGGAGGTGTTGCCGATGCCTTCGGTGCTGGAACAGCAGGTGTAGCGATTTTAGTTACCTTGTGGTTGGGAAGGCGACTTCTACCCATGCCCATACATGACTCGCTCATGGTAGTAGAAACAGTGGCCGTAGCTGTGTGCTGTTTGGGAGTGATTTGGTTTTTGCGATCGCACTACGTTAATCTGTTAGTTTTGAGCGCAGGACAGGGACAACTAAGTGGTACAGATGTAGATTTGCGTGCATTCAAGCAGGCAGTCGTTAAAGCTTTAGGAGAAAAAGGTAGCGAACCAGATAAACGTTCTTGTATTGAGCTTTTATCTCAAATTGACCCCCAAGGCGCAACAGAAGTGCTAGCACCTCTGTTAGTCAAACTACCCCCTTCATTGCAAAAAACTAGTTTGGAAGTGATGCTGATGTCGGGTGTAAATCCTGCTTATTTACTGGAAGTCCGGGCTTTGTTAGAACTACCCCAACACCGTGTTACCCCAGAAGTTTTTGCCCTAGCCCTACGCTACGTTTGGTTGGCTGAATCAGATCCAGATGTCAGCCAATTAGAACAGTACCTACAACAGGATCAACACTCAATTATTCGCGCTACAGCTGCTGCATTATTGTTGCGTGAAGGAACACCGATGCAAAAAGTAGCTGCTACCAAAACCTTGCGGCGGATGCTCACTCATCAACAAGAAAGGGAACGGGTAAATGCCGTAAAAGCCCTCAGAGAAGCAGTTTATTTACAGGCGCTACGAATTCATATCCCGAATTTGTTGCAGGATGAGTCCTTGCGGGTGCGTTTTGCAGTATTAGAAATGATTGCGGCAACTCATTTAGAAGAGTACTACCCAGCCTTACTAGGGGGGCTTTACTACAAGTCAACCCGAAATGCAGCTATGCAAGCCTTAGTAAGACTAGAGAATGAAGCTTTACCAATGCTAATTGACTTAGCTACCAATATTTATAAACCGGAAGTAGTGCGGATGTATGCTTGGCGTACCATTAGTTAAGTTCCCAGCTTAGAAGCGATCGATGCTTTATGGCAGCATTTAGAAACATCTCGGGGTACTAACAGAGATTATATTCTCCGCGCTTTATTGAAAAGGCTGCAAAAAGAAGGAATTATCGGTTCGGTGGATCGGTATTATGAAATGAGGGTGAAAACTTTAATTGCACAGGAATTATGCTTTTTAGGTGAAATTTATGCTGCTTATATAGACTTCCAAACTCAAGCCGACACTTACGGTCAATATATAGATTTAAAAACACAAGAAACTTTAGATACATATCATTCAGGTATTAGAATTTTTGCCGTTTTATCATTACTACAGCGGGCAATTCTAGAATTAGAAATCGATATAAAAGAACGATTATTGCTACTACTACAGCTACTTTATCCTATAGATAAAATTCAGGCAGCAGTATTCAATCTGCGGTCTGATTCAATAGTAAATTTAGCACGAGGATTAGAAATTTTAGAACATACAGTGAATTTACATAATAAATCCTTGTTGCTGAATATTTTAGATCGGCGATCGCCAGCAGAAAAACTGCAATATCTATTAGCGGCAGATATAACAAAATACGAGCAAATGGCAGTCAGCGAACGTACCCGTCGTTTATTAATACAAGGACATTTACTTTCTGATTGGTGCTTAGCTTGCTGTTTTCATTTTGCTCAAGTTGCCCGTATCCGACTGACAACCGAACAGGTTTTAGCAAGCCTGCATCATCCTACTGGTTTCGTACGAGAAGCAGCGATCGCATATTTGAGTACAGTATCACCCCGCATCCTTTTCAAAATTCTTCCCCAATTGCAAAAAGATCCTAATTCGCTTGTGGCTGCTCAAGTGAAAGAGTTGATGGAGAAGTATCAAGTTAGTAGATAGTGGTTAGTGGTTGGTGGTTAGTGGTTAGTGGTTGGTGGTTAGTGGTTAGTGGTTAGTGGTTAGTAGGAAAGGAAGAATGGAAAAATCTAATTTTGAAGATTTACAAATTTTCCAATTGGCTGAAAAATTGGCAGACATCATTTGGCATATTGTTATACACTGGAGTTTCTTTGAAAAAGATACAGTAGGTAAGCAAATTATCCGTGCTGCTGATAGTATTGGTGCGAATATAGCAGAAGGTGCTGGACGCCATAATTTTCAAGATAATCAAAGATTTGTAAAAATTGCCAGAGGTTCTTTACATGAAACTAGGTACTGGTTAAAACGAGCGTACACTCGTAAATTATTGACGAATGAACAATTAGATAGACTTGAACCTATTATTAATGACTTATCACCTAAGCTAAACGCATATCTCAAATATCTTGACAAAGCTGCCAAAACACAAAAACAAAATTATTAATTACCACTAACTACTAACCACTAACCACTAACCACTAACCTTAGATTATGCTATCCACCGTTGAGCGTTTACTATTTGTCCGGAGAGTACCAATTTTTAAAGAATTGCGCGATGATTTTATCGTCCGGTTAGCTTCTGTAATGGATGAGTTATCGTTTCCCAACAATTACACTATTTTTAAAGAAGGCGATGAAGGGCGATCGCTCTACATTGTTGTTTCCGGTAAAGTCAAAGTTCATATCGGCAATCAACAATTAGCAGTGTTTCCTAAGGGTGAATCTTTCGGGGAAATGGCTGTATTTGATGCTCAACCGCGTTCTGCCTCGGCAACAACTTTAGAACCTTGTGAATGTTTAGAATTGACACAAGAACAGCTTTACGAAGCAATTGACGAAACTCCGGAAATTGCCGTCAATATTATTGGTATTCTATCTCGCCGGATTCGGGAACTGAATGAGAAAATCAACGCGATTAGAGTAAAAAATTAGATCGCTAACTACTGTGTATGTGCAATCAGTTTTCTTTTGCTCAGGGTAATGATGGTTTTGAAACCCGGCATTTTCCCGTTTGAATTTTTCCCGGTGTGACATTTTCCTAATTCTTGTATTAGTGGGATAGGTTGATAGTTAGGCGACCAAATGGATTTTTCTTGGTGTCCCTACCCTACGGGAAGCCGCCCTTGCGGGCGTCTACGCTGCGCTCGAGGGCAAGCTTTGTGTCTTGGTGAGACCAGCCCCCGTCTTGGCTTCTGCCTTTAGGGGGGACTGGCGAACCCGTAGACGCGCAGCGGCTCAAGGCAGAGTAGGGTGGTGAAAAAAGAATGATTGAAACACTAAGACACTAAGACACAAAGAGGAAAATAGTCTTCTCACCTTGACAGGGCTAGGCGACAGCCTAACCATCAACCATAACTCCTGCCAATATTAAATCAACAAACGTAACTGCGAACCTTGTTGAGTTTTACTGACTTCAATACGGGCTTGAAAGGCTTCTTTGAGGTGAGGCATATGGGTGACAGTGAGAATGCAGGCAAAATCAGGGGCGATCGCATTAATTGCCGCAATTAGGCGATCGCACCCTTCCGCATCTTGCGTACCAAAGCCTTCATCTACAATCAACATCTGCAATGCTGCTCCTGCCCTTTGTGCTAATAATTTCGCCAGGGCTAAACGAATCGCAAAGTTAATTCTAAACGCTTCCCCACCAGAGTAAGTTTCATAAGCTCTCGTACCTCTAGCATCGGCAATGAGAATATCTAAGGTATCAATCAGTTTGGTATTTTTCTTCGTAGATTTCCCGTTACGTCCGGCTTTTTGTGTTACAAATTGTACATGCAACTGATTGGCACTCAGGCGCGAAAGCAATTGATTTGTTTCGGCTTCCAACTGGGGCAAGACATTTTCTATCATCAGTGTTTGGATGCCATTTTTACCAAACGCTTGCGCTAATTCCTGATAAACGCGATGTTGCTGTTTGGTTTCTTGCAGTTGTTGCTGCTGTTGCTCGTACTGATTTTGTAACACTTCCAGTTGGTGCGCCATCTGCTCTAAACGCCCCAACTGGGTAATTTGTTCATCGAGTTCTCGCCTGCGGGTTGCCAACTGCTGCTCTAAAGTTTGAATTTGGGTGATGGGGTTAGCTGTATCTTCAAGTTGCTGGACGATACTTTCAATTTGGCCTTTGAGTCTTTGCCGTTCAGCCCATCTTGCTTGCAAAGATACCTCTAATTCTTGGAGTCTATTTTTGAGTTGCGGATACTGCTGCTGCGCCGCTAATAGTTGTTGATAGCGTAATTGCCAAGCTTGGGCTTTCCGTACAGCCATGCGGAGGTTATTATGCTGTTCCGTATCATAGCCAATTTCGGCAATATAGCGATCGAGGCTGGCGATTTGTTTGGCACACTCAGACTCAGTTGCCTCTTGCGTTATTCTCGTTTGTAATTGGGCAATCTGTGCCTGAAGTTCTGGTTTACGTGCTGCTATTTGTGCTTGTCGTTTGGCGGCGTCTTTGATCTGCCCTTGTTTAATTTCTGCCCAACGCCAGCGTTCCACTTCGCTGCGAGCAAGGGCATGGTCTTGTTCATTGTAATTGAGTTGTTGCAGATATTCCTCTAGCTGTTTGAGTTCGGCTTGTTTGTCTGGTGCATACTCACCGAGTTGTAGCGATCGCTCTAGTTGTTGCCTTTGGGAAGTAATTTGTTGTAGCTGTTGCTCGACATCAGTTGTTGCCTGTAACTTTGCTGCCAATTGTCCCCTTTGTTCGCGTAAAGTATCGTAAGGAGATAATTGCTGAGATATGTCTCGATATTCCTGTCTGAGTACTTGAATTTCTCTGTCTGAGACAGCCATTTGTTCTCGAACTACCCACAATTGCCCTTCTGTATCTTTGTACTCAGATTTGGTTTTTTCTACGACTCGATTCCAGTGATGCTCGTCCAAAGGACGTTCGCACAACGGACAAATCGCATTAGGAGTCTGAAGCATTTGTATTTTTTGCTCTAATTCTCCCAGCAATCTTTCATAATCCCGTTGATGAGCTTGCAGCCGTTCGATAAAGTTACGCCGTTCCTGTCCTTTCTCTTGGACTCGTTGCAGATATACCCGCTTTTTCTCTAACTCCTCAATCTGCATTGCCACTTCCATCACCGCTTGTTGTAATTGCGGTTGGCGTTGCTGCTGACATTGCAATTGGTTTGCTGTCGCTTCCAGTTGTTCTAGTCGTGCGACTAACCCCGCCTGCACCCGAACTATTTGGCTTTGTAAAGTGGTTCGTTGTTGCAACAGAGGAGCTACTTGCAATTGCAGTTCATCTAGTTGAGCCAAACGCTGACGCGCCCCCGCCAATTGTGCCAAAGCGGCTTCTACTTCAGTTGACTTACCTAGAGTTTGCTGAATATCTACCTCTTGCTGTCGCAAGGCTTCTAATTGCGCTTGGGTTTGTTGTAATTGCCGTTCAATTCCGTTAATTTGTTTGGTAAGCTGCTGTTGCTTTTGTTGGCGAGTGGCTTGGGCGCGGGTGTATTCTTCAAATTTGGCACTCGATGCTTCTTCTTGAGATTGCAAATTGTGGTATTGATTGTATCCAGCTTTGATTTCGCTTTCTTGGCTTAATAATTCTTCTAGGGCTGATAGCTGGCTTTTAACCGCCCCACATTCTTGTTCGAGGCGATCGCAATCTTGAGTGAGATTTTGATATTGCTGCCTAACAAAAGTCAGTTGTTCTTCCCAATTTTGCCGCTGGTGCTGGACAACTTGCAAGCTTTGTAATTGGATATTTTCAAAAGCTTGTACCTGTTGGAGTTGGTTAAGTTCGTTTTCTAGGGCAACTTGTTGGGATGCGATCGCCTCTTTTTGTTGCAGTTGAGTTTTCATTGACTCCAAAGAGCGCTCTAACTCTTCTGCTCGTGCTTTGAACTGACGCGATAAATCTTTTGCCCGTTCTTCTAAATCATCGTATTGATTCAGTTTTAATAATTCTGCTAATATCTCTTTCCGTTCGCTAGGACGCTTAAGCATGAATTCATCTGCACGACCTTGACGCAGGTAGGCAGAATTGATAAAAGTATCATAATCCAGCTTAATGTGCTGCAAAATCGAATCTTGTGTTGCTCTTACTCCTTTACCAGTCAGTGAACGAAACCCATTTGGTGTTTCGATTTGGAATTCCAAGACACTACTACCACCCCGCGCACGAGTACGAATAACTCGATAGGTTTGCTGCTGACTAGTTTTGAAAATGAAATCTACCCGAACTTCTTTCGAGCCAGTATGGATAGCGTCATCTTCAGAAGTGGCTCTACTTTCTCCCCAAATTGCCCAAGTGATAGCTTCTAACAAAGAAGATTTACCAGCCCCATTGGCTCCACAAATACACGCCGTATGCAATCCGCGAAAATCTAAAGTTGCATCACGGTAACTGAGGAAATTTTTCAGAGTCAGTTGTACAGGGATCATCTAGTCTAGAGAACCACACTTTTTTTTAATTAGTAGCAGCACAGATACTCTGTTTGCTAGTTTAGCTAGCTAAAAATCATGTTTCTAGTCTTTAAGACCTGAACTTTACAATTGTTAACAATAGATTGAGTAATTTTTTCTTGTTAAGTGACCCTTTTTTACTATTAGCGTATAAAAATTAAACTCAGGTAAACACAAACAGATTTTATCCCTCAGCCATCCTATTGGCTTCGGCAACCAGAGAGTCCACTAGGCGGGAGAGACGACAAATTGTTAAGCCTGTTGGGACAAAAAAAGAACAAACTTTTTTGATGGGAAGATAAGACAAATTCTTTAACTAGAGAGGAGGAGGGTAGGAGGGATGAAAGGGGGTAGTCAGAAATTTTATTGGTTAAGTCTGGTGGGTGAGAGTGGGCGATCGCAGTTTTGCCCTTAAAATGAAAAAATTAAACTTTGGCAACATTCCCCCTGCTTTCTCCTTGTTAAAGACGAGATGAAACTGGGGTTAAGAATTAAGTTTTGTCAAAATTTTCTAATGATATTTGAAAATTGCTTCTCGATATCATCCTCAAAATAAAACCCGCCTAGGCGGGTTGTGTTAGACAAGCTATGATTTCTAGTCACTAGAGTTTAATTGGTTTTCATCGCGTTTGTCTTCGTCATCATCGTTAAGATTATCTTTCTGCTGTATTTGCCTGATCGCCCAATTGAGCACTGCATCAGCAGACCATTCTACTAGCCAAGTTATCAAGGCGGTCAGGATCACGAGTGAAATGCCTTCCATATAATAATTCCTGAATGCGTTTATGGACTACATCCACTGTCTCAACTGTGTCTGGGAGATTTCGCTCATACTTAGGCTGACATGACCTAACATTGCCTTACATATCTGTAATCTTTAGCTAGACTAGCTTTTAGGTGATTGTGAAATTTACCGATGCAACCATTACCGTGTGAGTTTTTAACTCAAATGGCTCGTAAGTATCAGCTTTCTCCAGAACAGGAGGAGGCTTTTGTAGAAAGGTTTAGTAGCAAAGAAAGTGAACAGGCGATCGCGCATACTCTGCATATATCTGATAATGCTTTCCGCACTCGTATGAGTGGGGTTTATCGAAAGTTCAGCATCAACGGTAAAGGGCCAGGTAAATTTCACAAACTGTACGATTTCCTACTAAAGGAGTATCAAAAATCTCATCCATCTCCAATTCCTGATGTTCCTAGCCATGATATCCACGCCCTCGTGCAAGAGGTACGCAAAAAAATAAAACCCGACATCCAAGAACGCTGTGGTAAGATGCGCGTGCTAGATATGACTCATCCCATCAGGTTGAATGATATTTACACCAACGTCACCATTTTAGAGAAAATCACTGCACGGCGACGGCTAGGAATTGATGAATTACTGCAACAGTGTACTAGAGAGGATTTTAATCACTTTGGACTGGCAAAAATTACTAAAGGCCCAATTCCAGGACTAGAGGCTGTTAAGAAACATCCGAAGTTGATGATTTTGGGTAAACCAGGGGCTGGTAAAACTACCTTTCTAAAGTATTTAGCGATTCAGTGCATTGGTGGTAAGTTTTATTCTCATCTTGTGCCAATTTTTATTACCCTTAAAGACTTTGCTGAAGCTAGCAATAAACCAGGGCTGCAAGAATACATCTATCAACAATTAGCTGGTAACGGTGTAGAGACGCTAAATTTCGCTTCTCTGCGTGAGTTGATAAATAGGGGTAGAATGCTGATTCTACTTGATGGATTAGATGAAGTTGGAGATGAGGATAGCAAACGCATCTTAAAGGAGATTCGTGAGTTTTCCGATCAATTTAGAGACAATCACTTTGTCATCACCTGTCGTATTGCAGCGCGGGAATATACCTTTGAAAACTTCACAGAGGTGGAAGTAGCTGATTTTGATGATGAACAAATAGTTTCTTTTGCAACTAAGTGGTTTAAGGATAAAGCTGTAAAACCAGAGACTTTTATCAAACGTGTAGAAGACAATCAACGAGTCAAAGAACTTGCTACAAGCCCACTACTACTGACGCTTCTATGTTTAGCATTTGAAGAGTCAGGAGATTTTCCTGCAAATCGTTCTGAGTTATACAAAGAAGGGCTAGATGCACTGCTGAAAAAATGGGATGCTAAACGGGGAATTCAGCGCGACCAAATTTACAAAAAATTGTCAGTTCAGCGCAAGGAAGATTTACTCAGCAAAATGGCCCTGACTACCTTTGAGCAAGGTAACTACTTCTTTAAGCAGCAAATAGCAGAGCAATATATCACAGAATATATTCGTAATTTACCAGGTGCGAGTACTGACGAAGAAGCGTTACAACTGGATAGTGAAAGAGTTTTGAAGTCAATTGAGGCACAACATGGGTTATTAGTAGAACGAGCGAAAGGGATTTATTCGTTTTCTCATCTGACATTTCATGAGTATTTCACAGCCAGAGAATATGTGGTTGTTAAACAGTCATCAGAGGTGGCGTTGCAAAATCTGGTCAGCCATATCAATGATAAACGCTGGCGAGAAGTCTTGTTCTTAGCCCTTGGGATGTCGCCTAGTGCAGACAATCTGTTGCTGTTGATGAAAGAAAAGGTTGATGCGATCCTGGTCGACGATGAAAAGTTGTTACAGTTTTTAACATGGGTAAATCAGAAATCTCTTTCAGTAGAGGCTCCATTTAAGTCATTAACTATTAGGGAATTTTATATTAACTTTGATTCTGACCTGAATTTTGAGTTTAGCTTAACTAGTTACCTCGCTAAACCTGGTTCTGAGCTTGAACATGAGAATAGTGTAGATTTTGTTATATCGAGTTCAAAAACAAAATCTCCCACTATACATTGGTTATCTATAGCACTATCTATAGATATAGGAAAATCAGTTCAACCACTTCGTCTCCTTAGCTTGAATGCCGCTGAATTTGAACTTGATAATGCTCTTATTTCTGCCCTTGAGCATGCTCATAAGCTTGCCTCGGCTGCTGTTCCTGAATTTAAGGTTGGCTCTCATCTGGTGTATGCTCTTAACCGTGCCATTACCTCTACTTCTAACCATGAGATACAACGTTCGCTAAGAAGATTTAAACAACAAATAGCTGATCCTGATAAGGACAGAGGGATATTCAAAACATTGTGGAGAGCTAATGGAAAAGCTTGGACTGAGAAGTTAAAAGCTTTGATGATTCAGCATCGCAATATTGGTCACGATTGGCAGTTCAGTGACGAACAGAAGGAATTGTTAAAGCAGTATTACGATGCTAATAAATTGCTGGTAGAGAGCCTCAATAGTGATTGTTATGTCAGCCGTGAAGTGCGACAGAAAATAGAGGATGAGTTGCTATTACCAATTGCAGAGATTAAAAAATGCCAGCAAGAGATTTTGTAGCGGATGTAGGGGATAGTTTATTTTTATAATTTTACATCTTACACCAGTTGCAACAGCCCGGAGCCAGAGCCTCCAAACCCTCGTTACCAGGTTGAACCTGGTAACGAGAACTAGAGCCTCTGGCTCCTATATAGAATGGGTGCAAGATATCAGGCTATATTAAAAGCATCTTCATAGATAAATGTTACAAACCCGCATCTACGATAATCTTGTCCATTAATTCAGGACATAAAAAACATACTTCTTTCCTAGCAATTAATATTACAATATAAATAATAGTCCGCTTTTATAGACATAACTCTGCGGACAAAGGTAATGTCAAAATAATCAGGAACAAATTAAAATAATTTTGCGTCAATATATATCCTTTATAACTATTGCTCGATGCAAAATAGCAGTATAAAAAACTTGAGTAAGAATTTTATATACTTCCTGTGATAGACAGACTTTAACCTCGGAATACGCCGACGGATAGGTCAAAGCAATCTGAAACAATCTCTGTGACACCACGTCATCATACTTTACAAAGACACAAAAAGGTTATTATGACTAGCTTGCTTAGTTGGAAATCTGGAACGACTGCATTCTTGGCAATGGTAATGTCAACTAGTGCCATTGTGCCGATGTTTGCTCCTGCTGCGACTGCACAAAGACCAGCAATTTTTACTGGTCAACCAAATCGACCAATCAGCCAATCAAGAACAGTTTCAATCCCTGCGGGAGTGAGAATTCCTGTTACTTACGAAAAAGAGAAAGTTATTGTTACTCCTGAAGAAACTACATCCCTAACATTGGAGGTTGCACAAAATATTGTAGACTCGAGCGGAAATGTGTTGATTCCCGCAGGAACTAAAATTGAAGGTAAATTAAGACCTGCAACAGACCAAAATGGTGAAAAAGGTTCTCAGTTTGTAGCGGAAGAATTAGTTTTTAGCAAAAATAGACGCCAGCCTATTAATGGGGTTTCTCAGGTAGTTACCACAAAAGAAACTATCAAGAAAGGAGCCAGCACTGGCACAATCTTAACAGATGCAGCTATTGGTGCGGGTGCTGCTACTGTAATTTCTTTGATTACAGGTAACAAAAAAATTGAAGCCCTAGAACCTATAGGCGGTGCTGCTGCTGGTGCTTTAGCAAGTGTCTTGCTTCGGAAAAAAGAAGTGGAAGTTGTTGTGATTAATCCTCAAACAGATTTGGATGTGACTCTGGACTCTAATTTGGTTGTAAACCGCTTCTAGGCTAAATTGAATTTAAATCGTGACTTCTATTATTTCACAGCACCATTGCCATTTTTTGAGGGGTTTCTAGAAAGGGAACCCCTCCTCTATTTTTAAATAAATAGAACGACATATATATAAGCGATCGCTCTCCAATTAACGTGGGCGATCGCTTCATTTTATTAGCCAAAATCTTGTCGCGCCACCGTCAAGCAGCAAGTATCCTCAATTACAGCATAACTGACTCTAAATGTTGCAGTGTCTCTTTGTTGGTGAGCCACTGGAACAGCACGATAACCTAGATAAAAAGGGAGATTCCAACAATATTGTATTGTCAAATCCAGGCGCTGATTTATACTGAGGCGGCTTTGGAGTACTTAAATACTGGTTTTTTAGTAAATACGTAAATATTTGGTTTTTTTAAGCAACTATTTTTTAGATGTTGCGTCTAGGTAAACAAAAGGGAAAAATTGATTATTTGGCTAATCCTTATTTAGCCAAATAATCCCATTTTGCAGTATAAATGCATCATCGAAAACATCTAAATTTCAATCTTTTTGGAACATTTTACATTCAATAAAACTCTTATTAACTAATAGAAAAACACGAAAAATTGAGAGGGATAAATCAATGTTTAATCAAATCCGTTGGCAATCTGGTTGTGCTGCATTCATGGCATTGGGCATTACAGCAGGTGCGATCGCGCCTCTAGTTACAGCTGCACCTTCTTTCGCCCAAACTACTTTTTCTGATGTTTCATCTAACTATTGGGCAGCACAATTTATTCAAGAACTTTCACAGCGTGGCGTCATTGCTGGATTTCCAGATGGTAGCTTCCGTCCAGAAGAAGCAGTCACACGCGCTCAATTTGCTGCCATGATTCGCAAAGCATTTAATAAATCACCAAAGCGGCAGGTAGTTGGATTTTACGATGTCCCAAGTAATTATTGGGCATACACCGCTATTCAAGAAGCATATACCACAGGTTTCCTAGCAGGATATCCTGGCAATCGCTTTGAACCTAATCAAAATATTCCTCGCGAACAAGTTTTAGTTTCCCTTGCTAATGGTCTGGAATATAGTGCAAGTGGTCAAGCAGATAGCACTCTGCAATACTATAGCGACTCTGTAAATATCTCTAGTTATGCCCGAACACCAATTGCAGCTGCAACTGAAAAGGAAATTGTTGTTAATTATCCCAATGTTAAATTCCTGAATCCAAAAGCAACTGCAACACGCTCACAGGTAGCGGCTTTTATCTACCAAGCTTTGGTTAGTAACAATCAAGCCTCAGCTATTAATTCACCCTACATCGCCAAAGTTGGTGAACCTATCCCTGTTGCTATTACCATTCCTCAAGGAACCGTTATTCCTGTGAAATACGACAAGGCAGAAAAAATTCTTGTCACCAAAGATGAAACAGCACCTTTAACACTTGCAGTCTCGCAAAATGTAGTCACCGATACAGGGAGCGTAGTAATTCCTGTTGGTAGTCAGGTTGTGGGTAAACTCAAACCAGCTAAAGGTGGTTCTCAATTCGTTGCAGAAAAACTGATTTTGACCAATGGTCAAGAGTATCAAATCAACGCTGCTTCGGAAGTTATTAGCAAAACCGAAACCATCAAAAAGGGCACTAGTACAGGGGCAATTGTCAAGAACACTGTATTAGGCGCAGGTGCAGCAGCAGCAGTAGCTGCGGTTACAGGCGATCGCGCTGTTGCTACAGAAGAAGTCTTGGGTGGTGCTGCGATCGGTAGCTTGATTGGTCTATTCTTTGGTAAGAAGAGTGTTGACTTAATCGCCATTGACCCAGATACAGACCTACAAATGACCATTGGTCAAAACTTCCAGGTTTCACTCAAATAGTTGTTGGTTAGTAGTTAGTAGTTAGTAGGACAACTAACCACTATCCACTATCCACTAACCACTAACCCTTAGCAATTGGCAACCAAACAATAAAAGTAGTTCCTGGTGCTTGAGGTGATGTAATTTTTGAGTTTAAAGCAGGGCTGAAAACTTCAATTTCTCCCTGCATTTGCTCTATTAGCTGTTTAGCTATAGATATTCCCAATCCCGTGCCAGGAATTTCAGTTTGAGCTTGTACACCCCGGTAACGTCGTTCACCCAGATGTTCTAAATCTTGGGGTGGAATTCCAGGGCCTGTATCAGTAATCGCTACTCCTTGAAAATTATCTTTTTGTTGCCCTGCTTGAATCAATATCTTACCGCCCGCAGGAGTGTATTTCAAAGCATTATCAATAATATTGCTAAACACTTCTGTTAACGCTTTGAGGTTAGCGCGTACTAACGGTAAATTGGGTGGAATTTCAGCTATCAGTTCTAGATTTCGCTCTTGGGCTATGGCTTGTGCAGAAACTAATAAGGGTTGCAATACATCGGCTAGATAGCAATCAGCTTCTTTCTCACCCGTTCCAGGCAATAACAGTATTGGTTTGGAGTCTTTTTCTACAGTTGCTTCTACAAATACTTCGTTTTCTTGTGGTAATTTCAGGGAAGCTAAATCTTCTGGTTGGAAGTCAATGACTTCATCAAAATTTTTCAATAATTCTTGCAGGCGATCGCTTTCTCGAACAATACTTTCTGCTACTTCGCGGTTGGCATCTCCCGGCCGTAGTCGCTTAATCAGGAGTTTACCAAAAGTCCGCAATGCTGTTAATGGATTGCGAAATTGATGCAATAGACTATCTAACAAATCCTGCTGCTTCTCTTGCAGAATTTGTTGTTGATGCAACTGTACCTCTAGCCAGGTGCGACGTTGATCTAAAATGCAAGCGATTGTTAGCGTTTGGGCAATATGTTCTACTTGAGTTCGCTCTTGTTCATTCCATGCCCTGTCATGTCTAGCTGTCACTAGCAACCCCATCATCATATCTTCATAGATAAGAGGTAAAACAATTTGGTCGCCACCGAGAAGGTATTCCTGTTGTGAATGCGGTTCAGTTGTATTTTCTGTTCCAGACTTATTTGGTGGAGTAGGAAATTCTTCTGCTGCTGTCAAAAATTTCTGGTTAAGTTTTGGCAACGCTAAAGCATTTGTACTTAACAATCCTACTGCTGTTTCTGGATAAACCACCAGCGGAATTAGTTTTGCCTCATTTGCCGGAGCCTCTACCAATTCTTGTGTTAAATATACAACACTCAAAGACGCTCCCAGCCCTTGGACTAACAGCATCATTTGCTCTCGACATAGAGCAACAAATTCCGAACTGGCAGACATTAACATTGTTTCAGCTCTTGTTCAATATTAAGATAAAGGCAATACAGGCATAAAACACATGAATTTTATATGTAACAAAGTTTAACTAAATTTTGCAAAAAATGCGTCGAGCTAGAGAAGGAGCCAAGAAGCAGAAGGAAAATAATTTTTATTCCCCATTTGCCATCCCTCTTTCTATCCGTAACTAGTATACAAATTTCAAAATTAACAAGATAATTATTTATCTAGGTTAAAAGAAATTATGATTGTTGTATCAAAAGTTTAAAAACTGTTGATCTTTTGAACTAGAACTTTTATAATTACGACGGATTTTGTAGCTATCACTACAATCTGTAGCCTTAACAGAGGAGGAAAATAGGTTGGCAAGGAGACGAAAGCGGAAAAGCCGTCGTCGCCAGGAAGGACGGCGTATTTTAGAGCATGTGCCCCAATATAGCATTGAAAGCGGCGAAGAGAAACCTGTGACAGCAGCCAGAAAATTTATTCAAGCTGAAGGAATCTTGCCACCCGCTTTGTTACTCGTCAAGCGCAACGAACACACCACAGACAGATATTTTTGGGCTGAAAAGGGGCTGTTTGGTGCTCAATACGTGGAAGAGAACCATTTCTTATTTCCCAGTCTGAGAACATTAGAACCTACAGGCCCAGAGCCGGCAGTTTTGGCGGCTCGGTGAACCATCCAATGGCGAACTGTGAGATAGTGAGTCTGGCTTTTGACAAAAATTAACTGGCAAAGTGCTAAAGATATTCAAAAATTTAATTATTTTTTCGTTTTCAGCTCATTTGCCAGTAGGCTAGCGGTCTGGAATTGGAAAACCAAATCTGATTAAGATTTGGTTAATATTGCGAAGATGTACGAGGAAGTAGGGATAAAGCGACTCATTTCTAAGCCAAACCTTCACCTAATGTGAGGCACGCTTAGAAATTCATTCTCCGGTAGGATAGCAAACCAAAAATCTTTGTAAAATAGCCAAGCCGCTCTGTCAAAAAAATGGCTTTTTCTCCATTGCGATTTGTATCGTCGTGGAGAATAGCAAAAAAATCAGGAGTCGTTATCCCTTCTTCCTAACGTTCATTACCATGATGCCTGGTCAAAAGTCTGCTTCTGCTCATTTGGAGATGGTCATCATACCTGGGGATTATTCGCGAAGCTTCAGGTTTAATGCCTTCTGTAACTCAATGAGCTCATCACGATGGGCGATCGCAGTAATTTGACTTGGGGAGTGTGATTCGCTCTTGGTTGCTTCTACCTTTAGCAACACCTTCTCAAGTTTTCCGGTTTTTTTCCAATAGAAAACTCCACTTAAAGGTGATAGCAGTACCATCCCTACAAATAAGGTGCTTAGGCTAGGAAAAAGCTGTGACAAAACCAATGCTAAACAAAGCATACCAGCAGCTGTGATGAGTGTCAAAAATGCAGCTAGAAACCTGCTGGGGCGAACATAACCTTCAAACGTCACTTGATTTTGTTCTGGGTCTACCGCTGCCACTCGGTAAGACCGCGCTCGAAAATACTCCTTTAATTGAGGCATTAAAGTAGCTTCGTCTTGCTCAGATACCAGTTGTGCTATTTCTGTACGGTCTTTAGTAGAGGCACGAATAAAGAAAAATAGCCCAACCGATAATAACAAAGTCAGCAGCAACGTGGATGGCAGAATGGCAGTATCCATAAACTAAGTTGTTACTTTTTCATTGGAGGGGACTTATTCATTATCAATTATTCGTTAATTTATCCTCCTATTTATATACTGCTGCCACAGACGGGCTAAATCCTGCGCTTGTGAAGTCCACTCTGAAGAAACTTGGTACATCCGCCGGGGACGTCCGCGTCCTTCGAGTTTCTTCCAATACCCTGTAATTGCCTTATAGTCTTCAAGAAACTTAATCGCACTGTAAAGTACAGTATCCGAAAGCCGATAGGTAGGGTATTCAGTTTCCAGACGTTGGATTAACTCGGTTCCGTAAGACTCCCCTTGTAACAAAACATACAAAATATAACAAACTGCTAGTTCTTGACAAAGGTAAGTTGGCGGAGGATTCTCAAAGAATTGATATATATCCTCAAGTTTCATGGTTGGTGAAGAATGGCTAAAAAATGCCCTAAGGTTGAGCCTACAATCCCTTTAGTGAGTATATAGTGCTACCCCCTATTCGGGTAAGTATATAACGCTACTTAGGCTGGATTGGCAAAGCGCAAGCAATAAACAAAAACCCAAGCTCTTTAGTCGTGGGATGACGCTTCAAGCACCGGAAGTGAATTCTGGTGACAGCGCCTCATAAATGCGCCAGCTTTGGAGATGCAAAAACATGCACTCCTACCCCAAGCTCTAGGCAGTGCGGTGAGGAGCAAACAGATAACGACCAAGCCGCTATCTTTGTGTCAAGTGATGCCGAGCGTGTGAGGACTTGCTTAAGCATAAAATATTGCTTTAGCAATTTTAAAGGTAAAATGCAACTTTTTCTTTAAAACTTAATAAACACTTTTTTTACAGCAATTTTACCAGTGCAAATCTTCAAAAATGAAGACAAATACGATATCTTTTTTCCAGCCCCTGAGTCTGTTGACACATTGCAGGCAGCATAATGTACTGAATTTCCATACATGAAATATCCAAACAGAATCTGGTAAATGTCATAGTAAATTTAATCAAGCGCTCAGCATATAGGTGATCAGTATGCCAGTAGACTCCCAATCATCTTCCTCTCGACGTCAAGAAATTGCCAAAATATTTCGCCTCACTGGTTGGATCAGCTTCTGGATTCAATTAGTACTTGGCGTCGTTTCTGCAATCATTGTGCTGGTATATAGTATCTTTAGCCAAAGACCTGGTAGCCCCAGTAATAACCCAGGCAGTGGATTGGGTGTGTTTTTAGCAGTTTGTGGACTAGTGACGTTGGCTGGGGGCATTTATTTAGCTTTTCGCTACACACGAATTGGTAGACAACTTTTATCCCCCAATCCCATCAACCACCCCAGCAAATTGGAAACAGTCCAAGTCCTGCGACTAGGGCTGATAGTGAATTTAATCGGTATACTGTTGACTCTTTTAGGAGCACAGGCGATCGTTGGTACCCTGGTAGCTAGGTCTATATCCCCCCAAGCTATTACTACACAATTATTTGACCCCAACCGAATCATTAGTGGTCTAGATATGCTGGTAGTGCAAGCAAACACCAACACGGTTTCAGCTCACTTTGCAGGACTTGTGGGGTCAATTTGGCTACTCAATCGCGTTACCCGCTAAATATGGGAGTAGGAGAGTGAGCATTGGGCATTGGGCATTGGGCATGGGGCATTGGGCATTGGGCATTGGGCATTGGAAATAACCACCAACCAACCACCAACCACCAACCAACAACTACTAACCACTAACCACTAACTACTAACCAATAACCAATGAATCAAAAAGGAAAATAGAAATTTTCCGAAATTATCTCTCTCAAGCGTGAAGACTAAAACAAGTTACTCAAATAAACATCCTGCTAATGGATGAAACAAAATTAACAAAAGAACTTTATTGAGAGATTTGGAGGTCTGACACTATGAGAGAATTACAAACATGGAAATTCGGTATACAGTTTCTCTTTAGTACTGTGATGATTGGACTGTGTACTTTCCAGCTTGTCAACGATAAAGCGAAGGAAAACCAAACGCTGTACTGGAGTGGTTTAAGCACCGTATTAGCATATTGGCTACCTTCTCCGACTGGCTCTCAAGAAGAACGTTTCAATCAGCAAAGAGGAACTTCAGAACGAGAACAATCTTCATAACAATTCATCTAATCTTTATTATTAACTAATTGTAATATTGAAATATTCAGGCTATTGCTATAACCAATATAAATATTTGGAAAATGAGCCTTGAAATGCCTAAAATAAATTGCAGTGTAGTAGCCCCAGCATCAAAGCCGGGGCTAAATTTTGGCAGATAGAAGTTTTTTGGTATGCAGAAGACTGAATTTTGCCAAAGTAGCACTTAGATACAATATGCTGATGTGTAACTAAGAAGTACTAGGCTAGAAACTGAGAAAAATCTGTGCTGGATATTAAGCAAATACGGGAAAACCCACAATTTGTTCAAGAAAGGTTGAATACTCGTGGCGGTAACTATGATATTCAGCCGATTGTAGAGTTGAATAAACAACAACGCGAATTAGAACAGAAGCGAAGTCAACTCCAAACACGCAGCAACGAAATTGGTAAACTCGTTGGGCAAAAAATTAAATCGGGTATAAATCCTCAAAATCCAGAAATTCAGACCTTGCGGGATGAAGGCAACTCCATTAAAGCTACATTAAGTGAATTGGAGCCGCAAGAAAAAGAAATAATCGCAAAAATCCAAGAACTTGTACTTGCACTTCCTAATTTGCCCAGCGACTCCACACCCATCGGCAAGAATGAGGAAGAGAACGTCGAAGTGCGCCGCTGGGGTGATGAGTACATTCCTCAAAATCCAAATATTCTGCCTCACTGGGAAATTGGTGAAAAGTTGGGTATTCTCAACGTAGAACGAGCTGTCAAAGTTGCTCAAAGTCGCTTTGTCGCTTTAATAGGCGCTGGTGCAGCACTGGAGAGAGCATTAATTCAGTTTATGCTCGATCGCCAAATCGCAGCAGGGTATGTAGAAGTTATCCCTCCATTTTTAATCAATAGTGCATCTCTAACAGCAACTGGTCAATTGCCCAAGTTTGCTGAAGAAAGCTTCAAATGTGCTGATGATGACTTGTGGCTAACTCCCACAGCGGAGGTACCCGTCACTAACCTCTATCGAGGTGAAATTCTCGCTGCTGAAGAATTGCCTATCTATCACTGTGCTTATACTCCTTGTTTTCGTCGCGAAGCAGGGAGTTATGGACGAGATATGCGGGGATTAATTCGCCTACACCAATTTAATAAAGTGGAATTGGTAAAACTAACCCATTCCAGCACTTCCTTTGAAGAGCTGGAAAAATTGGTAGCGAATGCAGAAGCAATTTTACAGGCGTTAAAGTTGCCTTACCGAGTCATAGAGTTATGCACTGGAGATTTAGGATTTGCCTCTGCTAAAACTTACGATTTAGAGGTGTGGCTTCCCTCTTCTGGTAAGTACCGGGAAATTTCTAGTTGTTCCAATTGTGTAGACTTCCAAGCGCGACGGGCTGACATTCGCTTCAAAGAAGCGGGCAAGAAGGGGACACAGTTAGTGCATACTCTTAACGGTTCTGGGTTAGCTGTGGGAAGGACAATGGCGGCAATTTTGGAAAATTATCAACAAGAGGATGGCACGGTGCGGATACCAGAAGCCCTACAGCCTTATTTGGGACGGGAGGTATTGTAATTTTTGGGCAATTCTCCACTTTTGTTGGGGATGTAAACTCATTGATGAAGTTCTGATACTCGTTGACGAGGATAAAAGACTGGTTAATCAGGTTCTGATCCTCGTCAACGAAGTTCTGATACCAAGTTGCGTTCAGACATAGCAATAGCAATTCGTTGCCCTCTCCCCTTCCCCTGTTCCAAATTGGGAGAGGGGTGCCGACAGGCGGGGTGAGGGAAGTACTATCTTTGACTGCAACTTAGTATGAGACTCGCACATGAGTTTTTTATTCTCGTCCTTCAAATGCGATCGCAAACGCCAGCGAAAGTGGCTCAACGAAAAGGCTACCCACACCGTCAATAGAGCTTCTGTCAATTACAATTTAGGCAATTGAAACAAAACTAATTGTGATTGAGCTTAACAAAAACAATTCACCTTTGATCTTCCCGGCTCCACCGATTCTAGCGAGTGATAGTGCGAACTGGAAAAACATTCAGTTTGCTCATTTTCGGCAACCCCCCTGCAAGGTTCCGAAATATGTGTCGCCCCAGCACATCATTTGTATGAATGTCGGCAAGCCGATTCGACTGGAACAAGCCGTCGATGGACAACATGAAACGGTTGACTCAGTACCAGGAGATTTAGCAATTTACCCAGCCTATGCTAGTCAACAGTTCCGTTGGGACAAAGAAGCAGAATTTTTCAATCTGTTTCTAGAACCGTTATTTCTGGTTCAGGTTGGTTATGACGTGTTTGGGAGCGATCGCCTTGAACTGATTCCTCATCTCACGACACTGTTCGATCCATTAATTCAACAAATTGGGTTTGCGCTGAAAACATCTTTAGAAATTGATGGGAACAACAGCAATCTTTATGCTGACTCGCTCGCCCATGCACTCGTCGTTCATCTTTTATCTCGATATTCAACTCATTCGCGTCACATAAAACCCATCAAAGGTGGTTTTACGCAACAGCAATGGAGACAAATTGCTAATTTTATTGATGCAAATTTGGATAAGAATATTAGCTTAACTGAGTTAGCAGCAATCGTACAGTTGAGTCCCTATCATTTCGCCCATTTATTTAAGAAATCAACGAACACTTCACCTCATCAATATTTAGTTCGTCGTCGGATTGAACGGGCTAAACAATTGCTCGTGATGGGCAATTTATCGCTTGCTACAATTGCTCAGATGGTTGGTTTTGCGAGCCAAGGACATTTCACCTACCATTTCAAACGTTTTGTGGGAGTAACGCCCAAAGTTTTTTCACGGCGACTAGCGTACAACACAACTCCGCAAGAACAGCAAGAATGTTGAAAACGATCGCAAGAACCTTGAAGAAAGGCATTCGGAAATTGCTGGATACTGAATGCGTTATCTAATTCCAAGATTCATTTATATGAGACACATTCTTCACATCGACGCGAGCTACAGCAGTGAAAGTTCAGTATCACGAGTTTTATCTCAAGAGTTCATCACGGCTTGGAAAAGGTTCCATCCTGAAGATGTGATTTTATATCGAGATTTAGGGCATTTTCCAGTTCCTTACATCAATGAAACCTGGATTGCAGCAGTTCATTCGCCACCCGAAAGTCACACTCTAGAAATGATTGAAGCTTTAAGGGTATCTAACCCATTGCTGGAGGAGTTTTTGGCTGTAGATTGCTATGTCTTCGGAGTGCCGATGTATGGTTTTACTATTCCTGCAACGCTTAAAGCTTATCTCGAACATTTGATTCGGGTCGGGCGTACCTATGAAGTGAGTGAAAATGGGGTTCGAGGGCTAGTTCATGGAAAAAAAGCTCTGTTCATTACGAGTCGTGGCGGCAACTATCCTCCGGATTCTCCCTTTGGTGAAGATCATCAAGAACCGTATCTGCGAACAATTTTTGGGTCGTTCGGAATTTGGGATGTCCAATTTGTCAATGTGAGTAATCTGGTCTTAGGTGATCGAGAGCAGTCTATTTCATTGGCTCAAGCTACTCTTCAAAACCTTGCAGCTCATTGGTAAGGCATGGAAAAGAAGAAGAATTTATGTCACAGGAAAACGTAGAAAATACTCCTTAGCGCCTTTCCTTTGTGTCTGTGCACGAAACTTAGAGAAGAATTACTTAGTGTCTTGGCTTAGAGGACAGGCAAAATATAAAAAACTTACCTGTTGGCAGGACTTTGCCATTTACCACTCCGCCTAAAGAATTAGCGAAAAAGCTTGAAAATATACTGTCTTGCAGACCAATGCTAGACTGGTACTCGTTCTACAATAGAGAAAAATATAGCTAAATTAGTTCACTCACAAATTTTTTCTATGTCAGTTTTAGCGGCGATCGCAGTCTTGGCTGTTCTGATCCTGGTACACGAACTAGGACATTTCATTGCAGCAAGGTCTCAAGGTATTCATGTTAACCGCTTTTCTTTGGGTTTTGGCCCAATTATTTGGAAATACCAAGGCAGAGAAACCGAATACGCTGTTCGAGCCTTTCCCTTAGGTGGTTTTGTCGGTTTTCCTGACGACGATCCAGATAGCGATATTCCACCCAACGACCCGAATTTGCTGCGTAACCGTCCAATTTTAGATCGGGCGATCGTCATCAGCGCAGGAGTGATAGCAAATTTAATCTTTGCCTACTTCCTCCTAGTGGCGCAGGTTAACTTAGTTGGCATAACACAAGTTAACCCCCAGCCAGGAGTTGTAATTCAACAGCTTGCACCAGATGTCAGTTCTGTAGCTTCTAAAGCTGGAATTCAACCAAAGGATATCATACTAGGGGCTAATAACAGAGAATTTGGTACATCTGGAAAAGAGATAGAGGATTTAAGAGAAATAATTAGGAACAATGCAGGTAAGCCAATTCAACTAGAAATTGCTCGTGGCGACCAAAAGTTGTCTTTAACTGTCACTCCTGAAGCCAAGCAAAACGGCGGTAGTATTGGCGTGCAACTTTCTCCCAATGTCAAACTTGAGCGTCGTCGCGCTTCTAACCCGGTGGAAGCCTTGAAGATTGGTGCTTCAGAATTTCAGCGCATTCTCAATCTGACATTTCAAGGTTTTAAGCAATTAATTACTAACTTCGGTGAAACAGCTAATCAGGTAGCAGGGCCAGTCAAAATTGTAGAAATTGGTGCCAGCATTGCCCAAAACGACACAGGCAGTTTATTCTACTTTGGTGCTTTAATTAGCATTAACCTGGCGATTATCAATATTCTGCCTTTACCAGCTTTGGATGGAGGACAACTCGCTTTTCTGCTAATTGAAGGACTGCGCGGTAAACCTTTGCCAACTCGCATTCAAGACGGTGTGATGCAAACTGGCTTGATGCTACTTTTAGGACTGGGCATTTTTCTGATTGTCAAAGAAACTTCCCAACTAGAGTGGGTGCAAAGATTATTCCAGTAAACCTCTAATTTGTTGTTGGTTGTTGGTTGTTGGTTGATTGTTCCTAACAACAAACAACCGCTAACTACTAACCATTAGCCTTCATAGTAAAGGCTGGAGCTACAAAAACCAAGCCTGTTTATACAGGTCTAAAAGTAATAAGATTATCTACGTAAGCCCACATATGTGGGCTTATTCTATTCGCTAGATACTTTTTTTATAAGTATTCCCGTGAACAGTACCCGCAAACGGTCATCTAAAAAGCAGCGATCGCTAGAAATTCTCGTTCGCCTGAAGCGTCTTTACCCAGACGCTACTTGTTCTTTGAACTATTCAACACCAGTGCAACTACTGGTAGCAACAATCCTTTCTGCTCAGTGTACAGATGAGCGAGTCAATTTAGTAACACCAGTGTTATTTAGTCGTTTTCCCGACGCACCCAGTTTGGCAAATGCTGATTTGACAGAGTTAGAAAACTTAGTACGTTCCACGGGATTCTATCGCAATAAGGCAAAGAATATTCAAGCCGCTTGTCGGATGATTGTTGCCGAATTTGGCGGTGAAGTACCAAGACAGATGGATCAACTGCTGCGGCTTCCAGGTGTAGCACGGAAGACAGCAAATGTAGTTCTTGCCCATGCTTTTGGAATTAATGCTGGGGTGACAGTTGATACTCACGTTAAACGCCTTAGTCAACGCCTGGGTTTGACTGAGTATACAGACCCTATCCACATTGAACGAGATTTAATGCAACTTCTACCTCAACCAGACTGGGAGAATTGGTCAATCCGGTTAATTTATCACGGTCGTGCTATTTGTAAGGCACGCAATCCAGCTTGTGAAGCTTGTGAGTTAGCCGATCTCTGTCCTTCTGCGACTCTTCCCCAAATTGCTACATCATAGTAGTTAGTGGTTAGTAGTTAGTGGTTAGTGGTTCTACTAACTACTATCCACTAACCACTAACTAAATCCTATAGAATGGAAAATGCTGTCTTTAGGTAAGTAACAGATTTTATGGCCAAAAAGAGCATGATTGAGCGCGAAAAAAAACGCGCTAAATTAGTTGAAAAGTATGCTGCAAAGCGGGAAGCGTTGCTGGAAGAATTCAGAACAACAGAAGACCCTCTGGATAAGTTGGAGATTCATCGCAAGATCCAACAGCTACCCCGCAATAGCGCACCCAGCCGCCGCCGTAACCGCTGCTGGGTAACAGGTCGTTCCAGAGGCGTTTACCGCGACTTTGGGCTATCTCGTAATGTTCTACGAGAGTGGGCGCACGAGGGTCTTTTACCCGGAGTGGTGAAGTCTAGTTGGTAGTTAGTTGTTAGTTGGTTGTTGTTAGTTGTTTGGAAAGTACTAAAAACCAAACAACAACGAACCACCAACAAAGAACAAATTCCAAATTATTGACCGCAACACTTGTCAATTCCCAGACTTTCTAAGAGTAGATCGCTAACGGCGTTGGCGATCGCAAACTCTCCATAGAAACTTTTGGAAAAATCAAACGCCTGCATCTCTGTGACAATCGCAATCACCAGAGAACCAAGATCGTTTTCTCCTTCCATTCTTTGCCGAACAAAAATCTGTGCTGCGCGTTCGGCTATATTTTGATTGACTGCTTCTGGGAGAAATTCTGCATCTAGCCACCTATGCAAACTCTGTTTTAACCATTCGCCCTCAAGTTCAGGATTTTCTGATGGTGGTAGGGTAATGGATGGAATTGGTTCAGTCATCGTCTTTATTTTAAAACGCAGAGTAACGCTAAGGAATCGCAAAGGAACGCAGAGGATGATTGCTAACATCTAAATTGCGTTCTTTTGATGTTTTTTATCTTTAGTTTTATGGAATATGATATCGCTGCTATTGTTCAAGGTTATGCTCAAGGCTATTTTCTCATGGCTGATGAGGATAATGTCTTGGGGTGGTATGGAAGTCGCGATCGTACTCTCATTCCTTTGGATGATCGATTTCACTATCCTAAGTCGCTGCGGCGTGTCCTCAATCAACAGCGGTTTACTGTGGGGATTAACCGTGACTTCCCATCTGTAGTCGAAGGGTGCGCTAACCGGGAAGTGAGTTGGATTTCGCCAGAGTTAAAGGAAATTTATTGGGATCTTTACCAGGCAGGTTGGGCGTATAGTTTTGAGACTTGGCTGGGTGACGAACTTGCTGGAGGTATTTTAGGGATTGTTATTGGTGGCGCTTTTATCGGGGAATCGATGTTTTATCGCATTCCTGAAGGTTCAAAGGTGGCGATGGTGAAGTTAGTGGAGAGGTTGCGGGAGAGGGGATTTGTAATGTTTGATGCCCAAATGATGAATCCCCATTTGGAGAGGTTTGGGGCTTATCGGGTGGGCGATCGAGAGTATCAAGAGTTACTTTGTAAAGCGTTGCAGCAAAAGTGTTCTCTGATTTAAACTTATTACAGTTTTGCTTAAAAGAGTAGTGATTAAAAACGCAGAGGGACGCAGAGGTAAGCGCAGAGGGGCGCAGAGTCTTGGTGCAAAAATTTCACGCGAATTTATTCAATGTTGTAATTAGGTTGAGTCACTAAATATAAGAAATGATTATTTCAATAAACCAGTTTCCATCATTTGTTTTGAAGATTTTGGGCACTGGAATGCTATTACAAGATAGAAAATCAATATATGAAAATAAATCCTCTGGTGTACGGTTCATTGACCTAGAAGCAAATTTTAGATAATAGATACTTTCTGAGACAGAAATTTTAAGAGTTAGCCCATACGCTACATGAACCGAGATAACTTCGCACGAATGGATAGAGTAGTATTTGGCAAGATGGTAATTTATTGTTGAAACTAATTCTTCAATAGAGTTTAGCTTGTAAACTGTTGGTAGTTCTTTGAGTATGTTCTTACCGTAGGGTGAGATGATTTTCATACAGAATTAACCCGATGTTCTGTCACCAAAGTGAGACTCGCCCATTCACCTTTATCGTTGTAGCTACGAACCATCCGCTGACGTAGATTTGGTTCAATCAACCAACCTACTTCCAAGAATAAGGGTTGGCGTAATTGCACTTTCAATGGAGAAGTGGCAGAAGCACCATCGGGTAGCAGCAAAACTTGTACCTGCTTCTGCGGATCTTGGTCAAATGTAAGTTTGGAACCGTTAATGCTAGCAGTGGAATTAATTGTGCGATCGCCAAATGAGAGACTTTGAATTAATCGCCCAGTTGGATCTAGTTGTATTTGTAAAGTTGTAGAGTAAGTATCAGGCGATCGCCAATCTGGATATATTGTCACTGCTTTACCTTGCCATTCTCCCAACAAGGCTTCTACTGTTAAAGGAGGATGTTGTGTTGCTGGGGTTCTGGCTAGATGTTCGCGAATCAGGGTAAATTTGTCTAGCTGACCGTTTTTATCAAACAACTGTACAAGGCGTAAACGGCGATTTTCATGAATTAGACCGAGTTCTGCCCCAAATTCAGAAAATGGCGCTAGTTGAATCGTACCTTGAGAAAAGGCTCCAGCTTCAAAAAACAACACACTTCGTCCCAAGGAATTGTATTCTAGGATTTTTTCATCTCCACCTAAACGAATAATCTGACGAATTGTCTGGTTATTGTTTAACCCTTCTAAAGACACAACGCTAGGTGTATCTTCTAAAATTTCACCTTGAGGAGACACTTGAGTGAATGAACCTTGCCATTCCCCAAGGTTTTGCAGCAAACATTCCCATTGAGATTTCATAAATGTCCTTTGTCATTAGTTATTAGTAAAGCACAAAGGACTAATGACTAACTTTTAGCAAACTGTCGAACAGCAAATAAGCTCCCTATTAATCCTACCGTTGCACCAAAGTTTAGGAGAATCAGGGGCAATAATAATGTTTGTAACGGAGTTAGTTGCAAGCCGTTGGTAATAAATTTGATGAATTCGGGTTGATTGGCGAGGACATTGCCGAGAAACTGTTGAATCAGACTGATAAAACTCCAGGCGATCGCACCTCCAACCAAACCAAAAGCAATTCCTTGTAAGACAAACGGCAAGTAAATCCAAGCTGATGTTGCTCCCACTAGTTGCATAATTTCAATTTCCCGGCGTCGCGCCATGACTATTAGTCTGATGGTGGTGGTGGTGACAGCGATCGCTGTTGAGGTGAGAATAATGGTAATTGTGAGTGTCACCCAATTCAAGCCTCGATGCAACTGAGCAATGCGTTTAACAGCTTCATCCACATACTGAACTGCATCTACTCCGTGCAACTTCGCTAGTTGTGTTGCTAGGGTTGGGACTACCTCAGAGTTGCGTGCTTTCACCTTCAATTCATCTACAAGCGGATTCTCACCTAACTGCTGGGTAGCACCTTCGATATCAGAAATTCCCAGTTCCTTTACTAACTTATTCCAAGCTTGTTCTTTAGTAATAATTTTTATATCCGCTACCTCTGGCATTCTCGCCACCAGTGGTTCAATGCTTTCTGCTCGCGCACCCGAATCGAGATAAACTGATACTTCTAATTGACTACCGAATTGGTAGAGCAGTTTTTCCACTTGCCAAGAAGTTTGCAGACTCAAACCAAATAAAAATAGTAACACCGTGACAGTACTGATAGCTGCCCAATTCATCCAGCCACCGCGTTGCAAACCAATCAGAGTTTCTTTAAGCAGATAGTCAAGTTTAGTCAGGATTTTTAACACATTACACCCTTCAGCAGAATTTTGGATTGTATGCGCGAGATTATACTTAACTTTTTATACTCGCCATCTGCATAACCAGACAAAAATCGCTAGAGGAGATAGTCAATAGTCAAGAGTTAGTAGTTAGTGGTTAGTAGTTAGTGGTTAGTAGTTATTCTCCCACTCCCCCACTCCCCCTCCCCTCGCCTACTATGTAATTGAAATTAATTTGCACATCTTCTGGTTGCTAAGATTGAATAAAGCGAAATCATTTCCAATCCATATTAGGTGAGTTAGAAGAGCATGCCTTCGGAAATTGTTGTTGAGAAGAAAAAGTTACAGAAACCGCCCTTGGAACTGCATTACCTGGGCGATCGCGTTCTGCGTCAACCCGCCAAGCGCGTTGCTAAAGTAGACGAGGAAATCCGCAAAGTCGCACGCGAAATGCTACAAACCATGTACAGTCAGGATGGCATTGGTTTGGCTGCACCGCAAGTCGGAATTCACAAACAAATTATTGTCATCGATATTGAACCAGATAACCCAGCCAATCCCCCACTAGTGTTGATTAACCCTGTAATTAAACAGGTGAGCCGCGAAATCTGCGTTGCTCAAGAAGGGTGTTTAAGTATTCCAGGGGTTTACATGGATGTGAAGCGCCCCGAAGTTGTAGAAATAGCCTATAAAGATGAGTATGGACGTCCTAAAACGTTGAAGGCATCAGATTTACTCGGACGCTGCATTCAGCACGAAATAGACCACCTCAATGGTGTAGTATTTGTAGACCGTGTAGAAAACTCTTTGGCTTTGACGCAAGAGTTATCTAAGCATGGCTTTTCCTATCAAACTGTCAAACCAGTTGCATAGGATGGTGTGCTTGTGAATACAATGACCCCCAAGAGTGGTTTGTTTCTTGCCTGTTCCTGTATTGCGGCGATCGCGGCTGTAGGTTCAATTTTTGAACTTAGTTCTGGGCAACCTGATTTAGGGACTCAAAACACTGCGATTATCTTAGGACTCAGCATTCCACTGACAGGATTATTTTTCTTTGCCGCAGTGAAAGATGCTAAAGCTAATATGAATAAATAAGCATCAGGTATGGAATCAAAAGGAAAAGGAAAAGGAATTTATCCTTTTACCTTTTACCTTTTACTTGTTTTTACTGTCTCTCTACCCGTTCATCGTCGCTTCACTTCTAAGGCAGTTCATTTATTTGTTTAATGAAATTTATCTAATTTGCCGGAAAGACCCCAAGTGCAACGAAGTGGAACTTGGGGATGAAAGGCAGTAGTTGTTGAAACATCCCTTGAATGACTTCTTGCGGAGCAAGAACAAAGAGAGGGATAGTTGAGTATTGAACATTTTTAGGGATTGTGTTGCTCCCTAAATTACTCTACAATACTTCCAGGTCGATAAGATAAAAACAATGATTGTTTTTGAGTTCAAAGCTAAAGGCACGCTTGCACAATATCAACAGATAGATGAAGCATTGCGGATTACTAAATTCATCCGTAACAAGTGCTTACGTTTTTGGATGGACAATCAAAATGTTAAGCCTTATGACTTAAATAAATACACTGCCGTTATAGCTAACGAATTTGACTTTGCTGAGAAATTAAATTCTTCAGCAAGACAAGCAGCAGCAGAAAGAACAGCTTTTGCAATCAAGAGATTTTTTGATAATTGCAAAGCAAAGATTCCGGGTAAAAAGGGATATCCAAGGTTCCAGAAAGATAATCGTTCAGTCGAATATAAACTAAGCGGATGGAAACTTTCAGATGACCGCAAGTACATTAAATTTACAGATAAATGTAATATTGGTCAACTAAAGTTAATTGGCACTTGGGATTTGCATTTTTACCAGATCAAACAAATCAAGCGAGTCAGGATAGTTAAGCGGTCAGATGGCTGCTATGTTCAATTCTGTGTAGATGCAGAACGGAATATAGATACTCAGCCTACAGGTAAAACCATAGGTTTAGATGTTGGGTTAAACCATTTCTATACTGATTCCCTTGGCAACACTGTAGAGAACCCTAGATATTTACGAAAATCCGAGAAGGTATTAAAACGTCTTCAAAAACAGGTTAGCCGTAAAAAGAAGGGGTCTAGTAATCGCAAAAAAGCTATCAACCGTCTTGGTAGAAAGCACTTGAAAGTTTCGCGTCAGCGTAAAGATAATGCTGTTAAACAGGCGTTATGCGTGGTGAGGTCTAACGACCTTGTGGCGTATGAAAAACTGCAAGTGAGAAATATGGTTAAAAATAGCAAACTTGCGCGTAGCATTAGTGATGCTTCATGGTCATTGTTCACACAATGGTTAGAGTATTTTGGCAAAATATATGGTCGAGTTGTTGTACCAGTTGAACCAAAATTCACTAGTCAAAATTGCTCATCATGTAGTGAAGTTGTGAAAAAATCCCTATCTGTTCGTACCCATGTTTGTAAGTGCGGGGGTGTTTTAGATAGGGATTTGAACGCAGCTATCAACATTTTGAATAAAGCCTTGAAACAGACTAATTACGACTTAAGTACGGTGGGGCGCACCGAAACTTTTAACGCTTGTGGAGAGATGACCCTCTACCCAGATTTGGCAACAAGTCTAGGCAAGGTTGCTCAGTGAAGCAAGAATCCCCGTATGAAGCGTAGCGCTTGGGCGGGGAGCGTCAACTAAGTTGCGCTCCATTTAACTTAGATGAGCTTCGTGAAACATTAGGTGCTTAGGCTGTTGCTAACATATCTGGCGTGACCGGAATAATTTGGTGCATGATGATTATATGAGTGGATGGGCGTCTCACCCCTCCGATGCAGGCTGTCCAACCGGCACCACAAAAAATTTTTTTCTAACTTTTTGCGTAATTAGTTAAGCAGGCACTGTATTTATAAAATACAAAT
The DNA here is from genome assembly GCF_000517105.1 of Fischerella sp. PCC 9605. Lineage (GTDB taxonomy): Bacteria > Cyanobacteriota > Cyanobacteriia > Cyanobacteriales > Nostocaceae > PCC9605. The sequence continues at coordinate 891,483 of NZ_KI912151.1, read as the reverse complement.
GATGAATTATGAAAATTGTGAAGTAACTGGATGTGAATAAATATGAATATGAGGGTTGTTAGTTGTTAGTTAGTGGTTAGTGGTTAGTGGTTAGTGGGCAAGGGGCAAAGGGCAAAGATAATCGTTAAATCCCAATTCACTTCGGCCCGATTCCCAATACCCAATACCCAATTCCCAATGCCCAATTCCCAATTCCCCATCTCCCCATCTCCCACTCCCCCCTCTCCTTGGTCTTACCGCACCAAGAATTCATGAATACTGAATCGATGCTCTATTTGCCCACCTTCACAAGTCATACCTGATAATTCATCATTCCTGACTCCTAATTTTTGTAATCTTGTTTACATGCAACGCTATATAGCTATAGTCGCTATAAATTACTAAAGTTAAAAAAATTACTTGTTTGGAACCGATACAAGAGCGACTTATCCTGCTAGAATTTTGCAGCAATTGAACTTAATTTGAGGCAGACATGAGAATCGAAAAACTTTCTCCTGGGTTGATACTGGCTTACGAAGACTATCAAAGAGAGGGGCAAGCGGCGTTAATCGGCCATAAGCGATCGCTTGGTATAGTTGCCCCCAAAACTAGCCTCAAGCCAACACGGAGTGTCGTTTTTATCTACTGTGATGAACAAACTGACTTGAGTCATTTGTCACAATACGGTATTGAAGTCAACCAAAACACAGGTGCTGTCCGGACAGCTTACTTACCCATAGACAGTTTAGGCGATCTATCTGATGAACCGACCATCCAACGGATTAAGCCATCGCGCAAATTGCACTTGCGGATGGATGTAGCACCAGGAAGAGTCAAACTACCGGAGTTTAAGAACAAAACCGGATTGACAGGCAAGGGAGTTGTCATCGGTGTAATAGACAGCGGCATTGATCCAAAACACCCTGCCTTTGCCGGACGCATTTTACGGATTTGGGATCAAACACTGCCAGGGCCAGGAGTGGCAGAAGGCGGTTATGGGGCAGAATTAACTGAAGCACAACTGACAATTTCTCAAGATACAGATGGTCACGGCACCCATGTTGCTGGTATTGCTGCTGGTTCTGATGCTACCTATAGCGGTGTAGCGCCGGAAGCAGAATTAGTAGTCGTTAAAACAGACTTGCAAGACGCCCACATTGCCGATGGCGTTCGTTATATTTTCCGAGTGGCAAGTGAAATGGGACGCCCAGCAGTAGTAAATCTCAGCTTGGGTGGACATGCCGATGCCCACGATGGCAGCGACTCTCTGTCAAAAATCATCGATGCCGAATCAGGCCCGGGACGAATTGTTTGCTGTGCTGCGGGTAACGAAGGTAATGACAATATTCACGGTCAGACCAATGTCACCTGTAACCGAATGAGTACAATGCGCTTCAACGTTCCTTACAATCAAGTAGGTATTGTTTGGTTAAACAGCTGGTATTCTAGCGAAGGTCAGTTGGAAGTCTCCGTGCGGAGTCCCAATGGTTTCGTAACTCCCTTTCAACCAATTATTGCTGATGGCAATCCCTCCAAGGAATATACCTTACCAGATGCACAGGTACAAATCGTTACGCCTGGGCCCGATCCAGTCAACGGAGACTACAACTTCTTTGTACAAATTCGGGGTGCAGGTAGCAGCAGATTTACCCAACCTGTATCAGGCGGTATTTGGCAGTTGCGGGTACGCAAAACTTCCGGAGATGATGTCCGCTTGGATGTATGGACATTAGATGATGCTGCATCGGTGTTTTTCACAGGTAAGAGCATATCCGATGCAGTCAAAATTGGTTCACCCGGAACTGCTGGCAGTGCAATTACAGTTGCTTCTTATACTACTAAAGTGAAGTATACTGATATTGACGGTAGCGATCGAGAAATTGGTTTGGAGTTAGATAATATTTCTGAGTTCAGCAGTGAAGGCCCGCTGCGGAATAATGCCCACAAACCTGATGTTGCAGCACCGGGAGCGATGATTGTTTCCGCCCTTTCCTCCACTGCGAATTTTGATCGCTCGATGATGGTAAATTCTAAGTTTGTGACTATGGCTGGTACGAGTATGGCAACACCGTTCATCAGCGGTTTAGTAGCACTGTTGTTGCAGCGTGATCCCAATCTTGACCCAGCTACTGTGAAAGACCTGCTGCGTAAAAATAGTTCTATTCCTGGAAAAGATGCAGGAACTTTTGATAACAAATGGGGTTTTGGACTGATTGAGACGCTCAATCTGTAATTAGTTGTAGACAAGCGTATATTTAGTTCTGCACAGGGATAGGCAATTCAAACCAATAAATTTGATAAGTTGTTTTTAGGGCAGGCTATTTTTAGCCTGTCCTTTGTTTACAAAAATACCAACTGCTACTATGTGGAAAAGGTGAAAGGGTAAACGAAACAGGAAAAGCAATTACTTTAATCCTTGGCCTTTATTAGACCTCTTGCATGAATATTTAAAATGTCATGTTGAGCACAGCAAAACATCTGTGAAGGTCGGTAATCGGTAATGGGTAATAGGTAATGGGAAAAACCAATTACCTATTACCAACCATATCGTAAGCAATTAGCCGGACTTGATATGATTTTTCAATTCGTGCAAGAGGTCTATTGTTTCCGCAACTGGAGTATTCATGGGGGATTTGAATATGAATTATCAAAAGCTAGACGCAGCCCTTACGATGGCGCTAAATCAAGTTCAAGATCCACAAGAACGCAGTTTAGTGGTGTTTATCCACACTAAACCAATCTCTGATGCCTCTGGTGCAGCTGCTGTTTTGGAAAGTTTGGGAGTCAGTGGTATCACTGAAGGAAAAGATGTTTTTTCTGCTACTCTATCGTCCAATGAAATTTCCAAATTATCAGAGCAACCTTGGGTGCAGTATTTGAAATTGTCGCAAAAGCTGCGTTTGATGGATAGACGCCTAAGTGGCAGAAGTATGGGTATTTAATAAGTCTTAATGTAAAATGATACACTCACTTACATTCTGTAACGATTTGCAATATCGTTTATCTCCGGCAGCATAATGCAAACTTGACTAATTTAGTCTGCGATCCCCCCTTACCAGCTGCCGCAGACAGTCCTACACTGTAGGTGAGAGTTGAAAGGCAGTCGGGAGAAAAGTTGTGAAAAAAGTTTTAGCAATCATTCTCGGTGGCGGTGCCGGAACCCGCCTTTATCCGTTAACTAAACTACGTGCTAAACCAGCAGTACCACTGGCGGGTAAGTATCGGTTAATTGATATCCCTGTCAGTAATTGTATAAATTCTGAAATATTCAAAATCTACGTCCTGACACAATTCAACTCAGCCTCCCTGAATCGCCACATTGCTCGTACGTACAGCTTTGCTGGCTTCACTGAAGGGTTTGTGGAAGTCTTGGCCGCACAGCAAACACCAGAAAACCTTAGCTGGTTCCAGGGTACAGCTGATGCGGTTCGTCAGTATCTGTGGTTGTTTGAAGAATGGGATGTAGACGAATATTTAATACTTTCAGGCGATCACCTGTATAGGATGGACTACCGTGAGTTTATCCAGCGTCATAGAGAAACTGGAGCTGATATCACTCTCTCAGTTATACCTATTGACGAGCGCCGCGCCTCAGACTTTGGCTTAATGAAAATCGACCAGTCTGGTAGGATAATTGATTTTAGCGAAAAACCCAAAGGCGAAGCTTTAAAAGCAATGCGGGTAGACACTACCATTCTTGGCTTAAATCAAGAACAAGCCGAACAACAGCCCTACATCGCTTCGATGGGCATTTATGTCTTTAAAAAAGACGTTTTGATCAAGTTGTTGAAAGAATCTTCAGAAAGAACTGATTTTGGTAAAGAAATCATTCCTGATTCTTCTAAAGAATACAACGTTCAAGCCTATCTGTTTAATGACTATTGGGAAGATATTGGAACAATCGAGGCGTTTTATAATTCCAACTTGGCACTGACTCAGCAACCCCGTCCGCCCTTTAGTTTCTACGATGAAAACGCACCAATTTACACACGCGCTCGTTATTTACCTCCTAGCAAACTCTTAGATTGTCATGTCAGGCAATCGATTATTGGTGAAGGTTGTATTCTAAAAAATTGCCGAGTAGAAAATTCGGTGCTGGGGATAAGATCGCGGATTGAAAGTGGCTGTGTTATCCAAGATTCCTTGATTATGGGCGCAGACTACTACCAAGCGTTTGCCGAACGTCAGTCTGATTGCAATCCCAGCACGATACCTTTAGGTATAGGCGCTAACACAGTAATTCGGCGTGCCATCATTGACAAAAATACTCACATCGGCTGCGATGTGCAAATTATTAACAAGGATAACGTTCAAGAAGCCGAACGTGAAAGCCAAGGCTTCTACATTCGCAGTGGCATTGTCGTTGTGCTGAAAAATGCTGTCATTCCAGATGGAACGATTATTTAGTTATTGGTTAGTGGTTAGTAGTTAGTGGTTAGTGGTAAAAAACCAACTACTAACTACTATCTACTAACTACTAACTACTAACAAATGACAAAATTAATTCTACTAATTGGTCTTCCTGGTAGTGGTAAGTCAACTTTGGCAAAACAGTTGCTAGCAGAATGCCCCCAGAGGCGGTTGGTTTCTACCGATGCTATTCGGGGGCAATTATTTGGCAATGAAGCACTTCAGGGCCCGTGGCTGTGGATTTGGTGGGAAGTTAAACGACAATTTCAAGAGGCGATCGCTACAGGTAGTACAGTAATTTACGACGCTACCAATGCTCAGCGACGCCATCGCCGTGAAGTCATCACCCTCGCCCGCGACATCGGTTTTACTCACATTAGTGGAATCTGGATCAATACCCCTGTTTGGCTGTGTTTGGCACGCAATAAGAGGCGGGAACGCCGAGTGCCGGAGGAGGTCATTTTTCGCATGTATCGCCAACTACGTGATGCTCCCCCCAGTTTAGAAGAAGGACTAGACTGTCTGATTTGCTTTTCCAAAGAGATTGGAGAGTACGGAAATTGCGCTTGTGTTTTGAGCAAGAACCGAACTTGATTTTATTAAAGGTTTGTTAACTTAAAATCAGAGTTTATGTGCCTGGAATTATACCCGGCTGAAAGTGGCGACTCTAATATTAGAAAAAACATAAAGTAAATTTTTAGAGGAGGCTGGTAGATGGCTACAACCGATTTTAAAGATTATTACGCAGTTTTGGGAGTCAGTAAAACTGCCAGTCCAGATGAAATAAAGCAAGCTTTTCGGAAATTAGCTCGTAAATATCACCCTGACGTGAATCCTGGCAACAAACAGGCGGAGGCACGCTTCAAGGAAATTAACGAAGCCTACGAAGTTTTGTCAGATCCAGACAAACGCCAGAAATACGATCAATTTGGTCAATATTGGAAGCAAGTTGGTCAAGGCTTCCCTGGCGGTGGTGTTGGGGTTGATATGGGTGGGTTTGACTTCAGTCAATATGGCAGTTTTGATGATTTTATCAATGAGTTATTAGGACGTTTTGGCGGTGCTAGCCCTCGCAGTGGCAGACAAAGCTATAGTTACCGTACTTCTACAGGTGCTGGCCCGGGTGGTTTTGGTGGCTTTAGTGATTTTGGATTTCAAGACACTGGTGCAGGTGCGGCAACTCAAGACGGAGAAGCCGCAATTAGTCTGACTTTTTCAGAAGCGTTTCATGGTGTCAAGAAGCGCTTCAGTTTAGGCAACGAAACTATTGATGTCCGCATTCCTCCTGGTGCAAAACCCGGTACTCGTCTGCGCGTACGGGGTAAAGGCCCAGTCAGTCCTTTAACCCAACAACGAGGCGATCTGTACTTAAAGGTTGAACTTCAATCTCATCCTTTCTTCCAGTTTGAGGGTGATAATTTGGTATGCGAAGTGCCAATTACACCAGATGAAGCTGTTCTAGGAGCCTCGATAGAAGTACCTACACCTGATGGTAGTGTTAGTGTGAAGCTACCTGCTGGGGTGCGTTCTGGTCAATCACTGCGTCTGCGCGGTAAAGGCTGGCCGCAACCAAAGGGTGGACGCGGTGACGAACTAGTAAAGATTGCGATCGCCACTCCCAGAGACATCAGTCAACAAGAGCGGGAGTATTATGAAAAAATCCGCACTATCCGTACCTCTAACCCCCGCAGTCATTTGCAAAATATTAGGTTGTAATCATTTTAGATTGGAAAATGTTGGTTGTTGATAGTTGGTTGTTGGTTGGAACAAATACCAAACAACAAACAACAATCAACAAACACCAAAACAATAAGCCTACAATTGTTGCTTGTTTTGTAACCAATAAATTGCTAAAAAACTAATAATTCCGTACAAACCTATCAAAATTAAAAGTGTTAGTTCTCCTAAAAACCAACTGAAGTCAAATCCTTCACCGATCCAAAAGGTACCAAATGCCATTAGCATAATACCTGCACTTAGTTTGATTATGACTTCTGGAACTTGAAGCAAATGCCCATGCAGTAAGCTTACTAAAGCTGCTGTTAATAGCAATGCCAGACCAGCACCAGATAAAGATTCACTCCAAGCGCCTGATGCTAAACCAAGAGTGGTGACAATAATTGCTACCTCTAATCCTTCAAGAGCAGCACTCTTAGTCATGATCGTAAAGTTAAAAAAGTTAAAAGCGGTATCTTCTGTTGCTAAAACAATACCTTCAGAAGTAAGTGGATCGGTAACCCATCCAGCACGTTTACCCTCAGCCTGTCGCAATACAGACTTTTTCACCCATCCCCAACCAAACCACAGTAGTACAAAGCCAACTACTACTTGGAGGAATTCCAGGGGAATTGCTTGTAAACCAGTTCCGAGTATTGCTGCTGCTATACCAACGACAGACAAACCTGCGATCGTGCCTAAGCCAGCTTCTCGTGGGTAGCCAGAACGTGCAATAGCATAAGCAATTGCTGCCGTTTCTAGAAATTCCACACTAGCGCTACTCAATGCACCGATGAATATACCAATATTCATTCTTTTTGATTGATATTCCTCAATGTAATTCTGATACCAAGTTGTGTTCAGATATAGCAATTCGTGCCCTCTCCCCCTCCCCTGTTCCAAATTGGGAGAGGGGTGCCGATAGGCGGGGTGAGGGAAGTACTATGTTTGACTGCAACCTAGTATGAGCTTTTACGTTTAATTGTGCAAGTAATGCCTCCACGTACTTACCTGTGTGCAGGATGCACACAGTGAGTAGAGTAACTCCAGCATGAGCTTTCTGTCGTTCGCCAAGAAAACACCCAGCTTAAATGTCTGCGAAAGCTGAAAAGGCAGAAGAAACCTACTACCCTCAAAGCTTTTCTTGGTTTTGCTTCTACTAAATGCGATCGCCAGCAATAGCTGTTAATTTTTGCATAGCCAACACCTGCTGTACGTCCAAAAGACTATACTCAAGATTGGCAGTTATTTCTACTGATTGTTGTCTGGTCATCAATCGGAGCGGCGGGATTTGAACCCACGACCTCCACTACCCCAAATTAAGCTCAAATGCTTATAGAGTAAGGGTTTCAGAGTTTTCTAGGCGCACCCGTCGCTAGCGCTCCTCGTTGCAGTCCTCGCTATGCTGCGGGCTGAACCAACCAAGCTGCGCTACGCCCCTCAAACAGATAACTACCATATCATGTTTTTCTGTTAAGCAGGTTATGGTAAGGAAACCCAAAAAGAATAAGAAAGGGTCAGTAGTTATAGCTTCCCGCTCTGGAAGACTCAGACTCAGATTTAGAGTAAATGGTAAACAGTATGATATTGCTCTAGGTCTAGCTGATACCACCGCAGGAAGAAAGTTAGCTCAAACCAGGGCAACTCAAATTAAAGCAGATATCACCAACCACAGATGTACGGGGTACATCCACAGTTTTGACCTCACACTAGAAAAATATCGTAAGCAGTGGCGAGAGGAAGCAGCAGCTTTACCCTTAATAGTTACTGTGGTTGATGTGTTTCGTGCCTTCATTGATTGGAAGGAGAAAGAGGTCTACACCCGTACACTTGAGAAATATCAAATTACCCTATCCTGCCTGCAACAGCACTATATTGGGAACAAGCCAGCATTTGCTTTAACAGAAGATGATGCTCAGGATTTTTGCGATCGCCTCAAACAGAAACTTAGTCCACTGACACTAAAACAGCGTATTGCCCTACTAGTATCTTGCTGGGAATGGGCTAGAGAATATGGGGATGAATCTATAGATTTACCATCTAGAAACCCCTGGAAGGTAGTTTTAAGACGAGTTAAAGTACCCCCAAAACAACCACCGCTACCATTTAGCAAAGAAGAGATTACGGCGATTTTGGATGTGTTTCATAGGGATTATCCACATTACTACCCCTATGTGGTTTTTTTATTTTCAAGTGGAGTCAGAACCGGGGAAGCAATTGCTCTGAAGTGGAAGCATGTTAACCCTAACTTCACTACTATTTGGGTCGGGGAATCTTTGAGCAAAGGTGTTAGAAAATCCACTAAAACGAATACAGCTAGAACGATACCAACTACAGAAAGGGTACGAGAATTATTGAAGTCAATTAAACCAGAAAATGCTAACCCTGATAGTCTGGTGTTCACTGCTATAGGAGGTAGAGCTATTGATGTGGATAATTTCACCAAACGCTATTGGAAAACAGCTTTGGATAAAGCCGGAGTTCTTTATAGGCAACCTTACAATTGTAGACATTCTTTTGTCACTAACCACCTACTACTAGGGACTGAACCTATTAAAATAGCCAAGATTACAGGACATAAAATAGAAACTCTATATGAATACTATGCTGGGCTGGTGACTCCTCCGAATATCCCTGATTTTCTTCAGTAATTGCAACTCAAAATTAGTAGACACAAATCATTATGTTGCGCTATACAGAATGTATCGAGAGGATGGTTTAGTATTGTATGCCTTTAACAGTAGAAAACAGAAAAACACAACTTAATTCAACAGTTGATCCAAAGATAAAAGCTGCCGTCAAAGAATTAGCTAAAAAAGAAAATCGAAATGTCAGCAACCTTGTTGAATATGCATTGAAACTCTATTTAGAGCAACACGCATCATAGGATTTTCAGCTTTTTGAGTTTCCGGCTTAGCCCAACAAAATCGAGACGGATCGCCACACGTGAGTAAATAAAAAACCAGCCCTTCAGTTGGCGCTGTCAGGCTGGTAATTCAAATTATTTACTGTATTTATGTGCAAAATTTACGATTTTTGGAATTTAGAAGCCAGCAGCTTCAAAGGGTAAGACCAAAGCCTATAAGGAGGCTGTTCAGATGTCTTTGTTCACCAAATTCTCGCTACTAAGGAGTAGCAAGATATGGCTTTACTAGAACCAAAACTTACTAAGGAGTAGCAAGATATGGCTTTACTAGAACCAAAACTTACTAAGGAGTAGCAAGATATGGCTTTACTAGAACCAAAACTTACTAAGGAGTAGCAAGATATGGCTTTACTAGAACCAAAACTTACTAAGGAGTAGCAAGACATGGCTTTACTAGAAGATAGCGCATTTCATAATAATGATGCAAGTGGTGGTCAAAAATCTTCAGAAAATGACCTATCCACCAGTAAGGATGAGTGCTTCGACCATCCAGCTATACCAGACTCAACAGCTACAAGTCTTAATATAGAAGAGTTATACACCCCTCAAACAATAGAAAAGACAGTTTTTTGGCTATTATCTCTGGGATTATCCCCAATGCCGGAAAACCCCAAAGAATGTCTAGAGCAACTTGGTACAAAGGACGGGAAACAACCTTGCTGGAAAGATTATCAGGGTGTTGTACGTTCTGTTTCTTGGAAACAATGGCAAGGTAAACAACCACCAGAGGGGGTACTGGTTAAGTGGTTTGCATACAGTTCTGGTGTAGGTGCGTTATTGGGCTGGAATGGGCAGCATTACATTACGCGAATAGATTTTGATTACGGGCCAGAACCAGAGAAGTTATTCAAAACCGAAGAACAGATGTTAGAGGCTGTAAACATCTGGCTGGAAAACTACCCTCAGATAAGAAATACATTAGCAATGCGTTCTCCTTCTGGGGGGCTTGGGTTTTTTGTGGCGCTTACCAAAAAGAACGAATGGACTGCATTCACTCTTGACCCCGAAAGTAATCTTAAATGCGGAGAATTCTTGCACAGCAACGGGCAGCATACTTTATTGCCGCCTACTGTTGGGGTTAATGGAAAGCCATACGAATGGATTCAATTCGCTGATTATCCAATAGTGGTTGATGGTTCCCCAGAAGATATAGGGCTATACCCGACAGCAAGAAAATACAAGAAGAAAGAGAGTAAGGTAGTTACCCCAAGACCAGCAGCCAAAAGAATTTCTACAAAAGAACTGACTTTAGAGGAAGTAGTTCGGCTTGGCAACAGAAAAGCAAGCAAAGTACTCGACGGTGAATCAGTTGAGGTTGGCGATCGCTCACATGCCTTAACTCTATTAGCTAGTGAGTGTAAAGGCTGGGAGAACTGGCTTAAATCAAAAAGAATTGAGTATAGTGGCACGACAGAGGAATTAGCAGAGGAAGCTTGGGGAAAATTCCCAGATAGCGAGGATGACCCAGATAAATGGGAACGAATTCTGGGAACAATTTCAGACGATTGTGTACCAACTGCCTATCACGAAGAAGGTGATAGTGGATGCTGGAAAGTCATCAGAGCAACTAAAAAGGTTAAATCTCAGGATATTCTACAAGAAGACGAGGAAATAGACGAAATCAAATCAAATCTCTCTGAGTTATTTGGTTACAGGGATAGCAGGATAAATCTTTTTGAGATTCTCCCGGAACCACTAGCTAGGTTGGTGGTTGCAAGAGCTGATGCAATGCCGACATCACCAGAGCATCTTTTGACTACATTAATCCCCACTGCTGGCTCTCGTTTTGGGTTAGCAAAAATCGAAATCTGTAGAGAAGCTGGCTTTATCCAACCAGCAATATATAGAACTGCATCTGTGATGCCATCAGGTAGGCTAAAAACTCCTACCTCGCAGCAGATAATAAGCCCACTTCAGAAGCTAGAATCAGCAGCTTATGAGGAGTGGAAAGTTGCAGATGAAGCCTACAAATTGAGTTTAGAGCAGTGGGAGTCCCTAGATAAAAGAGATAGAGGTAAAAAACCACAACCACCAGGGGGGAGGAGGAGATATATAGTTTCTGACTACACATTTGAAGCGTTGAAAGACATCATAGCCTCAAGTGAACGTAAATCACTACTGGAAAATCGAGATGAGCTTTCTGGAAAATTCACCAGCCGAAACCAATATAAGGGTGGTAAGGGGGATGACGCCCAACAGGATTTACAACTGTTTGACGGTACGCCTATATGCAGTGACCGCAGAAAGGAAAGCATTTACATAGATGAACATGCTGTATCGGTTACTGGTGGCATCCAAGATGATGTGCTGAAAAAGTTGATGGGTGATCACACAGATATCTCAGGGGAATTCGCAAGATTCTTATGGTGTCTAGTCACTCCACCAGTTCCTTATCTAGATTTACAACATGCGGATAAATATGCGGACAGTCTGCATTTGTCCAATCATCTACAAAAGCTTTATGTACAACTGGGTAGCGTTGCCCCGAAAGTGTACAAGCTAAGTGCCGACAGCAAACCTATCTATGAGCTGGCCTCTAATGTATTGACCGACTTACTAATAAAAGAACCACACGAAGGTGTTAGGGCAAGTTTATCGAAGCTGAGAACCTACTTAGCGCGTCTTACTCTGTGGTGTCACATCATCAATGAAATAGGTTCCGGCGATACCAACATCCCCGAATATATCCAACCAGTGAACGTTATAAGAGCCATAAAGCTGGTTTGGTTCTATTTGGGACAGGTCAGACTACTCTATGCTCTAAACAGCCCACAAGAGGAATTAACAGGCGACTTGCTGAAGATTCAAGAGAAAGCTTTATCCACCAGTGGGGGGGTAACTATAAGAGAGCTTCAGAAATATATTCGTTCTCTCAGAGATAAACCTAATGAAGAAATACTCACTATGCTTCACCAGCTAGAAGGCAGTGGTTATGGATACATAGTTAAAGCTGGAAAATCAACTAAATATGTAACTGCCGACAAGTGCCGACGAATTGCCGACGAATTGCCGACATCCTCTATAGAGGAATTATTAGCTCAAAGTACTACTACTGGTGGATTATTTAATAAAAATAATTCAACTGCCGACAATGCCGACAGTTTTTCAAGCTTTGACGAAAATCTTGAATCTGGTATAACAGGCGACTCGATTTTAGAAAATCAAAAAAGTACCCCTGTCGGCAGTGAAAATGTCGGCGATTCTCCTGAAGCCCTTGTAAATCAAGAGGTTGAGATGTCGGCACTTGAGAAAAATATGTCGGCGATGTCGGCACTTGAAGATGAACCACCAATAACAGTGGTGGATAGTGCTGGGGTAGGAATATCCGTAGGCGATAGAGTCTCTATGTTTAATATGATGCTCAGGGAATATAGCTGTTCTGGGGAGATAGTAAATTTCCGGATGGATAAAGCTGGTTCAAGAGTAGTCGGGGCGATTGTAAGGGTGTGTCCTACTGGATTCAATCCGAATAATGAACCAAAAGAAATCTTCGTGGCAATTCATTTATTGAAGAAATTAAATAAAGTCAATTTTTGAGGGGGAACATATGCAATACGGATTGATTGCTGGAGAACGTACAAAAGCGTATCCAGGTGGTAAAGCTGTCTGCCCTACATGTGGGGAGGAGTTAGTAGCTAAATGTGGCTCGATAAAGATTTGGCATTGGTCACATAAGTCAGATTCTGATTGTGATAAGTGGTCAGAAGGTGAAACAGAATGGCACTTAGGATGGAAAAATATGTTTCCAAAAGAACTGCAAGAAGTAGTTATCAAAAAGGGAGATGTTATCCACAGAGCGGATGTTTGTATACCTACTTGGGATGGTAAGCAGTTCGTAGTAGAGTTACAGCATTCTCCTATCTCTCCTGAAGAAATTAAAGAAAGGGAAGAATTTTATGAGGATATGGTGTGGATTTTTGATGCTCAAGATTTTGCCGATAATTTTAAGATTACCGACAAAGGGGAATATCAATCTTTCTATTGGCGATATCCACGTAAAAGTTTGATGACGACCACGAAACCTACATTATTTCACCTACCCGACACTGTTATCCATCATCGGCATTCAGTAGACGTCCCCCCATACAATTACGAAAAATGGGGTACTTGGGATGAGTATTCTACCTACGTAAAAGAGAATTTATGTGATTTAAAGATATTAGATAATGGTCAGCGTATATGGGTTGTTAAACATACAGTAGTATCAACTACTTATCAAGATAATGTCTTTTATATCCAAAAGCACTACGACAGTGGTAAAGAAGGTAATTTTAAAACGGGTTGGGGTTATTTAGATTGTTCTGGTGATGTTGTTTCATATCTGCTTTCAAAGATGGATAAGCCTAGATTTTTTAAGAGTTTGGATAGACAAACTAATAAAAACCCCATAACTTGTGTTTGATTCTAGTGTTCCACAGTATTCTACGTTAGCAACCTCTACAATGTCCTAAGCGATTCTAGAGGGTGTAGGTACAACAGTTGCACATAATGCAACCACATACGTCCAGCCCAGAATAGACGCCTTCCTGGCGATTGTAGAGGGGGTATAGTTGATAATTCATTGTAGGTATTGAGAAATTTTTAGCTGGAGAACACATCTGATTAACCAGCTTTAGCTATCTGTAACCTCAAGGCTAAAGCGGCAGTAGTAGATGTTTTCACTAGTAGTTTCTACCTAGAGCAATTTCCTCTAAGTGTTTATGCTTATCCAGCTTTAGCTATTTGTTCACCCAAGGCTAAAGCGGCAGAGTCAATTGGAATATAGTGTTTATTTTTATTTCTTTTGAACACCCAGCTTGTAGTTTCACCGGAAGCATAAGTTAGGATAGTCAGTCGAGAGTTTCCTCTCTCATAAGTTTTGGAACATCCAGCATCTTGAATTAATTTCATTGTAGTAACAGTAGTACGGTATTACTACTTATGATATCCCGGCGATAGGCTAGACCCCTCAAGCGTATTGCTGGGATGTTTTCTATTCCAGTCAGTTCTGAGTTAGTAGTAGGTACTCCGGAGTGGTTCAATAAGGCTATAGAGATTATTGAGTACACAGAGAAATCACTACCTGATTGGAGAGTTACGGTTGGTCAAGAATTCATTAAGGTTAGAGAATCTCTACCTTATGGTGAGTTCGGAAAATGGATTGAGAAAAACATAAAGAAATCAAGGAGGTCTGTTTATTACTATATTGAGTGTGCTGAGAAACCAGTTGTGCAATCAATTGCACAACCTCCAGAACCTTTGCCAGATAAAGGCTCTGAGCATTCATCAGTATATCGCTCTGCTGAGGAGGTATCAAATAATTCTAGAATTCTACCTCTACCTACTGCCAAACAAGCTATGGAAAGGGTAGAGAGGGGTGAAACTAAAGCGCAAAAACCTGGTTCTTCTTTAGCTAATATATCTTTTACTGTTCCAGTAGAGGATAAAGCTTTAGCAGAAGAATACCTCAAAGGATTTGAAGAACCAATAAAATTAACAGATCAAATGAGAGAATTATTTTCTCAATGGTTACATGATGTTGGTTTGAAATCTTGATTGCATACATACAAAAGCCCTAGTTATCCTACTAATGATTATCCAGCTTTGATGACTAGGTATAAACTCATCCGCCAAATCGGCGGGAGTAATTATGCTCAGCAGAGTTACTGCTCAGTACATATAATGTTTTCTATAACACGACGGTAGGTGATACCCTCGGTGCTAATCAGCTTAAAGCTGGAATCATTTGTGGTTGCATAGAATGCAACTGTTACTATATATCTACGGTTGTGGTTCGGTAGTAGTTTCCGAGCATATGAAATGAGTTTTTAATAATTTCTTAATATTTAAAGCTGGTGAGTACATCTACTACTCTTCATCTCTGTTCTTTCCAGCTTTAAGCAAGCTCAGCAGTACATTGCATAAATTTTTTAGATGACTTTCATATAAACAACCTCAGCTATATCCCCCATATGGCATGTATGCAGACATCTTACATACATTTAAATATTTCCAGCTTTGGGGCAGCTATACTCATCTGACCAAAGCGGAATAATTTAGTTGTAATAGCTGGCAGGCATGCTATTGCAGAGTTCAAGAATACGGTCGATTACTTGAAAACGTTAATTAATTGACATTATTACAACATACTACATATAAGCAATCTCAGCAGCTGAATTCACTGATATACATATGAATCACAATGATTACAGAGAATATCCATATGCAACTAATTGCATATAGACTCGCAACTTCATAACAATAAAAGTTGATATATTAATATGCCCTAGTAGGGGATACATGAGAGATATATGTGCAGTGAGAGTTTCCAGCTTATCCCTATGGATATNTAGAAGGATAAGCGGATAAATAGGATTAATCATAGATTTTTGTCTATGGATAAAGCTGAAAATCAATGACTGGCAGCATTAAAGGTAAAACACTAGTGATGATAGGATATCCAGCAGCTAGACTGTTAATAGTTAATTAACTAATATTAAGAGATGGCATATCAAGACAATACGACTGGTGGATGTAGGGAAAGCAGAATTTCAGCGATATTGCCGGATGATGACGATGACGAAACACTAGAGGGTGTTTGGATAGAGCCAGCTCAGGGTAAATCATCTGCGGAGCCTGAGCAGTTAGATTATGGCTACGTTCCAGTTGTACTGGGGTACAACCACAGTAAAACACCAAATCAACTGTTAGCTGACCTCTATGAGAAAACAGGAGAATCACCTCTGCTTCCCAGCACACCAGCATTGCCGGTGAAAGCAGATGGGTCTAGACATTTAAGAAGTCCAGCGCAAGTACTGAGAAGCTTTCAAATCAAACTTGGCGATGGTAGTGAATCAATATTTCCTAATCGAAGTGATTTTGAAATAGTCAGCTATCGCGGTCAACGCATGACTGTTGCCGAGGCTAGATATCTCCATAAACAGGAATTGGATAACAACCAGCAGATGAAGACCTTATTAAATCCTCGAAAACAGCAGCTTCAGGAAGTAAAAGCTAAATCAATAGAGGAAAGCAGCCAGACCAAGAGTAATGCATCAGCTAATCAGTGGTTAAGGGGATTTGAGAATTTATCACCAGAACAATTAGAACAAATTGTGGTTGTGTTATCCCAAAAGATTGAAACCTTGAAGCTGGAGGGTCGTGCAGATGTGTCCTAGCACAAAGATGTTCTCTTCTGATGAACCACCAAAAGTTAAAGTCGAAATGACTTCTACTAGGTTTGACCTACCCGACTATCTACATTCGGCAATAGTTAATAGTGTTGAGAAATCAGAGGCTTGGTCAAATTACAAAATTCAGAAGATGCGTCGAGATGATTTCAGTGAAACTGATTTCATGCGCGCCTCATCAACAGCATTGAGGAAACAACAATTAATTGGTGAACAACTAACTAAAATTCTGCAAGAGTTAGTGGATGATGTTTCTTCTTTAAACCCAGCCAAACCGGGTGAACGTCTACACAGAAACGAATGGTATAGCTACCACGAAAACCACCACTACAATGTCATCATTAATGGTTTTGATGCAGATGGTAATGTTCAATCAAAACAGCCCAGCATAAGGGTTACGCGAACTTTTTTGAGAAAGTACATAGATTTTCCGGATAATTTAACATCCCAAACACCAATAAAACCTGGTGGTTTAAATTCAATTCACCAGAATAGAACACACGTATTGCTGGACATCCCTATGGAATTGTGTTCTCAAATCAACGCGATCGCAAATGACTTCCAGCTTACGCCTAGTGATGTTTGTTCACAGGCGGTAGAGCGGCATTTTAAGAAGCAAGAGCTAACAAAAGAACCTGTACAGGTTGAAAATCCTAATACATCTCGACTTATGTCAGCATTTGACAGATACGAACGAAATATAGAGGAGCTGAAGTGGAGGAAAACAAAATAATGTCTGAACAATTAGATAATACTGCCGCTATTTCCAGCACTACTATAGGTGCGGCTGGAGGGGCATATGAGACCGATGATAGTGGTGAGCGTGTCTTCGTAACCCAAGGTGAGTTAGATAGGCTGGAAGGTCAAAATAAACCCTGGTACGCAGATAAATTAGATGAGATACGAAGTGAAATTTCTGATGACCCTAACACCAAATATCTCAATGCAAAACCTATTGTGGTGGATGATGGCACTATTTTTTATCCCGCTACTGGAGAATATCAAATACATGACCCAAATAAGGTCAGTGAACATACTTGGACAATCTTGCAAGGCATAGAGAAACACCAGCTTAAGGCAGAGTTGGGCATGAATCCTAATAGGTATGATGAATACCAAGCGGCTCAGGTATTATCTGGTGAAGTCATAACTCCAGCAGAGATGGGATACGACCAGAGAGCGGCATACCAGTTAATTCAATCAGCAAAGAGAGACCCTAAATTCCTTGAGTATTTAGAAAACGTCACGGCTGAGGAGCTTGACCAAGTAAAACAATCATTTACAGAGGAACAACATAAGTGGTTTGGCAATGCAGCTAGACAATTTGGCGCGCATGTGGATGGTGGTTTAGTTGATAAAGCAGGATTAATTGCAGCGATCGCACACTATAAATTATTTCCAGAGTCTCGACAGCAACAGATGCAAGGGATGCATCCACAACAAGCTCAATCGAATCAGCAATACCCGACTACTGTTTATGAGAAAGAACGATATCTCTCTAGTCAGTGGGGTGTTAGGAGAGATGATGTTCATCGTAGGGTAAATATCATTTCTGAACTGGCAGCTTTGGCTGGCAAATCATTAGAACAAATTAGTTTACCTGAAGCTGTCCAACTTTGGAATAACTACGAACGTGGTGGATATAACTCTCAACTGCAACAATTAAATAGAAGGGATTTAATGTATTAGTTATGGCTACCAAGTAATGTTTTCTGGGGGAAAACATGACCACATTTGACAGAATTGATAATAAATGGGCTATCAATCAACCACCACCAAGAGATAGAGACTTTGTTGATATCAAGAGATTATCCACAAGCTGGAAACTCAGATATCCTACTGTGGTTGATGTTCATAGCTCTGTGGCTGGGAGTGTTAGTGAGTTTAGTGTTTAGGTTAGGAATTATGGCTGACTTTTCTGTTTACATGGAAAACAATGAAGATGTTGTTTATGAAGGAGAAATCGCTAAAATAACAAGACTCTGGGATACGAATAAACTACAAACATCTGGCATTGATTATTGGGGTTATCGTCAGCTTTTGGACGAAGAACAAGAGAAAAGATTAACAGCAAAATCTTTTAAAAATAATTCACCACCTATGCGTCCACATCAGGAAGTAGAACCACAAATGAGTGACCAGCAGAGGCGAGCAGTAAGACGAATTTTGGAGTAAATATATGGCTCAACCAGTAGTAACTATTCAAGATACCTTAGCCCTACAAAATAAGGCTATACTCTTCTTTAATCGCAATCAATATAAATCCCAATATCGGTATTTTGGTAGCGGTACAGCAAACGTAACTGATTCCGAAATGTTCATTGATGGTATCTCCGGACAGAGACTAATCCCACCAACTGAATGTGCTGTATTCATACGTTTTGATTATGCGATCTACGACTATGAAGCTACCAAATATAATGGTGGTACTCTTGCCGCTGTATATGGTGTAAACGCTTCTGGAACTGTGAGTGAAGCTGGTGCTGATACTGGTACACCTGCTGTTTTTGGTACTGCTACACCTAACACCTCTGTTAACCTACATACAGATGGTACGGCAATATTCCCCCGATTTACTATTACAAACAACAGTGATTCAACTATTGAGGGATTGATGACAGTAGTTGTTGCAACTAACCCAGAATCTAATTTTGGTTCAGTAGTTTAATTGTGGATGCACCTCGTGCATTGTGGTGGTAATGACGCTAGTCGTTACGGTGGGTATAGGTATAAATTTTGTTTGACAGGAGATAAACAAATGCCTAAGAAAAAAAAGAAAATCAAAGGGGAAAGCTAGAGTAACACCTAAAACCGACCAGCTTAAGGCTAGACAAGCTGCTTTGGATGCTACATATGGTAAAGGTGCTGTTAAATTGCCATGAAAAGATTAGGAACAAAAACAAATATTCTTGGTTTCAAAGGTAAATAAAGCCGGATGATTTAATCGTTATCATCTGGCTATTTTTGACACTCTGATTGCATTTACCTTTTTATTCAGATGATATCTCGGCAATGGGAATATCAGTTAGTTCTATAAATCCTGTTTCATCATTGAATCTCCAGCAATACTCTTCACCTTTTTCTCTACAAACACCATCAATGAATTGATTGAATCCATCATCTGGAAGCATTCGTTTCTTTCTGAAAGTACTGTAATTTATATCAAAACGTTCAGCAAAATCCTTCAGGATAAGCTGGGTGTCTGACAGAGATTGTTTTGGTTGTGGATGCGTATGACGCGTCTGTGGTTTATGAGATTTCAGTTGCTCTAACTGTTCTTTCAGGCGGATAATTTCTTGCTCTTTAGCTGTAATTACCTCATTTAATCTCTGTACCTCAGCTTTTAACCGCTTTACCACCTCAGCAATTGGTGCATACTCTTCATGAACTGCGGCGGAAGATTTCTCTTTATTCTCAATAAGAGAACGATTTTCCGTTGTTTCAGAGATTTCTCGATCTTCGTTGTCAAAATACGCAACTTGCGTAAATTGAGAATTACCACTAGTAATTGAGAATAAATTAACATCAACTACAGCATCAGATGCTGGTAACTCTTGTTGTGGTACTAAATCCGTTGGATTTGTACGCAGCTGGGGTTCCTCTATAACCTCTACGTCTTGGATATCTTCTGTTGCGTTTCCATAGGAGAACGCATCTGGCAAATGCGACACGGTGTCGTTTTTGTTAGATTCTTTTCGATGTCCAGCCAAAGCCCTGGTGATGGACTTAATGCCCAAAGATTTTTCTTTTTCAGCAAACTCAGCAATCAGAGTGCGGTTGTTAGCACAGTCCATATATCGCTGAGCAGTACGAATTGTAAACTTAAAGCTGCCTTTCCTGAATAACTTACCCCATTCTCCATGAGGGCATTGAGATTTAATTACGTTGAGAATATCCCCTAATCGAATGCACTCAGACCATGTTGTTTCTTTGAGACTCTGAATTGTTTCAAAGTTACCTTCAATAGAATCATTCAAGTGATTAGCTTCCACGATTAAGCTTTCTATAGAGCGATCGCTGAATGGCTGCACTGTGTGTAACTGCGCTAACGCATCATCTCTTGGTACTGGCACGATATTACTTTGCTCTACAATCACCTCATTATCGATAGTACCTCGTGTAATTTGACCCGTAATAGCATCTTGGATTAACATCAGTCACCTTCCTTCTTAGCTGCAAATTCAATAGCTGCCTTCATCCCACCACCTCTAATTGCCATCTCCAAAGCCTCAGAACGTGTGACTCCCAAAGTATCTGCAACCTCATCAATCATTTGTGATGCATCGTCTGTAATCGTGAATTGGTAGGGCTTTTTGTGTTGCCCATACTTCATAGGCGCTGATTTCTTTGGTCTAGGCATTGCAATAGTACTCATCATTTCTCCCCCTAGACTACCTCTATCATTATACCTCTATATCATGATATAAACATATCTTAAGAAATATAACAACATACCCACAAACCATTATATGTGGATATCATGGAATAGTGAGGATTGAATGCTGGATGCAGAGATGAGAGAGTCCAGCACCAATCTAGAGAAGCGAGATGTTATATGGACGAGCAATTAGTACACATTCCTGAAGATGTACGCCACGAGTTTGAAGTTGATATTGAAGGGAAAGTATTTGCAAAAAGCAGAAATGCCGTAGCTAGAATTTCAGGCGTTAGCAAAGATGCTCTTGTAAATGCGTCAGGACGAGGATTGCTACAAAGACTACTGGAAAACAAAAACATTCCAGAATCATTGAAACCATTTGCTGGTCAGGATTACACCCAGGAAACCAAAATCCCAGACTTCGTTGTTGCTGGTATTGTGAAATACTACGCATGAGAGTCTGAATACGCCAATGAGGTAGCTAGAAAATTAGACTTGGCAATGTCCGCAATTGGATATAGAGCTTATTTCCAGCGAGAACTACAATGGCAACCTCCAGCAACACATCTTTATAAATTACCGCAGTCATATAGTGAAGCTTTGAGGATGTTAGCCGATGAAACTGAAGCTCATGCCAAGACTAAAGGTGAACTAGAAGAAGCTCAGCCCAAAATTATCTTGGCAGAAGATTTCATTGAGAAAGTGGGATTAACTAGCTTTACTCAGTTTACAAATGACTTGAATATACCTCGCAATAAGTTCGTTCAGTGGTTAGTAGATAAGGGCTACTGTACACGCTCTAAGTCCAAAAGAAAGTACGTAAGGGCTTATTCTCAATACCGAAAATACATACTTCTAAAGCCGGTAACAATCACAATAGACGACAAAACAGAAGTAGTTCCTAGCACCTACTAACCCTACATGACTTCATTAGGTGTTGAGTTCTTCACTAATAAATTGAGGAATCCAGAAGTAAGAGAAGAAATTCATCAAACCAAAGTAGGTCGCTGGATAACTCAAGTACCTGTCTCATAGTCGCTAATCCAGAGCAGGGTGGTGTTTGGTATATGTGCGGATGGGAGCGATACCTGATTATCTTCCGAAAAGATGTAAGTGAAGGTAAGGCGATTATGAAAATAGATGACACGCGGTCTTATTACTACGTTTATGACCGAAAAACTGAAGAATATATCCGATTCAGTTCTACAGAAAGCAGCTTTGAGATTACTAAAGACCCAGCTCAAGCAACACATTATTACTTAGGACATGGTGGATTGAAAGAGTTGAAAGAGCAAATCCAAAGACTTGGTATAGAAAAACGATTCAAAATTTACCGGGTAATAGATAACCAAATTCACGAAAGAGTGCGATAAAAATTTGAGTTCTAAGGCGGAGTTGTGGCTGCACTATGTGCGGCGGTGGTAGTGAGGAGTTTTCATCTGATGAGTATAAACTCACCCGCAAAATTAGCGGGGTGGTGATATGAAAAATTTATTTCTATTGTTCGACGAAAAGGATTTGTTAATAATTGCTATCTGCTGCCAAATTTCTTGGAAAGAAGTTGTCAATAAATGCATAGGTGCAGATGGCAAGCTAAACCTTGATTTGGTTCGTGGTTACTTAATGGCAAAGCTGGAGGCAAGACAATGAGATCTCTAAGAGAATCATTACAAGCAGATGGTCATACTATGCGCGAGGTTCGAGAATTTTTAGAAAGAATTTATGAACAACTTGAACTTTTCAAGGATGAACACCCAGCCACATATCACTACTTAACCGAGATAACATCACCATCTGAAAATTTCTTTGACCAAGCATTGATGAAATTATCATTAGCCTTGGATTTATTAGGAGAAGAGGGAAGACAATCACGAGTTTGGGAGTGGCAGGAAGATGGACATGCTTTTGATAGGGATGATTCTAGGGACGTTAATCTACGCGGTATTGCATAGGTTTCTAGTAGGTGTTTGGTAGAGAAAACCCCCAGCCTAACCAGTTGTAAATCTATCGATTTTCAACCACTACCAAAGCTGGGGAGTAACCAATGAAAAACAAGAGGAATGCGTATGTTTGAATCTGCTACTGATGCACATAGTGCATCCACTAACAATATACCATTACGTTTAATCGGCTACGGTCGTGCATCCACAGCAAAACAATCAATTACCAAAGATGTGCAGCTTGAGGGTATAACCAGATATTGTGAACTTTATGGACATCACCTTGTAGATTTCTTCTATGACGCAGCCAAAAGCGGTAAATCCAAACAGAATCGAGGTGAATTACTCAAAGCACTGGAACTACTCGAAGCTGGAAAAGCAAATGGAATCATCATTTACAAACTCGATAGACTTACACGATCGCCAAAAGATTTATTTGAGCTTGTAGAGAACTATTTCAAAACGTATACCTTGATTTCTGTTTGTGACCAAATAGATACCCACAGTGCGAATGGACGTTTAGTGATAAACATCCTAATGGCTGTGGCTAACTGGGAAAGGGAAATCATCGTTGAGAGAACTTTGGATGCTTTGGAGACTAAAAAAGCCAAAGGGCAGCATATAGGTAGGGTAGGTATAGGCTACACAAAAACTAAAGCTGGAAAGCTAGAGAAGACACCTCTATATGACATTTTGGTGGATGTTTATCGACGCTGGAATAATGGCTCTACATTGCAGGAATTAGCTACTGAATTAAATCAAAAAGGTATCCAGACTGCCACTAAAAAACCCTGGCATCCACAGAATCTATGGTTTGTTTTGAAGAAAATTGAGAATGAACTAATGAGTTTAGGATTAGTGGGCTGATAACCAAATAATCAAAATAAATACCCTAGTAACCTCTCGGCACTTAGGGTGTTTTCTTATATAGGTTCAAGGTTAATAATTAACTGAGTTCCTTCTATTTTACCAGCTTGAACTTCATTTTAGTATCCAGGTGTTTCCTAGCTAGATAGTAAACACCTCTATACCATTAATTCACCATTCGTTTACTTTTATTAACTAGTTGGCATACAAACAATAGTTACGCTAGTAATTAATTTGTAGACTATTAATAACTATAGGCGGTGATAAAAAAACTGCATGGAAACAGCTAAAAAAGATGCTCTAAAACAAAAATTAGAGAGTTTAGATGTGACTGACTTCCCCAGACAACTAAGTAAAACCAAGTTTGCAAAGATGTTAGGGGTAACTAGGAAGACTCTGATGGAATACCACGACATAGTAAATGTAGTAATTCCAGAGTTTAAACAGCAATACCCAATAATTAACGATGAGGTAGACACACACTATCATCTGAACCAATACCAACAATGGGTGCTATGGAAAGTAATCAAAACTGCTATGGACACCCCTAGATGTTATCTAAGGAAACAGTTGATAACTGACCCTAGACAAAAAGCCGATTTATCCTATCGTGCATTCAGCAGAGAATTAAATCAAAGTAGGAGGACTGTTTATGCAAGTTAACGATTATGCCCTAAGCAGAGGGTTATCTCCGGAATTAGTAAAAGAAACGATCTCTGCTTTCAAAATTGTAGTTAATAGTGAATTAACCCAAGAGCAAATAAATACATTGGATGGTCATCTTAAACATTCAATTAGCAGTCATTCTTTAGCCCTACAAGGCACTCAAAACTCCATAGAGGTACAACCAGCCGTGGATGCATCTCATGCATCTGTAAATGACTTTAGTGCCGAGGAATTGGATGTTTTAACTAGGATTGATGACGCCAAACTAATAGAAATTCTAAGGGTCAGAGGGACATTAAACGCACAAACCTTTGAACAAATAGAAACGGAAAGCTGGAAACAAGCTCAGCAGAATGTGGCGAAAGTAAGAGCTAAATTCACAAAACAAATGGTGGATGATTTGGAAAATTCCTTTCGCTATGCAAGAGGAGATGGTTTTACATCGGAAGTACAGAAGGCACTCGATGAAGACCCCTACATACAGAGAATTAGGAAACAAGCTCAAGAGTTGGGCATTACCATCTAGTTTCATCTGCATTGCTGGACTAGCAGCTTTATGCTTTATTGTTTGGCGTTGGTCATTCGTCCCAAAAGCAGAGGAATACCGGAGACTAAGTAGTCAGGTAGAACAATTACAGAAGGAACTAGAAAAATCAGAATCTGAAATCATATGGCTGCAATCAGACGTAAATAAACGAGAACAGGAGGTTAGACAATTGAAATGCCAGCTTAAACGGAGATTCCCCACAATTCGAGATTTCCTTGGGCTGAGGAATGCAGATGAATGTAGCTACGAGGAGATTTGATGGCTGAAGAGTAAATTTTTATTTCAATAGCACTAGCCTCTACCTCTGAGAGCTTACACTCAATTCGGTAGTTATTTACTTTTACTTGTTTGTGGTCATCAATCGGAGCGGCGGGATTTGAACCCACGACCTCCACTACCCCAAAGTGGCGCGCTACCAAGCTGCGCTACGCCCCGGCAACCTTTTTATAATAACACGAATTCGGTAATAAACAATAGTTAATCTAAAAAACCTTAAGCATCCCAGCAGCTTGTAGCAAACCTGGAACAGCGGATGCACTCCATTTGCCTTCTGCACAACGACTCGTATTTAAGATAAAGCGCAGACTGTAGGCATGGGGATAACCTTCTACTTCCATCCATAGTAAATCGCTTTCGGCTTCACAGGCGATTTTTTCTTCGTCCATTAATTCCGAAGCAAGTTGCTGCATTGTGTCTGCTAGTTGCAACAGTAGCCGACAAAAATCATTTAATTCTGCTTCTGTTAACTCGATCGCCCAATCATCTGTACCCACTAAACCTTTATATTCTGGTGCAGATGGGTTCCAACCAATACGCCAACCAGATCCACTTTTAACGACACGTTCCATAATTTAGTTAGTGGTTAGTGGTTAGTAGTTAGTAGTTTAGTTTTACCCACTATCCACTAACTACTATCTACTAACTATTTCTCACTAAAACCGTTAACTAACGCTTGAATTAACGCATCTCGCTGGCGGCGGTTAAGACGGCGAATGGCTGCGCGATCGCCTTCAAAGGGATTTTGCCGTAATGTATCATTTCCTGGATAGGATGTGTCATACATCAGTTCATTTGCATCTAGGTAATCAGCTAAAGTCAATTTCCAATCAAATCGATAATTTGGCGGACGTCCTTTAACATAAACGTGATACCTAATCATGCGACTGACTAAGGTATTGTTTTCGGCTACTTTCCCGGTTTCTTTACTTATATATTGATTTTCCTTTGGTAGGTCTGGCAATTGTTTGTACACCTGTTGCCAAACTTCCGTTGATCCTACTCTTTGAGCGTAGGCAGGTTGGGTAGAGAGTAAACTGGTGGGGATTAATTGGCTTTGACTAAAATCCCACAACAATACACCCAACACTAAGATCCCCCCAACCCCCCTTGGAAAAGGGGGAGTGAAGAGTGCCTGCCAAGGCTTGAGCATAGATTGTAAGAACAGTAAATTTTTGCTCATTCTACTTGGCAAATTGTACTTTTTATACTTCTCCAATAATTTCTGGTTGAGTCAGTTCATCCGACATCTCAATAATTGCTCTTAGTACTGGTTTCATCATGGCATCATCGCTACTCTCAAAGTCTTCGTAACGCCGACGCTTGGCACGATTTGCCACTTGAACCGTAATGCGATAGCGATTTGAGGCTGCACTAATCAGATCCTCAGCACGGTGCATAATTTGGGATTGGGTCGTCTCGAACTTAGAACGCTTTAGCATATTTACTGGTTCTTTGGGTCTTTTTTAGTTTAGCAGCATCATTAGTTAGTGGTTAGTGGTTAGTGGTTAGTGGTTAGTTGTTAGTTGTTGATTTTTTACTACTATCCACTATCCACTATCTACTATCCACTATCCGCTAACCAACACCTAAAATACAACCAGTGCGTGAAGGAAGGTTTAAACTTAAGGACTTGATCTCTCCCTCAGTGTGCCATTCAACCTCAGCACTGCCATATAAAAGCTTGTTGGGTTGGGTATGCAAATTGATTGTGTCTATGTTTGCTTTTGCCGATGCAGTACCAGAGTTAACGGCTATCACTAATTCCTCTTTGTCTAAAGTGCGTGCAAAAACGTAAAGTTCTCCTTGGGAATATAAGACTTGGTAATCACCCGTACGTAAACAAGGGTAGGTGTGGCGGAGGGCAATTAATTGGCGGTGAGTATCGAGAATTTCTCGATCCCAACTGGCTTCTAAAGGAAAGCCACGACGGGAGTCTGGATCGAGACGACCGGGTAAACCCACTTCATCACCATAATAAATACTGGGCGCACCAGGAAAGGTGAGTAGCAGTAGAGTTGCTAATTCCACACTAGCGCGAGCCTCCTGCGGAGGAGCTTCGCTAACGCCCCCAGCAATACTAATCAACCGTGCTGTATCGTGACTCGCTAGTAAATTTAATTGCGTCAGTTGAATTTCCCAAGGGTAAAGTTGCAGTAATTCCTGCATTTTAGCAGCGTACTCAGCAGCAAACAAAGGCGGGTAGGGATGATAGGAACGTCCTTGGACTTGTTCCATATCTACGCGATCGCCTGCGGTAAATGCGATCGTTGGCGCGGCAAATAAATAATTCATCACGCCGTCAAATTGCGTACCATCCAACCACTCGCGAGAATCTCCCCAAACTTCGCCCACAATATAAGCATCAGGATTAATGGCTTTGACACGCTGGCGAAACTCCTGCCAAAAACCGGGAGTTGTAATTTCAAACGGCACATCTAAACGCCAACCATCAATGCCAAATTTAATCCAAAATTCGGCAATTTCCATGATGTATTCCCTGACTTCTGGGTTGTCATGGTTAAATACTGGTAGCGCTCGATTGTCAGCCCAACTCTTGTAGTTGGCGGGAAATTCGCCATTGTAAGGAGAAAGAGGCCAGCCTTCAATTTTGAACCAATCAACCCAAGGCGAGTGGGGGCCATTTTCCAAAACATCGTGGAAAAAGAAAAAGCCACGACTGGAATGATTAAATACTCCATCTAAAACGACTTTAATATTGCGGGCGTGGGCTGCATCTAGCAATTCCTGAAAAGCCGGATTGCCCCCCAACATGGGATCAACCTGATAATAATCGTGGGTATGGTAGCGGTGATTGCTGGCAGATTGAAAGATAGGTGTAAAGTAAATGGCGTTAATTCCCAAATCCTGTATGTAATCTAGCTGTTCGAGAACACCCCACAAATCCCCTCCCTTGTAACCTTGGAGTGTAGGCATAGCGTCCCAGTCTTCCCAACTAGCATTACGCAACAGTCGTTTGCGTGGTTGCTTGCTTCTAGCGAAGCGATCGGGAAAAATTTGATAGAAAACAGCGTGCTTAACCCAGTCTGGTGTGTGAATCTGCATGAATTGCTCTTTATTTCTCCATCGCGATCGTTGCAGATAGGAGGTTACTTGCGTCTCACACTTGTGGTAGAAAATTTAATCAATAGTCAATAGTCATTGGTCATTAGTCATTTGTACTCTAGTTATCAGGTTCAACCTGATAAAGAGATACCGGCGATCGCACCTGCATAAAGATAGCGATCGCCTCAAATAGGATCGGAATAAAATTGATCTGTCGCAATTTCATAACAAGCTGTCGTTAGATCTCAACAAGTTGTCCTTAGATCTCAACAAGCTGTCGTTAGATCACAACAAGTTGTCCTTAGATCACAACAAGCTGTCGTTACGACACGATAATTTGATCCATCTGCTCGAACGCTTAACGCTAAATTACACTAGAAGTACGGTAAGGCGCTTGAAATCTAGAACAGAGGAAACATCCAACGAAAACGCTAAAACCGCGTAGTATCATCAATAGTTAAGAAAGAGCGAACGCACCTGCAAAAGTTGGCGATCGCCCTAACTGGAAAGCAAGTCATCTTTAATAATTTCCTACTCCCCCATCTCCCCATCTCCCCACCTCCGGTTCTCCCCATCTCCCCATCCCCCATCCTTTCCCTAAAACTGCTTCCCTCGAAACAGTATTTCCTTCTCCAGGTTGCTTAGAATTAACTGCTATCACCTAATTTTTCTTTAGCTAAAGCTCAACTAGTTAGCAATTTTGGCAATGTCTGGTGACTGATTGTTTTGTGTCTGTGCATACCAATGATGTTACTGACTGGTTGTTAACTCAAGTTAATAAACTTGAGCGATGACTTCCGTATGGCTTAACGTAAGGTATGCAATGGTGCGCTGCACACACTCCTCTACCCAAGCTGAGAAATATAAAGGCAAAATAGGAGAGTTAAGATCTAAGCCTGATTGACTACCTCAAATCAACGTTATTTATTTCCCGGAGATCTAGATAGTGAATACCTTTGCGGAGAAAATTAGCAGCATCATTACAATTGGTTTTGACCAAACAACTCAGCTTTGTGTAGCAAAAAACATCATTTTTTCTGCCAGATTACCCTACTCTTAGGGGAAGGTACCTATTTTTTGTCAACTCAATAGTCGTTTTTGTCTAGCAATTCTCTATACAATCAATTGCTGGGGCGATATGGTTGCAGTACCCTTGGGAGGTTTTCGATGGATTGGATTAGCTTACTCAAAGCTCAACAAGCTGATTTCCTTCAACGGGTGAAAAAACCAAAGACTCATGACGTATCTTTGCTGGAAAGTCAAGTCAAAGGTTGCCACACTGAAATTATGCCATTTTGGGGCGAAGCACTGGAAAAACTGATGGAAACTGCTCGTCAACAAGCAGAAATTATTGCCAAAAATCCGCCTCCTACACCACCCGAATATCCTGAATTTTCGGAATGGACAATACCCTTTCCGACGTACTTTCAGCAGCAAGCAGAAGATTATATTTTACGAGAGCAAATTGTTGAACAAGTCATGCATCAACGTCTGGGCAAGAGGATTCATAGAATGCCACAAGACGCTGTCAAAAATATGGTATTAGATGATGAGGGAAATTTACGCGGTGAAAGCAAATTTCCTTATTTACTTGTTGATAAACCCAAGGTTAGTATTCTAGTTTGCGTTGCAGATGGCGAAAGTTTTAATAGTCTTAAAAAAGATAAGATTAAGTGGTCTGTGACTCAAGAGGATTTGAAAAATAACCAACTATTGATTTTTTTATCTTTGTTTTATCCATTTACTGGCACCAGAGGTTACGAAAAACAAGCAATAATTACTGGCTTTTTACCTACAAATCAACTTGAATTTAGTGAACCAAAAATTTACATTACTGCCAGCAGTTTATTATATGCGGGTGGACTGAGTTGGTATTTGGAAACAGGAATTAGCAAACAAAATGCACTGCCATTGTTTGATGAAATAATGGTTCCAGAACAAACTCAAACTGTACCACCAGAGCATCCCCTTAAGGAGATAATCGGAGATTGGGAGTGCTGGCAAACATTGAAAGGGCACACTAGAGGGATTAACTGTCTTGCTTTCTGTCCCGGAAGTAACAACGATTCCATCTCTGTGTTGGTAGCTAGTGGGAGTCGTGGAGAGACAAAGTTATGGGATTTGACGAAGGGAGAGTTAGTTGGTACTTTATCAGAGCATCCTTGGATGTTGTCTGGATTAGTAGATGAAGTAAATGCCCTAGCTTTTAGTCCAGATGGGCAGACTTTGGTAAGTGGTGGTGCAGACTCTACGATCAAAATGTGGCATGTAGGCGCACAAGATTTGATAGATATCCTGCACAAACATAATGGCATGGTGCGCTGTGTTGCTTTCACTCCCGATGGACGGATGTTAGCAACGGGAGGAGATGACAGAAAAATTTTGTTTTGGGATTTGATGCAACGCCAGGTAACTGTTGCCCTTTCTTTAGATGATACTGCTGCTCATTCTTTGGCTTTGAGCCAAGATGGGCAAATTTTGGTTACAGGCAGTTACCGCAAAATTAAGGTGTGGCAAGTTTGCCAACAACCAGGAGGTAAACCTCCACATGCTGAGTTATTGCATACTCTCACAGGCCATGCTCATATTGTGCGATCGCTAGCGATGAGTGTTGATGGCAAAATTCTTGTCAGTGGCAGTCGGGATAAGACTATCAAAATTTGGCAATTAGAAACAGGGGAATTGCTGCATACCCTGAAAGGACACAGAGATGGAGTATATGCGATCGCCCTTTCTCCCGATGGGCAAACTGTCGCTAGTGGCAGCGCAGATAAAACTATTAAATTATGGCATCTACAAACAGGTGAATTGCTGGCTACATTTACAGGTCATACTCACACTGTTACGGCAGTAGCATTTACTGCTTCTGGGGAAATTTTGGTGAGTGGAAGTTTGGATAAGACGATTAAAATTTGGCAACGGAGTTAATATTATTTTGGGCGTTGCTGAATCATGCGGATGAATTTACAATTCACGGGTATGTAGAGACGTAGCAATGCTACGTCTGGTCAAGGATTTGGCTACCAGGAAAGTTTCAATCCCTAATAGGGATTAGTAAAAGTTTCAACTTGGTCAGAATCAAGCTTTATTTCAACACTAAATGTTTCAATCCCTAATAGGGATTAGTAAAAGTTTCAACATAGAACAAATCAAGAATTCCCAGGATGTTGTGTTCTCAAGTTTCAATCCCTAATAGGGATTAGTAAAAGTTTCAACGAGGAGGTTTTCTACTTTCGCCCAGTAGGTACTGTTTCAATCCCTAATAGGGATTAGTAAAAGTTTCAACAACAACTTCTGCTTTCTCTTTACTTTCTAACCACGTTTTGTTTCAATCCCTAATAGGGATTAGTAAAAGTTTCAACTATTTAATAATTTAGAACGTAAATTAGATGTAGTAAGTTTCAATCCCTAATAGGGATTAGTAAAAGTTTCAACCAGAGAAGCACTAGATAGAAACCTAAGTGTACTACTGTTTCAATCCCTAATAGGGATTAGTAAAAGTTTCAACGATTTACATTTATTATTGGTTGTTTTTGATTTTCTGTTTCAATCCCTAATAGGGATTAGTAAAAGTTTCAACGAATTCGGAATTCAGAGTTCAGAGTTAACTCTGGTTTCAATCCCTAATAGGGATTAGTAAAAGTTTCAACGATGCCGGATTTGGTCAATTCTTCAACATCCTTGAACAGTTTCAATCCCTAATAGGGATTAGTAAAAGTTTCAACAAGATTATAAAATATCGTCTCAAAGTGGATTTAGGTTTCAATCCCTAATAGGGATTAGTAAAAGTTTCAACGCGATGATTAAGGTATTCGGGGTACAGTCTCTTGTGTGTTTCAATCCCTAATAGGGATTAGTAAAAGTTTCAACGTATATGGGCTACCTATAGGTAGCCTGAATGATAAGTTTCAATCCCTAATAGGGATTAGTAAAAGTTTCAACCCGATTACACGCTTAATGGCTTCAAGAAGAAACTCTTGTTTCAATCCCTAATAGGGATTAGTAAAAGTTTCAACTCTTGGACTGGGCTATTCCGCCCATCCCAGGGGTTGTTTCAATCCCTAATAGGGATTAGTAAAAGTTTCAACAAAGTATTTAATGATTTCCTATTGCCCATTCACGCGTTTCAATCCCTAATAGGGATTAGTAAAAGTTTCAACTCTTGTCGATAATTTCAATTATGCTGCTGGCTTGGATGGTTTCAATCCCTAATAGGGATTAGTAAAAGTTTCAACCCTGGGCGGGCACTACAGGCACTGTAACACTATCTGTGGATGTTTCAATCCCTAATAGGGATTAGTAAAAGTTTCAACTTCGGCGAGTGAGCCACATTGCCCCAAATGTGTTTCAATCCCTAATAGGGATTAGTAAAAGTTTCAACGAGAAGCGATACTGGGCTAGTGATTCGTCTAGTGTTTCAATCCCTAATAGGGATTAGTAAAAGTTTCAACGCCCTAACCACGCTCCCATGCTCCCACGTTCCTATTGTTTCAATCCCTAATAGGGATTAGTAAAAGTTTCAACTAATCAAGATTTGCATTGGTGTAAGCGTTGGAAGTTTCAATCCCTAATAGGGATTAGTAAAAGTTTCAACCGGCGACCGTTGACACATACTCTGAATCGCTCAGGTTTCAATCCCTAATAGGGATTAGTAAAAGTTTCAACATACATAAGTCTACCCCTAGAGCCGCCATATACTTGTTTCAATCCCTAATAGGGATTAGTAAAAGTTTCAACAGTCAGCCTCCGGTATTCCTAGTTCACCCTCTAAGGTTTCAATCCCTAATAGGGATTAGTAAAAGTTTCAACTATACTTAGAAAAAGTCACTCAGATTCTTATGAAGCGTTTCAATCCCTAATAGGGATTAGTAAAAGTTTCAACAAGGTAGCCTCAAGGCTATCGTGGATGACTACAAGTCGGGTAAGCTGTTTCAATCCCTAATAGGGATTAGTAAAAGTTTCAACGCCCCTAGGGATAAACCAGTCATCCCTTGTATCTCGTTTCAATCCCTAATAGGGATTAGTAAAAGTTTCAACCAGTGAAGCAGATTGGCTTTACGCCCTACATGCTGTTTCAATCCCTAATAGGGATTAGTAAAAGTTTCAACGCTACTGGAGGTGGTGCCCTTAATGCAGCGATAGCGGGTTTCAATCCCTAATAGGGATTAGTAAAAGTTTCAACCTCTATTACTTACCTTTTCTGAAGGTATGCCTTCCAGTTTCAATCCCTAATAGGGATTAGTAAAAGTTTCAACTATATTCTTTAGCAGTCTTTAGATCTTCCTCAGTTTCAATCCCTAATAGGGATTAGTAAAAGTTTCAACAGGACAATGCGTGGGTTGATCGAACAAATTTAAAGTTTCAATCCCTAATAGGGATTAGTAAAAGTTTCAACAGCAGCAACCTGAAAGCAAGTCTGTATTCGATTTTCAAGGTTCGTTAGCGCGGATGGGTGAATCATAGCATGAGAAATTGGGATTGTCTAGGGTGAAAATGGCTGAAACTCAGTCTGGGTAAGGAGCGCGGATGGTTGAGGTGGTGCGATCGCCCTCAAATCTTGTACCAAAAACAATTCAGCCATTTTTTCTGAGACTTCTTTTCCAACACCTACCCATCCGCGCATTAGACAAAGAAAATGGGGCTGTCAAAAGGCTGTTTACCCTAATTCACCTTAAATATCTCGACAGTTTCCTTTAACTGCTGGGAAATTTTCACGGTTTGTTGCAAAGATTTGGAAACTTGCACTGATGAATCGCTGGTGTGCTTAGAGGTGGCGGCGATTTGTTTCATTAATTCGCTGACAGTTTGCGATGTTTGGACTCCATACACGGTAGCAGTAGATATCGACTGAACTAAGGCATCAATTTGCCGGGAGATTTCCAAAATCTGACTGAGGCTATGCTTGGCATCTTCTACAATGTGCATTCCTTTGGCTACTTCGGTAACTCCTAACTGCATCGCTGCCACAACTTCGTTGGTTTCCTGCTGGACATTTTCCACAATTTCTTCAATTTCTTTGGTTGCCTGTGCCGATCGCGCTGCCAGTTCGCCGACTTCTTCAGAAACGACCACAAAACCTTGACCTTCTTCACCTACACGCGCTGCTTCAATACCTGCGTTGATAGCTAACAAGTTAGTTTGCATGGAAATCTGGTTAATTAATGCCACAACACGAGAAATCTCTTGTGTAGATTCTCCCAAGCGCTTGACCTTCTTTGCAGTGTCGCCGACAACTTGCCGTAAATGCGAAATGTTTTCCACCGTTGTATCTATAGCTTCTTCACTCTTGGTAGCAGTGTTAGTGGCTGTGTTGGCAACTTGTGCAGCTTGTTGGGCACTAGAAGCTACCGCTTGCATTGCCGAGGTCATTTGATCCACAGCATCCAGGATACGACTAATTTCGGTAGTTTGTGTTAGTGATTCTTGTGCAAGCTGGCGGATCGCTGTCTCGTTACAGCCAATTGCCTCATTTACCTGTATGGCTGATACCTTCACTTTCGCGATCGTGTCCCGCAGGCTTTCAACGATGGAGTTAAAAAAGTCGGCAACAGTACCAATTTCCCCTTCACTCACATCAGCACGCACCGTCAAGTCACCTCTGGCCGCACCTTCAACATTATCTAGCAGTTCTATCAATTGAGTAGTTTGTTGGGTTGATTTTTGTTGCCCTTCCTCAAGGAAAACTGTTTCTGTAGTACGATGACCTTGTTCTATTTGTTGAGTCAATTCTGCCTGTTCGAGAGCATAACCAGTTTGAATAGCTATCTGTTTAAACAAATTAATTTCTGTATCTCGCCAAGAGCGATCGCTCGAACATTGATGAGCAACTAATAACCCATATAGCTTCTTGTTAAAGAAAACAGGTGCTAGTAAATATGCTTTGACCGCCAGCGCTTCGAGTTGCTGAAAATAAGCATGACTAAAGTTATTTTCATAAATATTGTCAACTACTTTGACAGTACCTATTTGCAATTCATCAGAATACTCTTCCGCTAGAAAAGGGTCAGAATCTTTTGCTCCAAAAGCTGCTGAACAAGAGTATTCAACAGATTCAGCTATCATTTTACCTTGCCAATGGTCATCCAAATAATAGAAAAGAACTCGCTCGACTTGGAGAGCATCTCGCGTTCTCGATACTGCTGTTTTCAAGATTTTTTCACTGTGAAATAGTTCCCGGATGTGAGCAGTAATTTCATTAATTTGCAGTGCCAGTTTTGCTTCACGTTCTTGATGGTGGGCTTGTTCTATAATTCTGTCTGCCATTGTGTTAAAATCAATGGCGAATTGACCAATTTCATCATTCGCGAAAACTTCAGCCCGACAAGAGCGATCGCCTGTAGTAAATTTTTGAGCAGTTTGCAGTAAATTTTTGACTGGTTTAATAATTGCCCGTCTAAACATCACCGCCCAGATCGCAATCAAAAACGCAGCTATAACAATAATAAAGGCTTGTAAGATCAAGTTGTGTGTCAGCAAAGTATTGAGAGTTGTTTCGGGAGTTCCCCGCACTAAAATAGCCATTGGCTGCGTGTCATCAACAACTCTAGGCCCATCAGCTTCTTCAATAATCGTATTAGGTAAAGCCTTGGCTGCCATTGCGTAAGCTTGATTACCTATAACCATGCGTTGTGCTACTGTCGTGCCAGCACTGGCTTCGGCTGCTGCTGATAGTAAAGATATACCTGCTGGCGGCAACTCTACATTTGGTTGACTCTGATTGAAATCTTCTGACTGAGTTTGCAGCAGAGATGTTGCTAGAGTAAATTCTCCACTGGGTTTGCGTAGATAAACGGCACTATATCCCCCCCCAGTCGCTTGCAGTGTTTCTCGGGCGATCGCATCTTTGCCATTCACAATGTTACCAACAACTAAAGCGGCGATAACTGCTTTTGTGCTTGGGTCTTTAACAGGTGTTACCGTATAACGAACTAAGCAATCTTGTTTGCTAGAACTAGCCGCTAAACGTGGGAAATATTGATTTAATTCTGACCGGCTAATAGTTCTATTAGCTTTAATTTGTTGATGATTTTTGAAAACTTCTCTGACTAAATTACTAGGATTAAAAAATTTCCCTTGACGACCGAAATCGGAACTATCAATAATTTTTAAATCTTTTCCAACCAAGGTGGCATACTCTATTTTTATATCCTTGGCTTTATTTTTGAGAATTCGCTGAACTTCTGATTGCAAATCCTGACTTAAAGATTGACCAGAGTTATGGAGAATAGCCGCTTGCAAGATAGCAGGATTATCTGAGTTTTGCTGCGCTCCAAAACTCATTTGATTGAATTTGTTATTGTAATTAATATCTGTAATTGTTAACTCTGATTTAGCTTGTTCTAGTAACTGAGTTCGCGCTCCTTGAGTAATAATTAATATGGCTCCAATCCCTACTCCTAAAATTGATAGCAATTCACAAGCAAACAAACCTACTAACTGTTTGCGACTAATAGGAAGATTATAAAACCACTGGAATAAGGACTTTTTGGTTGGAATAGAAGTAGCAATACTATGTTGATTTGGTTGTGGAACCTGAGAATTATCAATCATTAATTTATATGAAGATTGGGAATGTATAAAATTGGAATTATCATCTTTGCTAGCACCATTAAATCTATAACTCATACGCTAATCCTCTGGATTACAAAATTTTTATTCTTAAAGACTAAGTGCAAACCAATCATGAACATAGTTGTGTTTAAATTTGTGCATTTAAAGATTAGCAATCTTTTTGCCTGTCGCATATTCTCTCAAATAGGTGACTAATTTAGATATTAATAACCCCAGAGAATAAGAAAAAGTATTTTCTTGTGATTTTTTATACAATTTTTGTGAACTGTGTATGATGGGAGAGCCAGAGGATCTTAATTCTCACCTGCCAGGTTCAACTTGGCAACAAGGGTTTAGAGGCTCTGCCTCCGACAATGTTTATAAGTTATGTATGGTTTATATCATTTGAAAAATTTTTGGCAAAAAATAAATACCTCTTGAACTCTACCTTTTGTGGGAAGAGTTTTGAGGTAATTACGGGTAGCTAAGTAGACATGATATTATACCAAGGCTTTGCGAATATCAATAAGAGTAGTATTATACAAATACTGTTTGTCAATCCCTGCTTACATCCCTCCACTTAGTAGGGACTTTGTTATTTGAATACATGGGTAAACCGTGCATGAAACTTTGGTATACACATAAGTTCCTCAAATTGCGTCTGTTAAATTTTGTTGACAAATCAAATATTGGTACGAAATTCGGTTAAAACCATTAATTGGTTGACAAATTTAGTCTAAAAATCGCCTAAATATTAAGACCTAGGCTGTACAATTCAAGTTTTATATAGAAAACTTGTAAATGGTTCCAGTCATTCTTAGTGGGTTTTATTTAATTTCGTGTGGGTAAAGACTATCTTGATTCACAGGTGATTGTTGGCACTATTTACTAGGGGTGCAAGAAGTCAGCGTCTACTGACTGTAAATGCGAATGTCAAAACCTAAAGAAAGTGATATTCGACTACAAGAAATTTATTTCAGGAAATATAATCTCCTGGTGGGGTGATTCTTAGGCAGGTATGTGCTTGGGGTAATAACAATTCCTGCCAACAACAAATGTAAAAGCTTAGCTCTCTTGCAAAATTACCTTTTGCAAGATAAGGGTAGGCGTTAAAGGATTATTTTGTTCCTTTAGCCTTGCCTTTTATTGTTATGACTGCTAAGCTATATCTTTTTTTGGTGTTCAAGATAGGGGTTGTTATTTGTGCAACTAACCCCTGTGTTGTGCTGTGTTTTCAATTCACAATCTAGAAACAAAATTTTCGGTTATTTGTGGACGGAGGAGTGTTAATGACTGATTTAATTCAAGATGTTTTAAATAGCGATGAAAAAAAGAATTTACGTCAGTTCGCAACTCTATTGCGCCAGTCAGAAAAAAAGTATTTGTTACGTAACGAAATTCTCAATACTTTCCACGACTACTGTAAACAACAAGAAAATTACGAGCATCTCTATCACAACTCTTACTTGAGTAAATTGGTTTATTTTACTCAAGAAATTATTCTGGATTCTGAAAGCCTTTGCTTGGTTATCCGTCCTCAAATTGCGACTCAACAAGCCTATCGACTGTTAGATGATTTCACAGTAGAGTCGGTAAGCATCCAAGAGTTACTAGACTTACGCGATCGCCTTGTTAACCGCCATCATCCCCAAGAAGGCGGCGTGCTGAAAATAGATTTTCAACCTTTCTATGACTATTCCCCCGTCATCCGTGACCCGAAAAATATCGGTAAGGGTGTAGCTTTCCTTAACCGCTACTTGTCCAGCAAATTGTTTTACGATCGCCGTCAGTGGCAAGATGCTTTGTTCAATTTTCTGCATCTGCACCACTACAAAGGCCATCAACTGCTGATTAGCGATCGCATTCAGACTCAGCAGCAGTTATCTAACTGTGTGAAGCAAGCGTTAACCCTACTGGCTAACTACCCCGCCGATACACCTTACGAAAACTTCCGGTGGGAATTGCAGAATCTCGGTTTTGAACCTGGTTGGGGAAACACCGCCGATCGCGTACACCAAAGTCTGGAAATGCTTGACCAATTGATAGATTCTCCAGACAATCAAGTGCTAGAAGCCTTTCTTTCCCAGATACCGATGATTTTCCGGATACTTCTGGTGTCGCCTCACGGTTGGTTTGGACAAGAAGGAGTGTTGGGAAGACCGGATACAGGCGGACAGGTGGTCTATATCCTCGATCAGGTGAAGGGACTAGAAAAGCAACTTCAAGAAAACATCGAACAAACAGGATTAGATGTGCTTGGCATTCAACCCAAAGTGATTGTGCTGACACGTCTAATTCCCAACAGCGAGGGTACAACTTGTAACCAAAGGCTAGAGAAAATCTACGGTACTAACAATGGTTGGATTTTGCGCGTTCCCTTCCGAGATTTCAATCCCAAGCTGACGCAAAACTGGATTTCCCGATTTGAAATTTGGCCCTATTTAGAAACCTTTGCCATTGATGCACAAAAAGAATTGCTGGCAGAGTTTCAAGGTAAACCCGATCTGATTGTAGGGAACTATACTGATGGTAACTTAGTGGCATTTCTACTCGCAAGGCGGATGAATGTCACCCATTGTATAATCGCCCACGCCTTAGAAAAATCTAAATACTTATTTAGTAACCTCTACTGGCAAGACCTAGAAGATAAGTACCACTTTTCATTGCAATTCACCGCAGACTTGATGGCGATGAATGCGGCGAACTTTATTGTCAGCAGCACTTACCAAGAAATTGTTGGTACGCCAGACAGCATTGGTCAGTACGAATCTTACCAGTCTTTTACCATGCCGGATTTGTACCATGTGGTGAGTGGCATTGAGTTATTCAGCCCCAAGTTTAACATCGTACCTCCTGGTGTCAACGAAGATGTTTACTTCCCCTACACCAGGACAGAAGAAAGAAAATTGAGCGATCGCCAACGCTTAGAAGACCTACTGTTTACCCTCGAAGATCCAACACAAGCTTTCGGGAAATTACAAGACCCCAACAAGCGTCCCATCTTTTCCATGGCCAGACTAGACCGAATTAAGAACCTGACCGGTTTGGCAGAATGTTTTGGTAAAAGCAAAGAACTGCAAGAACACTGCAATCTCATCCTCATTGCTGGTAAACTCCGTAGCGAAGATTCCACCGACCACGAAGAAATTAGCGAAATCGAGAAACTCTACCACATCATTGACCAGTACAACCTGCACGGCAAAATCCGGTGGTTGGGGGTACGTCTACCCAAGGGTGACTCTGGCGAAATCTATCGAGTAATTGGCGATCGCCGAGGAATTTTTGTCCAACCAGCCTTGTTTGAAGCCTTTGGTTTAACCATTCTCGAATCAATGATTAGCGGACTTCCTACCTTTGCTACTCGCTTCGGTGGTCCGTTAGAAATTATCCAAGATAAAGTCAATGGGTTCTACATCAACCCCACCGACCAAACAGAAATGGCAGATATTATCTTAGAGTTCATTGCCAAGTGTAACCATGACCCCAACTACTGGAACGAAATCTCACAACGCAGTATCGAACGAGTCTACAGCAACTACACTTGGAAAATTCATACCAACCGCCTGCTGTCTCTGGCAAAAATCTACAGCTTCTGGAACTACACCTCTCAAGAACAACGCGAGGATCTGCTACGTTACATTGAATTACAGTTTCATATGATTTACAAGCCAAGAGCCAAAGCGCTTTTGGATAAGCATATGCAACAGTAAGCCAAAAAAAGGATTTTGCTTGGTGTCTTTGTGTCTTGGTGGTGAAAAAAATTTTTTGAACCACAAAGACACTAAGACACAAAGAGAAAAACTATCTTTCAATCCTCAGTAGTCCGCTGAGTTGGTTTGATGAGATGGCAATTGTGAACAAAAATGGCACAATCGAAGCACCCCATCAATAAAATCATGGCAGTGCCACAATTGAAGAAGATAGTGTCTGATTCAAATGCCACCTTTACCTACATATACCCAACAACCTTGGATAGAAACTTACAGTGAAATCATTGATGTTCGCTCTCCCAGTGAATTTGCGGAAGACCATCTCCCAGGTGCAATCAATTTACCAGTCCTGAATGATGCCGAACGCGCCGAA
The DNA here is from genome assembly GCF_000517105.1 of Fischerella sp. PCC 9605. Classification (GTDB taxonomy): domain Bacteria; phylum Cyanobacteriota; class Cyanobacteriia; order Cyanobacteriales; family Nostocaceae; genus PCC9605. Next base: position 850,910 of record NZ_KI912151.1, on the reverse strand, counting down.
GTAGGGACGATATACAAACAAGTTAACCCCTTTAATGCCAGGAAAATCGGCGCTGCATTGGTAGCAAAAAATATCTCTCAGCATCTGGTTCAACACTTTGCCGATAAAGAAAAAAACTACCATCCTTTGGTGTACTGCTGGCGGGGTGGACAGCGCTCTAATAGTATGGCTTCGGTACTTAGCCAAATTGGTTGGCGAGTAACGTTACTCGCAGGCGGTTACAATACTTATCGCGCTTATGTGCGTCAGCAATTGGAAGATTTGCCCAAAAAATTTACCTACCAAGTAATGTGTGGTCTCACTGGTAGCGGCAAGACTTATATTTTACGCCAGATGTGTAAACGTGGCGCTCAAGTTTTAGATTTGGAAAGTTTAGCTAACCATCGCGGTTCTCTTTTGGGTGAAGAGTGGCAAGGTAAAGCTTCACCCCAACCTTCACAAAAATACTTTGAATCTCTGTTACTGCAACAATTGCAAAGCTTTAATCTTGAACAGCCAGTGTGGGTAGAATCGGAAAGTCTGAAAATAGGTAGTATATATCTGCCCCAGTCTTTGTGGGAGAAAATGAAACAAGCAAGCTGTGTAGAAATTCAACTACCCATAACTGCAAGAGTTGAGTTTCTCTTACAGACATATTCACATCTGGTAAATTATCCCGATATTTTAAAAGCGAAGCTAGAAAAACTTAAATTCCGCTATGGCTGGCAAAAATTAAACGAGTGGTATCAATGGATTGATGCTGGCAAGTGGGAATTATTTATAGAAGATATCTTGCAGTTTCACTACGATCCAACCTATCGCAAGTCAATCCAACGGCATTTTAGCAATGTAGAACGAGTGCTCTCAATACCAGATTTATGCGATCGCAGCATTGATAAATTGTTAGATTGTATCTGCTCGAATACTTATACTATCGCTTAGTACAGCGTTTCATTAATTCGTAGCGAAATTATTTATGAAAAGACTCTGCTACCTGGTGCGCTTACTCCGCTACCTGGTGCGTTTAAAAAAGCTACAATTTTACGCAAAGTTGTACTTAGGCTACCCACAGCCCAACCCACAACCCCAACTTTAACTCCTCGACGAAAAAAATAAATAAACCTTGATCGATATTCCTGGTAGCGCTGATTACGCGCTATCATCGGATATTGGCATGTTAAAATGTGTATCCCTGAACATCCATGACCGCTTCTTACTCTTCATCCCAATCCAACACAAACAACAGTGCGAACACATTTATTACCGACCATCGACTGGTGGATCGCAGTAAGCTAACCCAAATGTTTCAGCACTATGTCGAGACGAAGGAGAAGTATCCGCACGCGGTGTTGCTGTATCGAGTGGGAGACTTTTTTGAATGCTATTTTGAAGATGCTGTGACTCTGGCGCAGGAATTAGAACTTTACCTCACCAGCAAGCCAGTCGGAGAAGTAGGAAGGGTATCAATGAGTGGTGTACCGCACCACGCTTGGGAACGCCATGCTACCCAGTTGGTTGAAAAAGGATATGCGGTTGTAATTTGCGATCAAGTGGAAGATGCGGCAGAAGCTGCTGGTAGGTTGGTGCGGCGAGAGGTAACGCGCGTTCTGACTCCTGGCACTTTGCTAGAAGAAGGAATGCTAAAAGCTAGTCGCAATAATTACCTCACGGCTGTGGTAATTGCTGGGGAACATTGGGGTTTGGCTTATGCAGATATCTCTACAGGCGAATTTCTGACTACGCAAAGCAGTAATGTAGAACATTTGACACAGGAATTAATGCGCTTGCAACCTGCGGAGGTGTTAATTCCTACTAACGCTCCTGATTTGGGTAGTTTGCTGCGTCCGGGGGAGAAATCTGAGCATTTACCGGAATGCTTGCCACCTGCGTTCTGTTATGCACTGCGATCGCAACTTCCTTTTTCTGCTGGCGAGGCAAGATCGAGATTGTTGCAGAAATTTAAAGTGCGATCGCTCGAAGGTCTTGGTTGCGAACATCTCCCTTTGGCAGTGCGTGCGGCTGGGGGTTTGCTGGAATACCTGGAAGAAACCCAAAAAGAAAATTCCGTTCCCCTGCAAGCACTCCGCACCTATACTATTACTGACTACCTGATTGTAGACCATCAAACGCGCCGTAACCTAGAAATTACGCAAACAGTCCGTGATGGTAGTTTTCACGGTTCTTTATTGTGGGCGTTAGATAGAACTTCTACGGCGATGGGCAGCCGAGCTTTACGACGATGGTTGTTACAACCGCTACTTGATACCAAAGGCATTCGGGCGCGGCAAGATACGATTCAAGAACTGGTGGAGAATACGCCCTTGCGTCAAGATTTGCGGCAGTTGCTACGGCAAATTTATGACCTGGAACGCTTGACGGGACGGGCTGGTTCTGGTACTGCTAACGCCAGAGATTTAGTAGCTTTAGCAGATTCTTTATCTAAATTACCAGAAATAGCACTGTTGGTAATGGAAGCTCACTCTCCGTTCCTCAAAGCCTTGCAGAAAGTGCCGCCTGTTTTGGAAGAGTTGGCAAAAAAAATCCAGGCTCATATTGTTGAATCGCCGCCGATACATATCAAGGAAGGCGGGTTGATTCGTCCTGGAGTTAATCCGCAATTGGATGAGAGACGGGCTTTGGTGGAGGAAGATCACAAATGGATTGCCAATTTGGAAGTAGATGAGCGAGCTAAGACAGGTATTCCGACACTGAAGGTAGGATTTAACAACACTTTTGGTTACTATATCAGTATTTCCCGAGCCAAATCCGACCAAGTACCATCTAACTATATCCGCAAGCAAACCCTCAAGAATGAAGAACGCTACATTACCCCAGAGTTGAAGGAACGGGAAGTGCGGATTCTCACAGCGCAGGACGATTTATATAAGTTGGAGTATGAAATTTTTGTAGCGTTGCGGGAAGAAGTCGGACAGCAGGCGGAGGCTATTCGTAACCTTTCTCGGGCTGTCGCGGCGGTAGATGTGTTGTGCGGTTTGGCGGAATTGGCTGTGCATCAAGGTTACTGCCGTCCAGAGATGGTGGAGGGACGAGAGATTTATATTGTCGATGGGCGTCATCCAGTCGTGGAACAGTCTTTGCCAGCAGGGTTTTTTGTGCCGAATTCCACACAATTAGGGAATAGGGTTGAGGGAATAGGGAATAGTAGAGAAGAAAATTCCCCCCCTCTCCCTCTCTCCCCCTCTCCCACTCCTGACCTAATCATCCTCACAGGGCCGAATGCGAGTGGCAAGAGTTGTTATTTAAGGCAGGTGGGGTTAATTCAGTTGATGGCGCAAATTGGTAGTTTTGTGCCTGCTAGGTATGCCAAGTTGGGAGTGTGCGATCGCATTTTTACACGTGTGGGTGCAGTGGATGACTTGGCGACGGGTCAGTCTACATTTATGGTGGAGATGAACGAGACTGCGAATATTCTCAATCATGCCACATCGCGATCGCTAGTATTGTTGGATGAAATCGGCCGGGGAACGGCAACTTTTGATGGTCTTTCGATTGCTTGGGCGGTAGCAGAGTACTTGGCAGCGGAAATTCAAGCGCGGACGATTTTTGCGACACACTACCATGAGTTGAATGAATTGGCGTCACTATTAGATAATGTGGCCAATTATCAGGTAACAGTGAAGGAGTTACCTGACCAAATTATCTTTTTGCACCAAGTCCAACCAGGAGGCGCTGATAAGTCCTACGGTATTGAAGCGGGACGGTTGGCAGGTTTGCCAGCAGTGGTGATTCAGCGGGCAAAACAAGTGATGGGACAAATTGAGAAGCACAGTAAAATAGCGATCGGTTTGCGTGAAGGTCTTCAGGAATCTGTCGATTGACTAATTATTTGTCCGTAAAGGGTGGGTCAGTTTTCAAAGGCTGGTAGAGTTATTTGACAATACCTGTTGGGTGTTTGCCATTTTTTCGCTAAGTTTCAAACTGACGAGATTAATCAACGGTTGGCGCTGAAGTTGGATAAAATAAGTGGTGAAGTGATGAGTAATGAAGCAAATACCTGCCGGAAGTATGTTGAGCCAAAACTAAGAGATGCGGGGTGGGAGAAGGAACCACACGATTATACTGAGCAGTATTACTTCACTGATGGCAAGATTCGCCCCAAAAACAAGCGTCAGCCTCGTGGTAAAAGGAAATTTATAGATTATTTGCTGCTATATAACGGAGAATTTCCTTTAGCTGTAGTAGAGGCGAAAAGGAAACACAAAACACCTGATGAGGGACTGGAACAGGCGATCGCCTATGCCAAAATTCTAAACGTGAAGTTTGCTTACTCTACTAATGGGCAAGGAATTGTAGAGTATGACTTTATCATGGGTAAACAGTCCGATGTTATGGACTCATTCCCAAGTCCCAACGAACTTTGGCGACGGTTAACAGGGGAAGAACAAGAACAAATTAGACCAGACATTGCTGAGAAACTGCTGGTTCCTTTTTATCCAACGCCAGGTAAACCACTGCGTTACTATCAACGCAATGCTATTAATGCAGCACTAGCAGCAATTTTCAAAGGTCAAAAGCGTCTACTGCTGACAATGGCGACGGGGACAGGTAAAACTACTGTTGCCTTTCAAATTTGCTGGAATCTTTCAAGCATGGAATGGAACAGTTCTGGGGAACCTCGTTCTCCAAGAATTCTATTTTTAGCAGATAGAAACGTGCTGGTAGATGACCCCATGAATAAGGATTTTTCTGCCTTTAATCAGGAGAAAATTTACAAAATTCAGGGGGAAGCGAAAAAAGGACGTGACCTTTACTTTGCTATTTATCAAGCAATTGGTGATAGAGAAGATAGCTTTGGACTTTACAGAGAATATAGTCCTGATTATTTTGACTTGATTATTGTTGATGAGTGTCACCGAGGTAGCGCCAGGGATGAAAGTAACTGGCGACAAATTCTAGAACATTTTGAACCCGCGTATCAATTGGGATTAACAGCGACACCGCTACGAGATGATAACGTTGATACCTATCGCTACTTTGGCAATCCCCTTTACACATATTCTCTCAAACAAGGGATTGATGATGGTTTCTTAGCTCCCTATCGAGTTTATCGGGTTACTACTCGTTCCGATCGCCAAGGATGGCGACCTAATGCTGAACAGATTGATCGCTATGGAAGAACAATTCCTGATGAAGTTTATCTGACCCCAGACTTTGAGCGGAAATTGGTAAGACAAGCGCGGACAAAGGCGATCGCCCAACACATTACTGATTTTCTCAAAAGCAGCGATCGCTATGCCAAAACCATTGTCTTTTGTGTGGATGAGGAACACGTTAAGGCAATGATCAAGGAATTACGCAACCTCAACAGCGATATCACCAGAACAAATCCTGACTACATAACTCGCATTACCTCTGATGCTGGTGATGTAGGTAAGGGACATCTCTACAAATTTAAAGATGTCTTAGATGAAACTCACATTATCGCTGTTACTTCTAAGTTACTGACAACTGGTGTAGATATTCCCACATGTAAAAATGTTGTGCTTGCACGTGTAATTCGCTCTATGACAGACTTTAAACAAATTATTGGGCGTGGAACTCGTGTGCGAGAAGAACGTAGCAAGGTGTATTTTAATATACTAGATTACACCAATAGTACGGTCTTATTTGAAGATAGAGATTTTGACGGAGAACCCGCCCTAATTAATGAATCAGAGATAGACGATCAGGGGCAAATACTCTCTGAACATCAAGAGGAATTGGAGTCAAGAGAGTTAGAAGCGGAAACAGACGACTTGGAAGAGGATGAAAGGTCTGGATTTTGGGGACTCCCAGATGATGATGACGAACCACCTCGAAAATATTATGCTGACGGGGGAAGTGAAGAGATTGTTGAAGAAAGAATTTATGATTTAGACGCAGACAATCAACTGCGCTTGTCTCAATTAATTGACTACACCAGAGAACAAGTTCGCATCCTTTATCGTTCCACTATAGAAATACAGCAACACTGGGCAGATCCAGAAAAGCGTTCAGAAATTATTGAGTTGTTGGCAGATCGGGGAATTGATTTTGAGGAATTGAAAACAGTTACTAATCTTCCCGAAGCAGACCCTTTTGATTTACTATGTCATATTGCCTTTGATGCTCCGGTGCTAACTTGCAAGCAAAGGGCTGAAAGGTTGCGTCGTCGTCAACCAGACTTTTTTCAGCAGTATGGGGAAGATGCAAGGGCAATTTTAGAGATTCTTTTGGACAAGTACGCACAGAAGGGAGTTGAGGAGTTTAATATTCCAACGACATTTAAGGCTAACCGCGAGTTTGATAAATATGGCAATGTGGCTGAAATTGCTCAACGATTTGGTGGAGTTCAGCAACTGCGAGAAGCAGTCAATCAATTACAAAACTTACTGTATTCTGCTTAAATAAATGCCCAAACGCACCAACAAACAAAACGATAAACCCGTCACCACAGTCCAAAAACTGGGAAGCGTGATTAAGTCAGCGCGTGACATCATGCGGACGGATAAGGGGTTAAATGGAGAATTAGACCGTCTCCCCCAGTTGACGTGGATCATGTTTTTGAAGCTTTTAGATGATTCCGAGAAACTGCATGAGGTGGAAGCAGAGTTAGAAGGAATATCCTATAAACCAACCATTCAACCGCCTTATCGATGGCGAGATTGGGCTGCTAATGAAAATTTTACTGGCGATCGCCTGAAAAGTTTCATCAACAATGATGAGGCAATTTTACCAGATGGCACCAAAGGTGCAGGGTTACTCGCCTATTTGCGGAATCTCAAAAGCAAAACCGGACGCGATCGCGCTGATGTCATCGCCAAAGTGTTCAAAGATGTCAACAACCGCATGACTAGCGGGACATTGCTGTGGGATGTGCTGAATAAGGTGAATGAAATTCACTTTGATAAATCAGAAGAGGTGAACTTCCTTAGCACCCTTTATGAGTCCATGCTGAAGGAAATGCGGGACGCTGCGGGAGATTCGGGAGAATTTTACACCCCCCGTCCCGTAGTGCGGTTTATCGTCCAGGTGATGGAACCGAAGTTGGGGGAAACGATTTTTGACCCTGCTTGCGGAACTGGTGGTTTTTTGGTCGAGGCGTATGAATACTTGAAAAAACAGTGTAGCGCCCAAGATTGGCAGATACTGCAAAAAAGCATTATTGGCGCTGAGGCTAAATCCTTGCCATTAATGTTAGCGCACATGAGTTTGCTGTTACACGGGTTTGAGTATCCCGATATTGATGATGGTAACAGTCTGCGGTTTACCCTTTCAGAGATGGGTGAAAAGGATTGGGTAGACGTGATTCTCACAAATCCGCCATTTGGGGGTGAGGAGGAAGACAGAATTAAAAATAACTTTCCTCCAGATAGACAAACCAAAGAAACGGCGTTGTTATTCCTTCAGTTGATTATGCGTCGTCTCAGACAAAGACCCCGTGTAGGGGCAATTCATGAATTGCTCCTACAAAATGGACGCGCAGCAGTAGTATTTCCCAATGGGGTGCTATTTGGGGATGGCATTTGCGCCAAGATCAAGGAAGATTTGCTCAATAATTTTAATCTGCATACTATTGTCCGTTTACCTAACGGAGTGTTTGCACCTTATACCAGCATTCCCACAAATTTGTTATTTTTTGACCGTTCTGGACAAACGGATGAGATTTGGTACTATGAAATTCCGTTACCAGAAGGACGGAAAACTTACACCAAGACTAAGCCAATACAGGATGAAGATTTTGCTGAATGTGTGGCATGGTGGAAGAAGCGGGAAGAGAATGAACACGCTTGGAAGCATAACTTTAGGGAAGCTTATAATCAGGCGATAAAAGAAGCTACACCTCATTGGGATGCTGCTAGAAAAGCAGAGGAAACCGCTAATCAGCTTGCAAAGACAGTGAAGGAATTAGCTGAGAAAATCCAAGGCTTAGAGAATTTAATTTTGGACTTTTCGCCACCAAAAGAAGTTGCACAGATTCAGAATCAAATTCAAGTAATCAAGGATGAGATAAAACAGGCTCAAACTGAGGAGCAAAGTCAGCGCGAGATTGCTAAAGATGAGAAGGCTAAAGGGGATGCTATTTACTGGGCAATTTATAATTTAGACCGCAAAAACCCGAATAGTCAGCAGGACTTTGAGCATTTACCACCTGAGCAGTTAGTGGCAGATATATTAGAGAAAGATAGGCGGGTGGCTGAGATTATGGCAGAGATTCAGCAAGTTTTGGCAAGTGAAATTACGAAATAACATATTAATATTTATGAACATTATTTATAGGTAGATGATGCAGGAGCAAATACTAAAATGAGTGAACAGTATCAAAAGGTTCGCTTTGATAAATTTTTAAAGAGAATAGAGCGTAAGATTACTGTTGATGATTCTATAACTTACAGTTGTGTAGGGGTTCGTTGGTACGGCATGGGTGCTTTTGTCAGAGAGCAGCAGCTAGGTATGAATATTGCCCGAAAACAACAATGGGTAATTAAATCTGGTGATATTGTTTATAACAAACTATTTGCTTGGCAAGGGTCTTTTGCAATTGCGGATAAATCAGTTGATGGTTGTATTGTTTCTGATAAATTTCCCACATACGAAGCTGATATTTCATTAATAGACCTGAAATATTTGAACTATTACTTTCGTACTAAAGAACTAACTCAACAAGCTCAAAACCTATCTAAAGGTGCAGCAGCAATAAGTAAATTAACACTAAATCCTTCACAGTTTTGGGATTTGACAATACCCCTACCATCACTAGAGGAACAACGGCGAATTGTGGCGCGGGTTGAGGAACTGGTGGGGAAGATTGAGGAAGTGCGATCGCTACGTCAAAAGGCACTTATAGAAACAGAGGCACTTCTTGCTGTTGAGTCAACAAAATTATTAAGCAAGACTCTGATTAAAGGTCAGTTATCAGATGTTTTGCTTGAAAAACCCAGAAATGGTTGGTCAGCAAGATGCGACAATATGCCAGAAGGGACTCCCATTTTGTCACTTGGTGCTGTTACAGGATTTTCCTACCGCCAAACAGAATTTAAAAGAACATCAGAACCTGTTTCCCTAGATGCACATTACTGGTTAAAACCTGGTGATTTACTCATTACCAGAAGTAATACTCCTGAATTGGTAGGACACGCAGCAATTTACAATGGTTCTCCCTATCCCTGTATTTACCCTGACTTGATGATGCGCTTAGAGATTGATGAATTTAAGGCGAATAAACAATTTGTACATCATTGGCTTGCTTGTACGTTAGTTCGTGACTATATCAAGAGTAAAGCAAAGGGAACCAGTCCAACTATGAAAAAGATTTCACAGGAAGTTGTTATGAATATTCCTTTTCCCTCAGATTTATCCATCTGCGAACAACGTCGCATCGTCGCCTACCTTGATGAACTACAAACCAAAGTAGACAAAATGAAACGACTAAGAGAAGAAGCAATCAAAGAACTTGATGCGTTACTACCTTCTATCTTAGACAAAGCATTCAAAGGAGAATTGTAGGGGAACTCTTAATTAACAATGCTATTTCCTTTTTCTATCTAAGTACCCTTTGTAACCAAAACCACTGCCAAAGCCACCTCCAAATATGATAATTATCTTTAAAATTTCTTGATATACAACTACATCCTTATTTACTAAGAAAATAGTTAAAAATCCAAAAAATAGTAAGAATATAATAATTGTAATTAGATTATATTTTCTAGCTGACTGCGTATCCGCAAAAGCTCTTTCATCATCTTTTTCAAGAATATCTAAAATCCGGGTGATATGCTGTTCAGTAATCTTATCTTGAATAGGTGAAACCAAGGAAGAAGAAGAAATACGTTGCATAGAGAGAGTTGCTTGTACAACTCTCCTTAATTGTGGAGGTAGTCCTTCTAACTCATCAGGAAGCTTTTCTAAATCTCCTCCTTCCTCATCTTGTTCTTTTCGTTTGTTATCCGAGCTTTGTTGAGGTTGATTTTCTTGCTCAGACATTCTATTTACTCCTGATCAAGCGAGATACATCTAATGAATAAATAGCTGTTTCCATATCTTCAATTTCTTCTGTTGAAGTGTACAACTTAGAAGTTAAAAATTTCAAAATTTTCTCTTCTAAAGCATCTTGAATCCTAAGCTCAACTTCATTCTCGATAAAAATTGAACAGGCATAACGAACTAAAGCTTCAAAAGCTTTATCACTAATTTCTCCACTTTTATGCAAATAGGAAAAATAAGACAAGACACCTTTAAGTTTTTCTACATTCAACCTAGTGAGATTACGGTTACTGGCAATGGAAATTTTGCTTGAATCATTTTTATGTAACAACATACAAATCTCCTCAACTATACATCATATTGTTGAGTATTAATGTCCTTAAAATTCCTCACAAAAACGTCATTTTTGAAATAATAAGTCATTGTTGCTAGATTATTTAGTATTCTCCAAAATAGATCATATTTCCCAATATGTTTAAGTTTTGCATGAATTTTGTAAATTTGCTGTAATAATAAAAAAAATTAAACAATGGCTGGTTAAAACGTTCTGGTTGTGGTCGTGGAACAAACCATATTTTAACCAATCAAGAACAGAGCAACCGGACTTGCTTTCACTGCTCCCAAGCTCCGAACATTATAAGCGGCTACAAGATATTGCTGCCCCTGGTGGTAATATCTGCGCTAACCTATCAGCATCAACCCCCACAACCTTAGCTAAAGCCTCCAACTGCTGACGAGAAGGAGGCGGATTAAAACGAAAGTTTTCCGAAGGTGCGATCGCACTCCCAAGTCTTGCTGCCTTACCTAATCCAGTAGGTGTTATCTTTACAAAAGTTTGGCGATCGCATACCTCTGCTAACATTGAGTGATTGTTAATCATCTTCCCTGTCTGCCGAATCTTGCGACTAATAGCTTTGACGTTGCTGATTGAAAGTATGAAACTGCTAACATCAGATTGACAATCTACTAGCGTAGAAGCAATTCATGAATTGCTTCTACAAAATTCATGCCTCGATTCGGCAACGCCATAGCTTTAGCTTCATCCAGAGATAATTGCTCAGTTTCCAAAATCAGAGGTATATAAAAGAGTGAGTAATTAGTCTCTTCGTTGCTAAAGGGCTTACCAATGCTTTATCGTCTCCAACGCCTTGCCCTTGCCACTATCACACTTTCCCTAACTTTTCTCATTTCCTGTGATGTCCAAATGCCTGCAACACAGGTAGAGACAACACAAAACCGTAAAAAGGAACCGTTGCGGCTGCAAGAAAAGGGACTTCAGCAGTTAAATCAAGGTAAATTTCCTGAAGCTTTAGCAACGTTTGAGCAAGCTTTGAGTATTTTCAAAAAAAATAGGCAGCGTCAAGGTGAAGGCACGACTCTTAAATATATTGGTCAAACTTACGACAGCATGGGTAAGTATGCCAAAGCCATAGAGTCTTATCAGCAAGCCTTAACCATTGCTAAAGAAGTTGGCAATCAGACCGAAGAAATCGAAACTCTCAGCAGAATTGGGTTAGTTTACTATAAAGTCGGTGAGTATTCAAAAGCACTGGAGTTTTATCAGCAAGCTTTTGTCACCAGCGAACAAGTCTATAACAAACAGCAGGAAGCAGACATTCTTCACCAGATTGCTTCTGTTCTAGAAGCACAGCAAAAGCCAGAGTTAGCGATCGTTTTCTATAAGCAATCGATTAATACTCGGTCGGGAATCCCGGAAAATCTACAAGTATCGCCACACAAACAAATTCAGCAATCGTATATAAACAGGTTTGCAGATACCTATCGCCATCTTGCAGATTTGTTGCTCAAGCAAAACCGTGTAGTGGAAGCGCAAGCAGCTGTTGACTCGCTCAAAGTTCAAGAATTAGATAGTTATCTGCGTGGTGTACGAGACAAAGCCAAGACACCATACCGCATGGAATATCTGCAACCAGAAAAGCAAGTTGTGGATAAATTCAATAGCGAAATATCTCAAGTTGTGAAACAAGGCAAAGAACTGAGCGAATTGCAGAAAATTCCTGAAAAAAACCGCACTCCCCAACAAGAGGCGCGGCGACAACAAATTGAAACGGCTCAAAGAGAAACTTTAAAAGAATTTCTCGCATTTAGCGATAGTCCCGAAGTAATGGCTCACCTCCAAAAACTCAATCGCACCACTGGCGGTGAAAACCTCAATCCCAAACTGCTTAGGCGTCTTCAAGATACTCTCAAACAACTCAAAATTAACGCAGTTTTACTTTATCCCCTTGTTTTAGAAGATCGCTTGGAACTGCTGCTAGTTACTCCCTATACTCCTCCTATCCGCCGTTCTGTTGCTGTCAAACGCCAAGAACTAAGCCGCGCCATTACTGAATTTCGTGATGCCTTAATGAATCCGCCTGATGATGCGAAAGCACCAGGGCAAAAGCTTTACAATTGGCTAATTCAACCGATAGAACCTGCTTTGAAGGAAGCAAAAGCGAAAACTATTATCTATGCACCAGACGGACAGTTGCGCTATATTCCCCTAGCTGCGCTCTATGATGGCAAAGAGTGGCTGGTGCAGAAGTATCGGGTAAATAATATTACTGCTGTTAGCATTACCGACTTAAACAAACGCCCCCAGAATTTGAAGATATTAGCAGGTGCTTTCACCCAAGGAAATTATGATGTGAAAGTAGGTAAGCGTACGTTTAAGCTTGGTGGACTGCCTTTTGCAGCCAAGGAAGTAGAAAATGTCACAGCAGCGTTTCCTGGTTCGATAAAACTGCTGAACTCCAACTTCAGCGAAACAGAAACTTTGAAGCAGATGAGTAATTACTCCATCCTCCACTTTGCTACTCATGCTGCTTTTGTACCAGGTGCGCCAGATGAATCTTTTATTTTGTTTGGTGATGGTAATGCAGTAAACATGCGCCATTTGCGATTTTGGAATCTCAATAACGCTGATTTAGTCGTATTGAGTGCCTGCGAAACCGGGTTAGGAGGAAAGTTAAGCGACGGGATTGAAATTTTAGGATTTGGCTATGTTATGCAAGAGGCGGGTGCAAAAGCTGCGATCGCCTCATTATGGCAAGTAGCTGATGACGGTACGCAAGCACTGATGCATAATTTTTATACAACACTGCAAAAAGATAAGCTGAGCAAAGTCGAAGCACTGCAAAAAGCTCAATTAGCGTTAATTGATGATGTTTACGATCATCCCTACTACTGGGCAGGATTTATTTTGATTGGGAATGGGTTGTAGGCAGAAGACAGTGGCGATGAAAAACCTCACCCCCTGCCCCTCTCCCTAGCAAGGAGAGGGGAGGTTTACTTTCAACTCAGAAGCCCATGCGATTTCATCACACAACAAACGAATGAAAACAAATCTTGTCCTTTCCCCCTTAACCTTTCCCCTTTCCCCTATTTTCAACTCAGGAGGGAGGGGTCAGAGGTTGGGGGGCAAAAGACAGCAAGGATAGTAATATTTCTGTCTATGTTCTACAAGTATCAGCGGAGGCAACCATATGAAATTTCCACTGCCAATACTGATGATTTTCATCCTGTTGATATCTGGTTGCGATCAACAAATAAATCTCAATAGCAGCGCCGCTGAACTGAAAGAATCAGAATCTGATACAGAAGCGAGATTGATTGCTGTCGGTGATATTCTCATGCATATGTCTGTGATTCGCTCGGGGTACAACCCAAAAAAGAAAGTTTATAACTTTAAGAACTTTTTTAAGCAAGTCAAGCCAATTATTTCCACAGGAGATTGGGCGATCGCTAATCTTGAGACAACTGTAGCCGGGTCTAAATTGGGCTATTCCGGTTATCCTCTTTTTAATGCGCCAGCGCAAATAGTAGATGCAGCCAAATGGGCTGGCTTTAATGTTTTAACAACGGCGAATAATCATACGCTAGATAAAAGGGAAAAGGGACTGATTAACACGATTAAAAATATTCGTGTGCGGGGAGTTGTGCCCGTTGGTACAGCTACCTCACCTCAAGAAGCCTCAAAGATTTTAATTATTAAGAAAAAAAATATTTCTATGGCGATTATGGCTTACACCTATGGAACAAATGGCATTCCTATTCCCAGAGGAAAGAATTATCTAGTCTCGCTTATCGATGAAGATAAAATCCTCAAAGATATCGCCAGAGCAAGGAAACAGGGAGCCGATGTGGTCACGATTTGTCTTCATTTTGGCACAGAGTATCAGCGTCTACCTAATGCCCAGCAGAAACGACTGGTGCGGAGGTTGATTAGAGGCGGAGCTGACATTATTCTTGGTAGTCATCCTCATGTAGTTCAACCTTATCAAATCTTCAAAGTCCGAGGGAAAGATAAGAAAATTAGAACTAGAGTTGCTATTTATTCAATGGGAAACTTTATTGGTAATCAAGTTGGCAAGCATAGAAACCTGGGAGTAATTTTTTCAGTCAAGATGCGCCGACGTTTTCCAGAAGGAAATGTAGAAATTACTCAAGTAGAAGCGATTCCCACTTGGATTTATAAATATAAACGGAATAATCAGTTGAAATTTCGCGTTTTGCCAATTGAAGCTGTCGTGACTAGTTCAAACAATTCACTTATTCCAACTCCCATGTATCCAGTTCTAGAAAATTACCTTGCTGAGATGAATAATCATCTTAAATCCCTAAGCGTTAAAAAATAGTATTATTGCTATATAGTAGCTTGATTCAAATTTGTAATAAATAATTAAAAAATAAAACTTTAACTATTATTTATATATTAATTAACGTATTCATAACCTATTTTTAACTACAAAGAATGTAGTTTATATCTCATGCTGATGTTTCAGTAAAGATTGATCTTTAAATACGAAAAATGTGAATTTTTCTATCATCATCTTGAATCGTGTAGTTAGTTGTGATAGCAGCAGTTGCATCTAGTGTATGTTCTGTAGCGATCGCCTAAACCGTAACTTGGAACGGTAGTTCAAAGAGTAGAAACCAGCATTTCCACTGGTTTTGAGTGTCAGTTGTTTAAAAACGACTTAGTTTCAATCAAGATTTAGCATCAACGGAGCAAATATCATGGTGGTCAATGGAATGAAATTGGGGCTTAACCGCTTTACGTTGGCTGTCTCATTAACACTAACAGCAGCGACTTTCGCTGCGTCAATGCCTTCAGTCAAATCTCAAGGCACAAACACCATTGCTATTGATGGTTCCAGCACTGTTTACCCAATTACCGAAGCAGTAGCGGAAGACTTTCAAAAGCAGAAAGGAGGTGCAGTTAAAGTTACGGTTGGTGTTTCTGGAACTGGAGGCGGTTTCAAAAAGTTTTGCAGCGGACAAACAGATATCTCTAACGCTTCCCGCCCCATCCTCGCTAAAGAAATGGAGGCGTGCAAAAAAGCTGGTGTTCAGTACATCGAACTGCCAGTGGCTTACGATGCTTTGACAGTTGTTGTCAATCCCGCCAACAACTGGGCAAAAAGCCTGAGTGTCGCTGAACTGAAAAAAATCTGGGAACCAGCAGCACAGGGCAAGATTAAAAATTGGAACCAAGTACGCCAAGGATTTCCTAATGCTCCCCTAACACTCTACGGCCCTGGCCCAGATTCTGGTACATTCGATTATTTCACCGAAGCCGTTAATGGTAAGAGCAAAGCCAGCCGTACTGATTACACACCTAGTGAAGACGACAACGTACTAGTTCAGGGGGTTAGCCGTGATAAAAACGCCCTTGGCTATTTTGGCTATGCCTATTACGCAGCCAACCAGAACAAAGTGAAGGCTGTGCCAATTGATGGCGGCAAAGGCCCAGTGTCGCCCTCCAAGGAGACAGTAGAGAATGGAACTTACCAACCCCTGTCTCGACCCATATTTATTTACGTTAGTGCCAAAGCGGCGCTGCGCCCAGAAGTGAAGGAATTCGTTGAGTTTTACCTGAACAACGGTGCTAAATATGTGCAAGAAGTCAACTATGTTCCTCTACCAGCCCAGGCTTATCAGATTGCACTAGGACATTTCCAAAAGCCCAAACTCGGCACTGTCTTTGGTGGAAAGGAAGCAGTAGGGCTGCAAGTTAATGAACTGCTACAGCGCGAGGCACAGCAGTAGACTTATTGCAGAAGTTAGGGGAAAGGGGAAAGGGGAAAAGGGCATGGGGCATAGTAAAAATCAGTACTTCAATCCCCAATTCCCAATCCCCAATCCCCATTTTCAAGACCTGGGCTGAATGAAATGTTAATATTCCATGCACCAGCAAGCTGAGACGTCTAAACAAATTTCAATATCCCCAAAGTTAGTGCGGGATTTGCGAGAACGGGTGATAGAGTTCCTGTTATTATTTGCAGCTCTTTCCTCAGTGGCAACGACTATTGCAATTATTGTTTTGTTGGTATATGAATCTGTAGAATTCTTTAGTAAGGTTTCCCTACAGGAATTCCTTACAGACACTCAATGGTCGCCTTTGTTTGCTGATGCTCATTATGGAATCTTACCCCTCGTTTCTGGAACTTTGGTGACAACCGCCATTGCTTTATTAGTAGCAGTACCGTTGGGTACGATAACGGCGATTTATTTGAGTGAATTTGCTCATGATAGGCTGCGGGAGGTAGTTAAGCCCTTCCTAGAGTTGCTGGCAGGTATTCCTACGGTAGTGTATGGTTATTTTGCCCTCTTATTCGTTACCCCGCTGTTGCAGATCGTTCTTCCCAATCTACCTGGGTTTAATATGTTGAGCGCAGGATTAGTCATGGGTATCATGATTCTTCCTCTGGTTAGTTCTATTAGTGAAGACGCCATGCGGGCAGTTCCCGTGCATCTGCGCGAAGGTTCCTATGCAATGGGGGCGACACGCTTACAAACGGCTTGGCGAGTAGTATACCCCTCCGCCATTTCTGGGATATTTGCAGCCTATATTTTAGGAATTTCCCGGGCTGTTGGGGAAACAATGATAGTGGCGATCGCAGCTGGATTGCAACCAAATTTAACTTGGAACCCAATGGATCAGGCTGCAACAATCACCGCCTACATAGTGCAGGTCAGTTTAGGAGACCTTCCCCACGGCAGCCTTGAGTACCAAACGATTTTCGCTGCTGGGCTGACCTTGGTACTGATGACACTTATATTTAACATTATTGGGTATTTTTTGAGCAAGCGCTATCGGGAAATTTACTAGTATGTCAGGAGACAATCTACAGGAACTCCGAGCCAATATTTCTCGCCGCAAATTGCTAGATGGTATTTTTGCCATTCTTGGCTTGTTAACAATTCTCGTAGCAGTCATTACCTTGCTGGCGCTGATCGTGCGTTTGGCGATAGATGGCGCACCCCGTTTAGATTGGCAGTTCTTTACTTCTTTCCCCGGCCGCAAACCCCAACAAGCCGGCATCTTCTCCGCTTGGGTAGGAACAAGCTTAGTCATGTTGGTAACGCTTGTTGCTGCAATTCCATTAGGTGTAGCCTCTGGTATTTACCTGGAAGAATACGCCCCGAAGAATTGGCTGTCTGCACTGATTGAGATCAATGTCACCAACTTAGCAGGTGTACCTTCGATTATCTATGGTCTGTTGGCACTGGGTTTGTTCGCCGATCGGTTAAAATTGGGTGAAAGCATTTTAACAGCAGGTTTAACTTTAGCCCTATTGGTGTTGCCAGTCGTGATCGTAACAACGCGCGAGTCTCTGCGAGCGATTCCCAACAGTATCCGTGAAGCCGCCTACGCGCTGGGAACGACCAAATGGCAAATGATCTGGGATCATACTTTACCCTATTCGATGGGTGGCATTTTAACGGGGATAATTGTGGGCTTGGCAAGAGCAATTGGTGAAACTGCGCCCCTTATCACCATCGGTGCTCTAACTTTTATAGCCTTTTTGCCAGAGTCTCCGATCAAAAGCGAGTTCCCTTTTATCTCCTTTGAATGGTTAAAAGCACCGTTCACGGTCATGCCTATCCAGATGTTTAATTGGGTATCTCGTCCGGAACCAGCATTTCAGCTGAATGCAGCAGCAGCAGGTGTCGTACTCATTGCCATGACCCTTGTTATGAATGGAATTGCTATTTATCTACGCTATCGTTTTCGTAGGGGTATTAAATGGTAGACAAAGCCCAGGATAACAACATACCAACAAAGCTTCAACCAAAGGCAACGGTTAATCACCTCAATTTCTACTATGGTTCTGTCAAGGTGTTGAAGGACGTCAACATGGTAGTAACCAAGAACAAAGTAACTGCCTTGATTGGCCCTTCTGGGTGTGGTAAAACGACCTTACTGCGGTGTTTCAATCGTCTGCATGACCTCTACCCAGGCAATCGCTATGAAGGAGAAATCTTACTAGACTCCTCTCCCGTTAACGTTCTCAGTCGGAAGGTTGACCCGATAGAATTGCGGATGCGGATTGGTATGGTATTTCAAAAACCCAATCCCTTCCCGAAGTCAATTTATGAAAATGTAGCGTATGGTTTGCGAGTACGGGGTATATCAAAGCTAAGTATCATTGATGAAAGAGTAGAGCAAGCCCTTCGTGATGCTGCTTTGTGGGATGAAGTCAAAGACCGTTTGAAAGACTTGGCTTTTCAGCTTTCCGGGGGTCAACAGCAGCGTTTATGTATTGCTCGCGCTTTAGCAACCAATCCAGAATTGATTCTTTTTGATGAACCAACTTCTGCTCTAGATCCCAATGCAACTTCTAGCATAGAAGAATTGATTGGTCAGTTGAAACAACAAGTCACCATTTTGATTGTCACCCACAGCATGCAGCAAGCAGCTAGGATTTCTGACTACACAGCTTTCATGTACTTGGGTGAATTAGTGGAGTTTGGGGTGACAAAGGATGTGTTTAGCAGTCCCAAGCAGCAGCGGACAGCCGAATATGTGTATGGACATATTGGTTAGCTTGCGTAGCGATTTTGGAGCAGTGATACCAAGTTGCGTTCTAACATGTCATTCTGAGCGCAGCGAAGCATCTTGGAGATGCTTCGCTGCGCTCAGAATGACAGATTACTTCTTTGACTGCAACTTGGTATGACAATGTTAGGTTTAAACATTCGTGTATCGTCCCGTAGGGAATTTAAACCTAATAAAATCCAATACAGTTCAGTTAAGATTTTGATCCCCCCTAGCCCCCCTTGAAAAGGGGGGAAAATTACTTTAAAGTCCCCCTTTTTAAGGGGGATTTAGGGGGATCTCCAAAGATTGAATTGTGCTAACTGAACTGTATTGTAATAAAATCCCGAAAATCTTAATTTTTGTTATTTCACCTGTGTAAATTAACTTTGTGAGTCGTAAATCAAGTTTTTGAGTCGTAAATCAAGTTTTTGAGTCGTAAATCAAGTTTTTGAGTCGTAAATCAAGTTTTTGAGTCATAAATTAACTTTCTGAGTTGTAAATCAAGTTTCTAAGTCGTAAATTAACTTTTTGAGTTGTAAACTTGTTTTTGTACAAAAATTTGGGGCGTTGCATAAATGCAGGATGATTTTCGCTTTGTCATGCTGAGTGCAGCAACGCGGAACGAAGCATCTGCCGAGATTCTTCGCTTCACTTCGTTACGCTCAGAATGACAATTCAACCTACAGTAAGCTTGAGAGAGCCATGCAGTTAAAAAGGTGCAGGACAACCCGCAGTTGTTTTAGAAATGCGTTGAGGACTGGTAGCAGTGGGATCGTAGGCTGTAAGCACTACCTCACCCTTATTGTTATACACCCATCCTCGTGCCGGGATAATCTGTTTGGAAGTAGTATCAATGATTGGCTGATTGATTTTTGCACTTTGGGAATTGCTTGTGCTGGTGGTAGGTTCCACTAAATCAACGCGGACATTATCAGTTTTTAAGCTTTGATTGGGACTGCTTAGCAAGCCACCCCGCCCGGTGACGACGAAGGTACTATTAACACCTCGCTGACAAGCATTTTCGGCAATTTTGTCACTCGGATCTGTAACATTTTCAGGTAGTTCAGTTAACCCCTGACTGGGGTTAATATCTGGAGTATTTAGTTTTACAGTGCCAGCACTCCCAAATTCTGAACTAGCAGTGATATCACTATTTGGTGTTCGCTTGTCTCGAAATTGGATGCCGTAGATACCAGTAGCATTAATTTGGACATTGCCCCCTTTGCCTGTAAAAGCATTAGCAGTGATGTCGCTATTTTCTGAGGGGAAAGCAACAACAAAGCCATCTGGAGTATTGATGGTAATATTGCCTCCGTTACCACCTGTTTGATTAGTGCCAGCTGAGGTAGAAATTTCACTATTGCGGCGCATCAATAAGTAGTCCCGGATGTTTAGGGTGAAGTTGCCACCGTTACCCGAATTGCTGTTAGCTGTGATGCTTCCTTGATTGTCTAGATTGATAGAATCAGCAATTATTTCTAAATTTCCAGCCTGTTTAGTATTTCCATTACTCACATTGACTCTACCTCTATCTCTAACAGTCAACTTTCTAGTATTAATTGTCAAGCTTCCTGCACTACCTGTGCTTTCTGATGTTGCATTGGCACTTATTTCACTGACATCACCATCTGGTGATGTACCAAAAACTTCTATAGAGTCCTTAGCACGAATTTGCAAGATACCTGCATCGCCATCACCTTGAGTCAATACTGATACTCTTCCTCCATCTCTCACCCGCAAGCGATCAGTTTCAATCGTTACAGTTCCTCCATTGCCTTTAAGTGGTACTTCAGGAGGCTGATCGGAGTCTATTAGTACACCAGCAAATATACCAGCTTGTGGAAGAGATTGGTTTGTGGCTGTTGGATCAAATACGTCTATCTCAGAAGCACGAATAAATAAATTCCCAGCATCGCCTAGACCAAAGGTCGCTACTTGGACTTTAGCGCCATCACTAACACTTAAATATGGGGTTTCGATGAACAAGTTACCACCCTTACCCTCACCTTCCATGTTCACTTGAGCAAACAAACCCGCAGGATTGACAAAGGTTTTTCCAGAGTCATCTGTGAAAAAAACTCTTCCTTTTACTTCTATTGACTCGGAGGCGTTAACTGTGAAAGTGCCTGCATTTCCTTCGCCAAGAACTGTAGTTCCTACTTGAGAGTTTCTGACAACCAATTTTTTCGTCTCGATAGTTAAGTTTCCTGCGTCTCCTCTACCTCCTTCTTCTACATCAGCACTCAAACCACTTGTCCCTCCTGGTTTTCCTGTGCCTAGAACTTCTACTAAATCACTGGCTTTGATGGACAAGTTACCAGCATCCCCATCTCCGTTGGTAATGGCAGTAATGGCAGAGGCATTAGTTACAGAAAGCGATCCTGTCGTAATATTAATTTCTCCTGCATCCCCCTGTCCGTAAATACTGGAGTTAATTTGACTATTATTAGTTAAAGATAGTAATCCATTTGGAGCCGTAATAATTATGTCTCCACCATTACCCTGTCCGCTATTACTAGCTTCGAGTAAAGCACCATCGTTTAAAAGAACTGACTTCGCCGAAATTTCGATATTGCTACCATCTCCCACTGCTCCAAACTCTACATTGGTGAAGATTCCACCATTTCCCAAGGAGAAAGATTCCCTAGCTCGCACAGCTACGATACCAGGATTTCCTTTAGAATTCTCATAGAAACCAGCTTGCAATTGAGATCCATTAGTTAAAGAAACTTCCCTGGCTTCAATGGTAATGTTTCCAACATTACCAATAGATAGTGTTTTCTCAGGGTTTCCCACATTGCTCCTGATCAAGCTACTATCGGCAAGGGAGACGATGTCTTGAGCCTTTACCGTGATATTGCCAGCATTACCCTGTCCAATACTACCGGTTTCCAGCCTAGCGCCATTAGTCAAATAAACTGACTCGTCTGTAGCTGTAATATTTATGTCTCCGCTATTACCTTGTCCTTGATTGCTGGCTTCCAGTCTAGTGCCATTAGTCAGAGATACTGATCCATTTGTGGCTGTAATATTGATGTTCCCACCTTTTCCCTGTCCTTGATTGCTAGCTCGCAGTAGAGTAGCATCACTTAAGGAAACCGAACCTGCCACAATTTCAATATTACTGCCATTACCTATTGTTCCAGAATATACATCTGTAAAAATTCCACTATTTGTCAAGGAGACAAATTCCTTAGCCCACACAGTTACGATACCAGGATTTCCTTTAGAGTTTTCATAGAAACCAGCTTGCAGTTCAGATCCATTGTTTAAGGAAACATCTCTGGCTTCAATCAGAATCTTTCCAACATTGCCAACAGATGGTGTTCCCTGACGGTTTCCCACATTGCTCAAGATCAAGCTATTATTAGCAAGAGTGACAGTGCCTTGAGTTTTTACCACTACATTGCCAGCATTACCCTCCCCGACTTGACTAGCAGTTAATACAGCATTATCCAAAGAAAATGAATTGCCTTGAATGTTGATATCACCACTATTTCCCTCTACAGCTGATACAGAAACTATTCCGTTGTTAATTGCTACATCTCCTCTCGCCACACCATCAGGGAAACTCAAGCTGTTATCAGGATTCAATCTAACTGTTCCTGCTTGTGTCAATCCTCCTAATTCAACTCGTCCGCCTGGTGCATACAGAATTCCTGAATCTATGCTCACATTACCGCCTATCAGTGCTAAGGTCTTCTGTGACGGAACCTGAAAAGCTGATTGATTGATAATATTTCCTGGATTATCCCGAAATCTTAACCCAATCGGAATATTCACACTCAACAATGGCGGTGTTTGTAAATTAGTAGCACTAAACTCCACCCCATCATCAAACAACAAACTATTAGCCGTCGTGCCAAAAAATGAACCACCGATATTGAGACTGGCATTCGGCCCAAAAATTATCCCTGCTGGATTGAGTAAAAATAAATTCGCGCTACCTTGAGTTCTAATCAAACCATCAATGTTAGATATAGAACCACCAGTCACCCGACTGATAATATTTTGCACATCCACAGGATTTTGGAATACAGCCGAACCACCAGTGGGAACAGAAAATTGGCTAAAGCTGTGAAATAAGTTTCCCCCGGCTCGATCGCCATTATCAATCGTAAAATTTGAACCATCAGGGCTAGTAACGGTAGTAGATAAACTTCCATCACTTGAAACTTGCGCTCTGACGGTGTTGATAGATGCAAGAAAGCCCAAAATAACTAAGGGGAAGCTGAGAAAGAGCGATCGCATATAAGATATTCTGTTATTTACGGTAATATACCGAATTTCTCCGTTTTTTATTAAACAGCGATTGAAATAGAAAATCTACTACTAGATCCTCATCGGTGTGTATCTGCGATCGCTTTAAATAAAAATAATCTGTGTTATGAACAGACTTCCCATATATCAATAGGCTTGGTTATCAGAAAATTTGCTCGATTTTGCAGAATCTGTAGAGACGCGAAATTACCCTGCGGGAACGCCTGCGGCGTACGCGTCTCTACATCCAGGAATTCTTACTTCAGCAAAAACTCTTTCACAAACATCACCGTTGCATAAAATTGGTAATCAATATTTTTCTTCTTACTAAACCCGTGTCCCTCATCCTTCGCCATCAAATACCAAACTGGTACATTATTCTTTCTAACTGTCGCCACAATTTGTTCTGCTTCCTTGAGGGGAACGCGAGGATCGTTTTTGCCGTGAATGACAAATAAAGGTTTTTTGATACTGCTGGCGTTATTCACTGGCGAAATCTTCAGCAGGAATTCTCGCATTTTCGGATCGCGTTCATCTCCGTATTCTACTCGTCGTAAATCGCGCCGATAACTCTCTGTATTTTCTAGGAAAGTGACAAAATTAGAAATGCCGACAATATCAATGGCAGCACGAATGCGATCGCTATATTTTGTCGCCACTGCTAAGGACATATAACCGCCATAGCTACCCCCTGTCACCAAAATTCTGTCTTTATCTAAGTCCGGTTGAGTAGCTATCCAGTCTAGAAGTGCGGCGATATCTTTAACAGAGTCTTCTCGCTTATAGTCATTATCTAATGTCAGAAAGGTTTTGCCGTAACCTGTAGAACCCCGGACGTTGGGAAACAGCAAGGCAACACCCAACTCGTTCAAGTAGTAATTATAGCGCCCTAAAAAGGATGGGCGAAACTGTGCTTCCGGCCCGCCGTGGATATCAATTATTACCGGACGTTTACCTTTGAATTTGGCTGGAGGAGGATAGAGAAAACCGGAGATGGTTCTACCATCAAAGCTTTTCCAGCGTACTAGTTTCGCGTCGGAGAAATTTGCCGTATTCAAACCGCCAGTTTCACTTTCTGTCCAGCGTTCAACTTTATTAGTGCGGATATTCAGCGAGTACACGTCTGCGGTGGAACGGGCCGACATCAGGGTAAAGCCTAAATCTTCGTTATTACGATGCCACGTAACACCATATACTTGTCCTACTGGTAATTTGGGCAAGGGTTTTTCTTTTTTTGTTGCTGTCTCCAATAGGTGCAGTACGCTTGTCCCATCTTCATTGGTAACAAAGGCAATATATTTACCGTCTTTTGTTAGGTCAAAATCTTCCACATCCCAAGGAATATGGCTAGTCAAATAAGTATGTTGTTTAGTAGTTAAGTCCACATATGCTAACCGAGTAAATTCGGAATCGCGATCGCTGATGACATATAAACCTTTTCCATCCTTGCTAAACAAACCCGCGTCATAGGCGACTTTCTCTTTGCCTCCTTTGGGTGTAATCAGTGTTTTCTCTCCTGAGTTGGTATCCACCACCCAGAGATAACTTTCATTGACGGAAATGCTTTCTATTGCCAGTAATTGGCGGTCATCGATTGACCAGTCCAAAGGGCCCCAACCGCCACCTTCCACCTGTGCTAAAAGCTTGTCGCTTTGAGTATTTTTAGGGTCGATAATGTAAAAATCGTTATCTTTACCTGTACGACGGGTGGAGGTGTAAATCATGCGATCGCCTTTGTTAGACCACACACCCCAACTGTTTCTTGACTTGCCATCGGTCAGCAAGGCGATCTCTCCTGTCGCTAAATCAAAGCGGTAGTTTTGGTTAAATTCATTACCACCAATATCTTTACTAAAAACAAAATAATCGCCTTGCGTTGGTTGAAAAATTGCTGCTCCGACTCTTTCTGGGAAAAAAGTCATTTGCTGGCGACTACCAAGAGGAAACTTAACTAAATGCACTTGCGAGGTATCAGCAAAGCGCGTTGAGATTAGCATCTCGCGCCGGATCGGATGCCAGCTAAAAAGACCAGCAGAACGGAAATTAGTGTAGCGATCGACTGTATCTGCCAGTGTTGTGGGAATAGCAGGTATTCCCTCTACAACAAGGTTTTCATTTGGAGTAATGGCAGGACTTTGAGCAGAAACCATGAAAATTGGTAGCAGAAAAACTGCAAACAGGGTAGTAAAAAAAAGTGATAAAAATTGCATGGTCTGATTATTGCAGATTCTGCTAAAAATCATCCAACTGCTGAACTTTATTTAGAACTTAGGTGAGAAAATATTTATTTAACAAACCACATAGACGCGCTAGGTTAGGATACAAAGTACACAAAGACTTAGAGAGATTAAGAAAAGTTTAGATTTTTCTTTTTGACTCCGCTTTTTCAGGGAAGGTAACGCACTCTTGAAAGTTTCTTCCGTTGTAGCGATTGCCGTGGATTTAGGGGCATATCCAAGAGTTTAATGTATCACTAACAACTTTCACATCGTTCTCTTACCACTCTTTTATCAACTATTAGAATTGCGAATGGAATTAAAAGCTTTCGCTCCCACCCCAAAACGCAATTTAAGCTAAAATTCGAGCAGTTCAAGGATTTTCCCTTCTATGTAACTCATGTTTGAAACTCTGCAAACTCAACTATACGAACTCGAACAATTCGCTAATTCCCTTGTTTCCAATCAGCTGACGCATCTGAGTTTATTGAGCATCGGTATCATATTTGTTGCTGGGTTGCTCACTAGTCTCACACCCTGTATGCTGTCTATGTTGCCTATCACCATCGGTTACATTGGTGGCTATGAAGCGAAAAACCGCCTGCAAGCAGCTGCCCAGTCTACTTGGTTTGCTTTGGGATTGGCAACTACGCTAGCAAGCTTAGGAGTGGTAGCAGCTTTAGTCGGAAGAGTCTATGGGCAAATCGGAATTGGTTTGCCAATTATTGTCAGTATTATTGCTATTTTGATGGGTCTGAATTTATTGGAGGCCTTGCCCTTGCAAATGCCTTCTTTTGGAGGTACTGAGTGGATTTCTCAAGAATTACCCCAAGGAGTGCGAGCCTATGCAATCGGTCTAAGTTTTGGTTTAGTAGCCTCTCCTTGCAGCACACCAGTTTTAGCCAGCTTACTGGGTTGGGTTGCCAATACGCAAGACCTAATTTTAGGCGGAATGCTGCTAATTTCCTATACAGCAGGTTATGTAGCACCCTTAATCTTGGCAGGTACATTTACTGCTTCTATTAAAAAAATATTAGAATTGCGTCGTTGGTCTGGTTGGATTAACCCAATTAGTGGAGTATTGTTAGTAGGATTTGGTGTTTTTTCTCTGATTTCTCGGATTCCTTTTTAAGAGTTAGTAGATAGTGGTTAGTAGATAGTGGGAAAAGGCGGAAAGGTAAAAGGTAAAAGGGGAATAATCACCCACCACTAACTACCAACCACCAACTACTAACTACTAACTACCAACTACTAACAGTTTATTTTAGTAATTCAAATGACTTTAGATAACACAAATAATTCAGCTTCAGAAAAATCAAATTGGTGGTCAGTTGTCGGGCAGGTTTTGCGACAGGATTTTTTGCCTGTATTGACGGATTTACGCTTGGCGATCGCCCTACTACTTCTCATCGCCCTCTTCAGCATTAGCGGTACGGTAATTGAACAAGGTCAATCACTATCCTTTTATCAAGCAAACTACCCAGAACACCCAGCTCTATTTGGCTTTCTAAGTTGGAAAGTTATTTTAACTCTGGGCTTAGATCACGTATATCGTACTTGGTGGTTTTTGTCCTTACTTATCTTTTTTGGCACTAGCTTAACTGCTTGTACTTTTACCCGTCAGTTACCAGCTTTAAAAGCCGCCCGTCGCTGGAAGTTTTACGACAAACCCCGGCAATTTACAAAACTCGCGTTGAGTGCAGAAATAGATAACCAAACGTCAAATTCCGCGTCTCTACAAAACCTGACGCAAATATTACAGAATCGCCGCTATAAAGTTTTTCAAGAAAAAGGCAATATTCTTTATGCCCGTAAGGGAATAATTGGACGCATCGGCCCAATTATTGTACATATAGGTATTGTAGTAATTCTCTTGGGGTCAATTTGGGGAGCAATGACTGGGTTTATGGCCCAAGAAATGGTTCCCAGTGGCAATACATTTCAGGTGAAAAATATTATTGATGCCGGCCCTTGGGCAACACTACCAACTAATAAAGATTGGTCTGTGCGCGTCAATCGTTTTTGGATTGACTATACTCCTACCGGCAGTATTGACCAGTTTTATTCAGACTTGTCTGTTGTGAATAAAGAAGATCGGGAGATTGACCATAAAACTATTTTTGTGAATCAACCTCTGCGTTATCAAGGTCTGACTTTTTATCAAACAGACTGGGGAATTGCTGCTGTAAAAGTGCGTGTAAACAATAGCCCAGTTTTCCAACTACCAATGGCATCATTAAACACCAATGGCAAGGGACGCATCTGGGGAACCTGGATTCCGACAAAAACAGATTTAAGTGAGGGAGTCTCCTTGGTGGTTAAGGATTTGCAAGGCATGATGTTAATTTACGACAGCAAAGGCGAACTGGTTGACACTGTGCGTAATGGCATGTCTACCCAAGTTAATGGTGTCAAGTTGACTGTTCTGGAATTAATTGGCAGTACTGGCTTGCAAATTAAAGCCGATCCAGGAGTACCCATTGTCTATGCGGGGTTTGCCTTGCTGATGCTGGGTGTGATGATGAGTTACTTCTCCCACTCCCAAATTTGGGCTTTGCAAACAGATGGTCGTCTGTACGTGGGTGGCAAAACGAATCGCGCTCAGGTAGGATTTGAACGAGAGATGTTGGAAATATTCGATCAACTGAGTTCTGAGTCAAAAGATAAGGAAGAGGAAAAAGCGATCGCTTAAATTATCTCTTTGTGATTTTACTTGGTGTCTTAGTGTCTTGGTGGTTAATAAAATTTATTTTTGAACCACCAAGACACTAAGACACAAAGAAAACTTGATGTTGAGGGTTGTACTTTGACAGGGATAGTCCCTAAGCCCTACTTTCAAGTTTGATTTTACTTGCAGCTGCTATAGCTTTTTCCCGCGCTTGTTGAATGTTGCTTCCTTTAGCTAAAGCTACCCCCATACGTCGATATGGATGGGCATTAGGTTTACCAAATAGCTTAATATCTACATCTTTTTCTGACAAAGCCTCTGCTATTCCTGTATAAACAATTGCATCTAACTTTTCTGAAGCTAAAATCACAGCACTTGCAGAAGGCCCCAACTGTTCTATATGCGGAATTGGCAAACCTAAAATTGCTCTTAAATGCAGTTCAAATTCATTGAGATTTTGCGAGATTAACGTTACCATTCCCGTATCGTGGGGTCTAGGTGAAAGTTCAGAAAAAATGACTTCATCTTTGGTAATAAAAAATTCAACTCCAAAGATTCCAGCCCCTCCCAAAGCATCAGTCACTTTTTTGGCGATCGCCTGCGCTTGCGATGTCATTTGTTCCGAAATTCCTGCTGGTTGCCAAGATTCCTGGTAATCTCCTCTTTCTTGACGATGACCAATAGGAAGACAGAATAAAGTCGGTTCATTCCACTGCTTAATCGTCAGTAAAGTAATCTCAACTTCAAAATCAATAAATTCTTCAACGATTACTTTCTGAGTGTCACCCCTAGAACCTGCGATCGCATAATTCCAGGCTTTCTCAACTTCTCCTTGATCTTTGACTACAGATTGTCCTTTACCAGAAGAGGACATTACAGGTTTGACAACATTGGGAAAACCAATTTCATCAGAAACAGCAACCAACTCTTCTAAAGTGGAGGCATAACCATATTTTGCAGTTCTGATGCCTAACTGTTTATGAGCAAGTTCCCTAATTCTGTCTCGATTCATTGTATAGTTAGTCGCCGCTGCTGTCGGGATAACTGTAATTCCCCGTTCTTCAAATTCCAGCAATTTTTCTGTTTTAATAGCTTCAATTTCTGGAATGATGAAATCCGGCTGATGCTTGTTAACAATTCTTTCTAAATCATCAGCACTTAACATCGAAATTACTTCGGAATCATCAGCAACTTGCATCGCTGGGGCATTTTCATAGCGATCAACAGCAATTACATAATTACCAAGGCGCTGAGCAGCAATTACAAATTCTTTACCCAGTTCTCCCGAACCCAACAACATCAATTTTTGTGGCAGCTTGATTGAATTATCTGTTAATTTCTTCATTTTCAGTTTCTGCGTACTCTGCGCCTTTGTGATTATAGATTTATTTTGTGGTACAAAAATCTGTTGAAGAGTTTTTTAACCAACTGTACTAGCAATTTCTGGAGCTATTTATTATCGACTATGTAAACGCTAAATACAACATTGCACAAATTCGTAACGAATTAAATTTGGAAAGACTCTGCGCCCCTCCGCGTTCACTTTGCGTTCCTCTGCGTTTAAAACTGCCACTCTTTTACGCAAAGCCCTACCAAGTTATCAGAGGTAGTTCATGTCAAACCTCTCCGCAGTCTTTGTTCCAAAGAAACTAAGTCTACCCCCAGATTTTGCAAAATCCTAATTGCTGCTCCCCCTCCCTCACGGAGAATACCTAATAGCAAATGTTCTGTACCAATATAGTTGTGACCGAGTTGTCGTGACTCTTCAACCGCTAGTTCTAACACTTGCTTAGCTCTAGGTGTGAAGGGAATATCTACAGGCGTTAATCCTCTACCTCTGCCAACAATTTTTTCTTCCTCAATCTTTACATTTTCCAAGTTTACCCCTACAGAGGTGAGAAACTGAGACGCAAAGCCGCTACCTTCTCCAACTAATCCTACTAAAAGCTGTTCAGTACCAACATATCCATGTCCCAAGCGGCGAGATTCACCTTGGGCAAACAAGATGGCTGTAATCGCTTTTTGGGTGAATCTTTCAAAACCTTTAAGACTGAATTTGTCAGATACAAACCCAAAGAGTTTTTCAAATATAGACTCAAAAAATTTTTCAAACATAAACCCTTCCTGCGTCGATGTATTGTTGACTGCTTCGAGGGTGCTTTCGTTGGAGACGTTGCGAAAGAGTTCGCTTTTAGTTCTCCCTGTCGATAAAAAAGCCAGCAAATCCTCCATCGTCTCAGCGTTCGCTGAGTACCGCAGAAATTGCTTTTCTTTTTGGCAATTCACTAATCCCTCAATCCGCAGTTTCTCCAAATGATGAGATAAGGTTGAGTTCGGAATTTTTAGCTTTTCCTGAATCTCACCTACAGTCATCCCGTCCGGATAAGCTGCAAACAGCAGTCGCATTATTTCCAATCTTGGCTCCGACCCCAATGCAGCAAAGATATCTGCATATCGAGCCGTATCGTTTATTTCCATAATTCTAGAATAACAGAAATACGTAGAATAGACAAATCAATATTCATATTAGGGACTTCCAATTCAAACAATATCCAACCAATGGTTGTAGGGTGCGTTACGCTGTCGCGTTAACACACCCTACTGGGTAATTTATTTTTTGATAAAAGTATAAAAAATGCTTCTTTATAAGTAAAGATACTGTAAAAACCAACGCTTGTAGTAAAAAATATACGGAATCAGCAGAACTGTTTAGTAACAGTGAATTGGCAAATATTTGTCAAAATAATTACATCACATTAATGATTGCTGTTACTAATAAATTAAAGTTGGCATTATGTTTTACTTCCACAGCCGTTTTTATTCCTAAAGCAACTTGGGCACAAACAGATGCACAGAACTGGGATAGTCTAAACAATGCGAGTAAAGCGGAATTGCCGTCCAATCTGTCTTCCGAGAATCCAGTAACGCCAGAAGCAGAAGTTCCCGCGCCAATTGCTGAACCGGAAACTTTAGCAGCACAGCCAGAATTAAACAGTATTCCCCTTCCGCAAACAAAGGTTGCAGATTTAGAACAGAAAATTAACACTGCGGAATCTTGTATTCCTAGCAACATTGGACAACCAGAATTTACTAAAGTCATAGATTTAGAACAAAAGAAACGCCTAGGAAAACCTTGTAATCCCGATCACATTGGAAAACCTGAATTTAGTTCCCCCGAACTGCAACCACAACCTACAGTGTTAGAATTGCAAACCAAGCAAATATCCCCAAAACTTCATTCAGCGAATAACCTACCTCTCGTTGCAGAACTAGATAAACAGGCTACACAAGAAAAGCCGCGAGATACTTCCCACAAAGATCCAAAATATATTATTCCTCCCCGGGGTGTAGACAAGAAGAAAGTTAGTCCCTTGACTACAACCATCCCGTTGAATGATACATTCATTAACCATTTAACAGGCGCAGAAATAATTACAAGTGCTAGTTTTGGCGATGCTCAAAATACTAATTTCAATGTGAATGGTGTTATAAAACTCAACAATCAAATTGAACAAAATTTGAGCAAAGATAAAATTTTAACGCTAGATTTAGCAGGAGATTACTTACAACTGCGAACAGTAACAAAATCAAGAGAAATTACCGTTTCGCTAAAAGAACCTCAGACTTTATTGGGTACAGAATTACAGTTAAGCTTGACAGCTTCCTGTATATTTCCAGATAAGAATCCAGAAGATATATGTACATATACTCCTGGTGTGGCAACTGACAGAAATAGCATCGATCCGGATTCCTTAATCCCAAGACAAATAACACAATCTTCTAACTTAGGGGAAGTATTAACAGCAGAATCATTGGCAGCAATTCAGGAACCAGGCTATCAGAATGGAGTAAATAGTCAAGCTGTTGGTGTAGATTTTTTCTTCCCAAAAACAGGTGCTTTACTCGGTAATCGCCAAGGGGATAAAACAACCGTCACCAGAAGTGAAGAAATTCAGAATACACCCGTAGCACTTTATTCTACCGTGCGCCAAATTGTCAAAGCCAATGACAGTGAAGCTGTAATTGGTCGCACGGTGCGCGGTTTTGGTTTAGTTTTAAACGATGAAAATACCCTGTTGAATTCTGCTTTACAATTAGGAAATTTATTGTTGCCTGATGCAATACCACAATTAAAACCAGGGTCAAAGCGTAAATTCAATGTCAACAATAATTTATTTTTTGCGGCTAATAATGTGCGACTACCCGCTAATAGTTTGACTTTTTATTATGCTGGTATCGGTAAAGCTAAACATCCGCCAGAAAATTTGCAAAACTTAAATCAAGTTCCTCCTGGTAGTTTTAATGGTATCTGGATAGGGGCTTCGCCAGTAATTAAGCGTAGTTATTCTATTAACGGTCGTTATGAAACAATTAGTCCTCCGGAAGTGATATTTACTGACGGTGCAGAAGGGGGTTCTAGTTCTAATAGTGATATAAGTTTTCTTTCTGTTGTCAATGATGAAAGTTTTTCTACAGCAAATTTGAATAATTTTTACGCTCAAATATATGTCAAGTTGTTTAACCAAGAAGCTAACTATATTACAACTATCAAACACAGAGAAACCACGAATTATGTACCTCATGTTAGCTTCACTGGCAATATTACAGGCACAAAAAATATTTTCCAATATTATACTGGTGTGATTGCGACAGAAGAAATGAAGGCTTATCTTGGCGTAGATATTAACAAGAGTACCGGAAATGGATGGACATTTTCAGGAGGTGCGATCGCCTATCTAAACCCAGACAAGGACTACTATAGTAACGTGCTAGGTGGTGTTAGTAAAACAATCTCCCTCAGTCGGAATGCTAATTTCGTTCTATCTTCTGGGTTCAATTATGCCATTGACCGAGACAATCACCAGAATGATACGGTAAATTCACTCACCTTCGCAGCTAAGGCTAACATTGGATCTATTTCCCTGGGGTTACTCAATTACGTGGGCGATGTTTTACCCTATTCTACTGAGAATACATTGATAGCAGATTTGGCAATTAGCTTGAGTGATAATTTTCGCATCTCTGCATATTACACTCCCATTAATGAAAATTCTACCCGCTCTCGCTATGGAGCTGGGGCGGTATTGAAATTGGGTAATAACAGGAATAGTCCAACACTAAGCGTGTCTTGGGCTAACAATGAGTATCGCTTGGGAAGTGACCCTTCGGGAAATGAATTGGGGTTCACTGATAACGTGTTTACAATTTTCTTAAGAGGAAATCTATGAGTAACCCTGTTTTGTCACTCTCGGAAAACAATAATCTCAGCCAAATTCACCAGACTTTGATTTAATCAAGGTTTGAGGCTTTATTTTCTAATAAAAACTAAAATTTATAGACAAAAAGTGGAAACTAAAGCCCCGTAACCGTTTGGGCTATTGGATTCTCCCAAAGTGACAAAAGAGGAGTAAGATCCTCAACTTCTCTAAGGATACAGCTGGCGAATGGTAGGTCTGACCCCTCATTCGCCCACAATTTGGTTTGTAGAGACGCGCCATGGCGCGTCTCTACATTTGGTGGGATAACGAAAAATCGTTGATGAGGGGTTTCACCCCTGATTCGCCAGCTGCATCCTCTAAGAAGTCGGGGATCTGTGTTTTGATTTGAGGGGTTGGTAGTTGGCGCTAAAGCGATCGCTACAAACCGAGCTTTGTGTGACTTTATACTGACATTTGTTAATATATATTGATATGATAAGTAAGAGACGCAAGGCATTGCCTTGCATCTCTGAGTGAAAAATACAAACAGAACAGGTTAGGGTGGTTAGCATCCTACTGCCACATCAGTCTGACCCCTGATATTGGTCGAGATGCACTTTTTACCCCCTAATCATCTTCTTCCTAATCCACCTTTAGAAAACAGAAGGCTTCTAGCAGCGAAGGTGAAAAACGCTGTTAGTTAAGTAGATGATTACTGCTCGATGCTATCAGTACCAAGGGGAGTTGTAACGTCATTCTCTAAACCGTTAGCTTGTGCAGTTCCCAGTCTGTTAGTTGCCTCTACGCCGGCGTTAATATTGCTTCCATTTATATCTAACGTACCAGCAGTTCCTATAGCACCGGCTGTGTTGCTAGAGCCATTATTAGTAGCATAAGCACCAGCGTTCTGTTTACCAACAGCACCAGCAGCAGCACCACCTGTTACCTCACCACCTGTAACAGTAAAGGAAGTGGCAGCAGCAGCACCACCTTCACCAGCAGAAGCAATGGAACCAAAACCAAGAACACTAGCAGAAGCAGCAGCCAGGATAATAGCTAGTTTTTTGTTGAATTGCATTGAAATGCTCCTTAGTTACACAAAATTACGTTGATTGTGCCGTGCCTTGCTGTGACATCAGGAGTAGTAAAAATAACTAACTCCCGTAAGTTTTTCTTCTCTCTTTGTAAATACTGTGGTGTCAAAAGTAACTTTTCTAAATATTAACTTTGCATACCATACATGACAGCGATGGCACTTTTTAGTATCAACACAGACGTCATGCCAACAAAGAGAAGAAGTAAATTCTTTGTCATCATAGCCTGCACAGCTATTGTAAGCAGTCAAATTACTTAAGTAATTCAAAACACAAACTTAAGTAAATTCACTGTGTATTTACATACTAATACAGCTTTTTGCGAATAAGTTTTTTTGTGTAAAAAAAATATCTGTCTTTACAGTAATATTACAGTGATGTGGTGTTTTTTTAAATTGAGATTTAGTCACATACATTACAAGGATACATATGTATATAATGACACTTTTATCATTTTTGATTCCGACAGTAAAATCACAGCTATAGAACCCCGTACCCGATATAAAACAGTAATTTGCACATTTCCATACAAGAGGAGAGTAGTAGAAAAATTGCAGTATCATGCAAAACTAGAGTGGAGTTCAACGATCCAAGAATTCCACGGCTTTTTATAAAAACGAGCGGCAGCGATATTTTTATAAAGTAGAAAGACTCAATTAAATAAAAGCTCGTAGTAAGGGCTTGAGCCGCTTTAAACCCTTGCCTAGAGCGATAAATCCTACCCCACGGGAAGCCGCCTTGACGGGCGTCTACACTACGAACAAAAGTTTTATCTTATATTTAACTACGTCCACTACTTGGCCGCGGGAGTATCAAGTCTTCCCACTCCCTAGCAAATATAGTAGCGCCATACGCACGGCGACACCGCTGGTAACTTGGTTCTGAATCAGGCTAAATTCTGGGTCATCCATTAAGTCAGAGCTAATTTCGACACCACGATTTACCGGGCCGGGATGCAAAACTTTGACATTGGGCTTGCACAGTTGCAGTTTTGAACGTGTGAGCCCAAACAACTGATGATATTCTCGTAAAGAAGGTAACAAATGTACTGTCATGCGTTCTTTTTGCAAACGCAAGGTCATGACAAAATCAGCATCCCTTAAAGCAGGTTCTAATTCCCAATGGAGAAAAAGTTTACCTGGCCTATTTTTGCCATAGTCCGCAAATAATCTCGGTAATAAAGTGGGTGGTGCTGCTAAATGCAGTTCTGCACCACTAGCGGTGAAACTCCAAATATTTGATCGCGCTACACGTGAATGCAGAATATCCCCAACAATAGCAATCTTTTTATCTTTAAGAAGTTCCAGATGGGGGTAATCTGGATCGAGCAGAGTACAGATAGTAAATAAGTCTAGCAAAGCTTGAGAAGGATGCTCGTGTTGACCATCACCAGCGTTGAGAACGCTAACTTTTACACCTAAACGATCCATTTCCTCGGCGATCGCATTGGGTACTCCCGCCTCCCGATGGCGAATGACCATTATATCAGTTCCCATCGCCAAATAGGTCTTGGCCGTATCTAGAATAGTCTCTCCTTTAGTCATCGAAGAGGTAGCAGAGGCGAAGTTCAGCGTATCTGCCGAGAGGCGCTTGGCAGCAAGCTCAAAGCTGCTACGAGTGCGAGTGGAAGGTTCAAAAAATAAATTTGCCACCACCTGTCCCTGTAAAGTTGGCACTTTCTTTGTCCGCCGTGATAGCACCTCCTGAAAACTGGCGGCGGTTTGCAGTACGATGTCGTATTCAGCTGGGGTAAAGTCAGCGAGTGTAAGAACGTGGTGGCGAGTCCAATTAGTAGTCGGCATAAACAGTTATTAGATTTTTGTAGAGTAGCTACGTTTACGCGACTCTACAGTTTTTTAATTTACATATGCAGAGGAAATATTACCATCTGATCAATATCACAATAGATACCAGCTTATATAAAGGCTGAAGTACAAAGTATGAGATATTCACATCTGTCTTGAAAGATGGCCATGGGGAAATGGGCATCGGCAAGGGGTTTTCTTCCAATTCTCAATCCCCGATTCCCGATCCCCAATCCCTATTTTCGAGACAAGGGCTAGTGTTAGCCCCTGTGACTTTGTTCAATCTCTCTGGATAAGGAATAGCAAATTTCTAAAAATATTCGCATTAGTTGGGATGGATTAATCCGTCCTTCTCACGAACTTCTGTGAATTCAGAAACTTTCTTGAGAACTTTAGAAGAGGCTAAAGCAACTGTTTCTTTTAAAATTTCGAGGACACGTTCCGTCTTAGATTCCCAGTCAAAATAATTCTGTGTCACCCGTCGTGTACTTCCTTCACCTAGACAACGGCGTTGTTCTGGTGATTTAGCTAAAGTAATCATTGCCTTAGCAAAACCGTTAATGAAGTCTTCTTGAGAGGATGGTTCGACAAGAATGCTACAAGTATCATTCAAATATTCAACCGGACCCGCCCATTTAGCAGCAATAACGGGCAAACCGACAGACATCGCTTCTAATAATGCCAGTCCGCCACATTCTCGTAGGGAAGGCATGACATAGACATCGCTTTCACAGAAAAGCTTCATACACTCTTGAATAGGAATACGACCATGAAAGTTTACAGAGTCTTGAATTCCTAATTCTTTAACCCGTGCTTCAATCGACTCTTTGAGTTCGCCATCACCAATCAACTCCAGCACAGAGTTTGTCTGTTCTACCACCGGCTTAAAGGCTTCAACTAAGAACTGTGCCCCTTTCCAATCCACCATTCGTCCGCAGAAAACAAATCGAACTGGCTGATCCGGCTGAGGTTCTCTCGCTTTCATTCCCTTCCAACGAGAAAGATCAACCCCACTTTCAACCACTTCATACACCTTACCTCTGTATCCTTGAGGTAAAGCCTTGGCTGTACGTTGGTTGCCAACGAGTAACACATCAGCCTTTAATTTCCCAGGTACTAAACGGTGTCCAATCCAAGATAAAAAGCGGGCTGCTTCTATAAAGAAATGAGTAAAGGGAGAGTCCATATAGCGAAACGCCGGAGGAAGTTCTAAGCCACCACACATCGGTCCGATCGCGACTGGTACGCCCAAATCGTACATGAAACTTAGCCCTTTAGGAGTAATGGGCGTGGGTTCAAAGACAATGGAAATATGATGTTCTTTGATGAGTTGCTTTACCCGCGAACGAGCTTGCCATTGGGTAATTAGGTGTATCATCTGGCCAAAAATCAAATCCTCTATTCGATAGGGAAACAACTGCCCCATCTTATAGATCGCGACTTGCAGCCAATTATCTTCTACAAAGCTAATTTTTTTGAACATCTCCTCTGAAAAGATCTCTCGCAGTTCATCCCTAGTGCGGGCGTGGCAAACCATCCAGACATCATGACCGCGGGCTTGCATAAGTTTAAAATAATAGTATGGGACGCTTGTCTCTCCGCTCATCCGCAACGATACGTTTTCGGTAACAATAACCACCCGTAGCGATTCTTGACGAGGTTTTTCATTTGTTTGAACCATACTAACTCCAGAAAGGATTTGTATAGTACGTTTATAAGAATAATTATTGGTTGTGTTGCAAAAATAAAGATTCAGTTGCAATAATTTGAAATTATTGATAATTAATCTGTTTATAAGATGTTAACAACACCCTAATAACAGCATATTCAGAGCAATTACTACTTCTTCAGCAATGTCCTCATGACACTTGCAATTTGTTTTAGAAGAGGTATTCGATCAAACCATTTTGGAGTAACATCACTACGTGAACTCCGCTGATCTCCAAAACTTGGAATTGAAATTAGCCTAACGATATCTGAATGTTGTGATTGGAAGATATTATAAACTCCATCTGGTGATATCGGACCACCGTCAGGATGACCAAGAGGTTTCTTTAGTGATAACTCAAAGAAATTAATCAATCGCTCAAAGACTTTACTGTTTACTCCGTAAAAGTGAGCTCCAATTATCTCTGTAGATAATGGTTGAAGTGTCGCAAAAATATCTTCATTCGGATTGATGACTTTTTCAGAAAAGTATCCAAAGTGCACAATATCCCAGTTGGTTTGATGCAGTTGCTCGATCAGTACATCCTCATAATGCTGAAAATTATTTGACAAAACCAGATCGTCTTCCATAATCAAAACATTACTAAGCTTTTGTTCTCTTGCTAGCTTTAGTACAGACAAATGACTTAAAAATGCCCCCTTGTATCCTATTTTCTCAAAGGGGGTAGCACTATCTGGTCTGATTGCTGCAAAAAGCTCAACCTTTCCTGGAGTAAATGGCATTCCTGCATTCTCCAGTTCTTTCTCCATAGTTCTGCGTCGGTCTACTCTATAAGGTAAGTTGATAACGTAGATACGATCAAAAAACTCTATAAATTTCATTTGTTTCCAGGGATTTATTGTAGTCTACTCTGTAACTGCTGTGCCAAGATTGTGGCAAACCGTGTCTCCCAATCTTTTTCTTTCCAGTTAAATTCTTGGCTACCGCATAGGTTTACACCCATACTTGCTTTATAAGCATCTCTTCACCGCTGCAATCACATCCTCTACATCCGCATCTGTCAACTTTGCTGATAGAGGCAAACTCACCGTCTGCCGTCCGATACGCATAGCATTGGGATAATCTTCAGGCTGCCATCCAAACTTTTGTTGATAATACGGCTGTTCTGGAATACTGAGGTAATGTACTCCCACTCCAATGTTCTGACTATGGATTGCTTTCAGGAAAGCGTCACGGCTGATACCAGTTTTAGTCTTGTCTATAAGAATTGTATATAAGTGATAGCCATGAACAGTATCAGGCTCTGGTGCTGCGGGCAGGCTAATGGGCAAATCAGCAAATGCTTGATTGTAGAGTTGCCAAATCTCCTGGCGACGCTGCCAATAGGGCGTGACTCGCTGCAATTGATGGATGCCGATCGCTGCTTGCAAATCCATCATGTTGTACTTGAAACCGGCCTCTACCACTTGGTAATGTTTGTAGCCTTCGTCACCAAATCGCTGCCAAGCATCCTTGCTCATGCCGTGCAGTGCCAGTATTTTCAATCGGTCAGCATCTTCTTGACGACGAGTGAGAATCATTCCTCCTTCGCCCGTAGTAATGTTCTTGGTGACATAAAAACTGAAACAGCCAAATTCACCCATAGTGCCTGCCTTGCGTCCTTTGTATTCGGTTTCTACTGCATGGGCACAGTCTTCAATCACCTTCAAATTGTAACGATCGGCAATCTCACCAATAGCATCCATATCACAGGGACGACCCGCAAAGTGCACAGGCACGATTGCCTTTGTCTTGGGGGTGATCCTAGCCTCTACCTGCATCGGATCGATATTCATCGTCACTGGGTTTACATCCGCCAGCACTGGTGTAGCACCTGCGTGAATAATCGCATTGACTGTGGCACAAAAAGTCAAGGGAGTAGTAATTACCTCATCCCCCGGTTCTAAGGAGGCAGCCAGCATGCTCAGATGTAAAGCAGCGGTGCAAGAATTGACTGCTACTGCATACCGAGCACCTTTGTAAGCTTTGAAGTCGTTTTCAAAGCGCATCACCTTTGGCCCTGTACCCAACCAGCCACTTGCCATCGTGGCAAGTACTTCCTGAATCTCACTGTCTTCAATTGCCGGAGCTCCAAAAATCAGGAAATGGTCACGACGAATACCAGCAGTGGTAACTGCTGACTGGTCGAATATATTAGTCATGCAAATAACCTTTTGAGAATTGCACTTTGTAAGGTAATATTTTTCCGCTCTTCTACAAGATTACCGCTTTTATTGCCACTTTTGACAGAATACTTAGCACTATTTGATAGAACAATTAGCACCATAAATTTAGTTTGCTCCATTGCCTAGCTTTAAGTATTGAGGGCGTTTGAGTTAAATTATTTACTGCAATAAACTAGATGTTTTGAAAAATCAGTTACTTTCTTTTTCCTATCAGAGGTCCGCCTAGTAACACTTGGGGTGCAACCGCGTCTGCAAACTGCTTAAAGTTGTCCACAAACATTTCTGCAAGTTTATAAGCTTGGACATCATAGTCATCAGGATTGTTCCAAGTCAAACGAGGAGTCAGCAACTTGTCGGCTACCCCAGGACAGCGAACAGGGACACGTAAACCAAACACTGGATCAACCGTTGTCGGTACTTCGTTGAGCGCCCCACTCAGTACTGCTGTCAACATGGCCCGGGTTTGCTTGATCGGGATGCGTTCTCCCACACCATAAAACCCTCCTGTCCAACCTGTATTCACCAACCACACTTTCACCTTGTGATGTTCTATTTTCTGCCCCAGCAAACTTGCATAAACACTAGGGTGCAGTGCCATAAAGGGTGCGCCAAAGCAGGCACTAAAAACAGCTTCTGGTTCGTGTCCCAATCCTTTTTCTGTGCCAGCTACCTTCGCTGTATACCCACTCAAGAAATGATACATCGCCTGCTCGTGAGTCAACTGGGCGATGGGTGGCAATACTCCCAAGGCATCAGCAGTCAGGAAAATAATGTTTTGTGGATGACCAGTTGTGCCAGTCAGGCTAGCGTTACTGATATATTCAATTGGGTAAGCTCCACGGGTATTTTCAGTAAGGCTGGCATCATTTAAATCTAAGTGCCTGGTCAGGGGATCAACAGTAACATTTTCCAGAACGCTACCAAAGCGTTGCGTTGTTTGGTAAATTTCCGGTTCCGCTTCCTTGGAGAGGCGAATTAACTTGGCATAGCAGCCACCCTCAAAATTGAAGATACCGCGATCGCTCCAGCCATGTTCGTCATCACCAATCAATGTGCGTTTGGGGTCAGCGGAAAGCGTGGTTTTACCAGTACCTGAAAGTCCAAAAAACAAGGCAATATCATCACTATGACCAACA
Organism: Fischerella sp. PCC 9605; assembly: GCF_000517105.1. GTDB lineage: Bacteria > Cyanobacteriota > Cyanobacteriia > Cyanobacteriales > Nostocaceae > PCC9605. The sequence goes on along the minus strand of NZ_KI912151.1, from coordinate 809,867 downwards.
TTAGCAGCACAGTGCATTGGCAAGACGTGATGAAGAGGTAACAGATAGTTGAGTGTTGTAAATATCGATTTTTTAATCTCGCCGGCGTAGCTGGTGCCGCCAATTAAAATTAGTTTGCGGGCAAAATTTAAGATAATAAAGACATCTGAATGGATGCCATCAATCTCTGGTCTGGCTTGGAAGTTTGGTAGAGCAATAAGAGTAAAATCAGGTACAAAATTTGCCAGTTCCTCCGCCGATGCTCCCACGAATAGGTTGCGGACAAAGATGCTGTGCCATGCTGTCTCGGTGATGAAGCGAATGGATAGCCGATAGGTGGGATCGGCACCAGCATAACGGTCTTGAATAAACAAATCTCGTCCTTGCAGATATGCCAGCATCCTGGCATAGAGAGCCTCGAAACGATGCTCGCTGAGGGGATGATTTACCTTGCCCCACCAAACTCGATCAGTGCTGCTGGGTTCGCGGACGATGAATTTGTCATTTGGCGATCGCCCGGTATGCTGACCAGTACGCACAACTAGGGGACCTAAATGCGCCATTACCCCCTCTTGCCGGCGAATTGCTTCTTCATAAAGAGCTGGGGTCGAAAGATTCCAATAAACAATGCCTGTGTTGAGGATGCCTTGCTGTTCCAGACTGAAATTACTGTGCATCACGTTGTGTTCAGCCGTTGCCGACTCTATTAAACTACCGTTAGGTAGCGGCACGCGGTTAAGTCGGCTCTGTACAAAAATATTTTGTGTCATTGTCCCATTTTTTGTTATTCAACGCTGTAGTAATAAGCCAAAGACTGGCAGTACTTCACCAACACAAAATTGACGGGCGTTAGTTGAGGAAAGGGTAAAGATGATTACAAATCTTTTCCCTTTGTCCCTTCACCTTGTCCCATACTATTAGTGCTATTTCTGCGGCCCATGTCCCAATATCACAATGCAACAGCAGGGGATGCGGAATGCAGTTGGTTGCAGAAAATTTAAATCGCATTTTTAATTCAATTTATTACTAGACTATGAAAAGAATGTGAGGAACTTGTGAGGAACGAGCTATTTTTCCTACTGTTGAGGTAGGTTTGTCAACTTACTTAAACTGAGTTTTTACACTCATCTAGTGGACTTTTTTCCTTTGCAGGTTTCTTGGATATTTCTACCCAAACAGTCATCAGTCCTAATTCATTATCAAATTTGAACTCAGGTGTGTTGAGGATTTGAGCTAACTGTTTGATCTTATCAGAGTGTTCGTTGAGGTCTTTAGCCCTAATTAAACGAGTATTTCGGTCAATGTGAAAACCTAGATTTGCTTGCCACTGTTCGTAATCACTATGAGCGCGGTCTAAGATAATTCCTAACTGTTCAAAATAACCAATGATGATATTTGCTACCCATAGGTCATCGCGAGTTGGTGTAGACCAGTATTGAGGGCGTTTGAGAGCTTTGATTTCTTCATCTTTTTGAGCTAGTCGCTCCATAGCCTTTTCCAATTCTGCGATGATGTGTTTTATGTATTGCTCGTTCTTCGCTGCTATTTGCTCCGAACCTTCTAGTTTTGCCATTACATCATCATAATTACCCTTGTGAGCATTTACTAATTGAAATAATGCGCCTTTGGATTTTTCTTGATTGAGAATCCTCTGAAATTTTAAGCGTTCACTCACACCTAAAGTTCTGATGAATTTAACTTTTAAAGTTGCTAACTCATTATGAATTTGATTGAAAACCTCTATAGTATCATTCACAAAATCAAGGCTTCTATTGCATTCAATATTTGCTATCCAAACTTTGTAATTTACAGATCTAATCTCAATTTCACTCTTAAATTTATTCAATTTAGTTAGAATACGTTCATCTTGAATTTGCCGGATATTAGCATCTACTGAGTTTTTCAAATTTTCAATAGTTTCTTCTACTTGTACGCTCAACAATTCTTTGATCTTGACTACAAATGTATCTAAAATAGCATCAGCAAATAGCTTTTCTTCCTCTGTTTTACTTTGATAACTTTCTAATTCAAATTTAAGTTTGGCGATTGTCTCTAACAATTTCTTGTTAGCTGACTGCGCTTGTCTTAATTTTCCACGTTTTATCTCCACTTCCCCAGTCAATTCAGCAATTTTCTTATCCCTGGGTTTAATAAAAGCATCTATCTGATTATTAGCATTGTCTTCATACAGATGAGAACTGGCTTCATTGACTACCCCAATAGCGGCACTGCTTACAGCCACAATCCAAGCAAGTGTTTTAGCCTTAGGATTGTCACTTCTGACAGCCGTTACCGCAGCTAACAAGGTGATAACACCAGCGATCGCATTAATGATAATTCTGGGCTGTCTTAGAGAAATTTTGTGTGTCATAATAATGTCCTCAATTTTCTGTCTCGCGCATGTGCCAAACAGATTGCAAGTCTCACCTAAAACCATAGATGAGAGTGAAATTATTAGATGGCATATCAACTTTATCTTTCAGATCCAGCCCTACTTGTGCGCTGCCCCAGTGATGTCTGCAATATCTTGTAGTTCTCATAGCTCCCATTCCGGCACTTTGTAGGTTGGGTCAATTGCCTGATATTTTCAAGCAAATAGCTGCTCATTCACATCCTGAGCATATCCCGAGGCTGAAAACTTCGGTGCTGGACACAAAGAGCGAAGTAGAAAAATAGATATTCGATAATCGGCGAATACGAATGCTTTATTTACGGGCATTTTTAAACTAATCCTGAATTTTCTCAATTATTTTCCCCTATAAAAGGGAAAATTTGCTCTATTAGATCCTAGACTGTCCCTAATGAGGATGTTTGGGGGGAGTCGCCCCTCTATCCTCGATACAATGGAGCAAAATTTAATATGCCGCTAGATTAAGGTAACTTGGGCATATCTGCTTGTGCAAACAATCGATACTCTACTTAATTTTTATTGACGTGCTCTCATTTATCTGCAATTTATATTTCTCCAATGTTAAATTAATAAAACTTAATAAATAATAGAATATAAACAGAAGACAAGGAAAAATCAGGTGTAGCTATATTTACAACTTGCATGCCTATGCAACTGCGGTAACGAGAACTAGAACCAGAGGCTCGTATAGAGAAAGGAATGAAAATCTCTTCCCCAATCCCTATTTTCAAAACAGGAGACTAGATGTTATGACAACTTCCCATAGTGAAAAGTTTGAAATTAATAAAACCGATGAAGAGTGGCGCAAAAGTTTGACACCGGAACAGTTTCGTGTTTTACGCAAACACGGTACAGAACGTGCTGGCACAAGTCCATTAGATAAAAATTATGCTAGCGGTACTTACGTGTGTGCTGGCTGTGGTCAGCCACTGTTTACATCAGAAACTAAATTCAACAGTGGTACTGGCTGGCCGAGTTTTTACGCCCCCATTGAGAATGCAGTTGGCACAACAACAGATAGGTCATTTTTTATGACTAGGACTGAAGTGCATTGTAGCCGCTGCGGCGGACATCTGGGTCATGTGTTTGATGACGGCCCTGCGCCTACTGGCCAGCGCTACTGCATGAACGGTGTAGCAATGAACTTTGTTCCAGAAGGGTGATTTTTGTGTATTGATGAGAATGCGATCGCCTGATAAATGACTGATGTGAGCAATCCCCACCGATGACTCGTTAGTCACGGCGGGGAGCTTTAATAGACAATCGAATTAGCGAATGGTATTGTTATGACTTCGGCGGAAGTGTCAGTTGAGGAAAGAGTGCTTGTTGTCGGTGCGACTGGTGGAGTAGGTCAGCTGGTGGTAGGTAAGCTGCGGTCGAAGGGTTTTAAAGTTCGCATCCTGACACGCAACACAGCAAAAGCCCAAAAAATGTTTGATGACAAAGTGGAAGTTGCTGTTGGCGATCTGCGTGACCTGACTATACTTCCGGCGGCGATGGCAGATACCAACTATATAATATGTTGTACTGGGACTACTGCTTTTCCTTCCGCTAGATGGGAATTTGAACCAACACCTAGCTTGATTGATTGGATAAAGCTATTTTTTGACCCTGAATCTGCTAAAGCCAAAGCCAAGAATAGCCCTGCAAAAGTTGATACCCAAGGCGTCAGCAATTTAGTTGCAGCAGCACCTAACAATCTCAAGCGGTTTGTTTTTGTATCTTCCTGTGGAGTTCTTCGCAAAGATAAGTTTCCTTATCGCATTCTCAATGCCTTTGGCGTACTTGATGCCAAGCAAAAAGGTGAGGAAGCCATTATCAATTCGGGATTGTCCTACACCATTATCCGCCCAGGTCGCCTGATCGACGGCCCCTATACCTCATACGACCTCAACACCTTGTTAAAGGCAAAAACAGGAGGTAAGCTTGGTGTGGTGGTGGGGACGGGCGACACACTCACAGGCCAGACTAGCCGAATTGATGTAGCAGCAGCCTGTGTAGAATGCATTCAAAATCCTCACTGTGAAAGAAAAGTTTTTGAGATAGTCAATCAGGGATCAAGACCCTCTATGATTGATTGGAATGCACTTTTCTCCAAGTTAGGCAATCATGAACTGGCGCAAGGGTAAGGAGTAACGTTGGGCATGGGCAAGGGGCAAGGGGCAAGGGGCATCGGAAAAACAAGAGGGGGAAGGGGAAAAGGGAAAAGGTGAAAGGTGAAAGGTGAAAGGTTAATAAATTCCTTTACCCTTTAACCTTTACCCAATTCCCAATCCCCAATCCCCAATCCCCATTTAAGTCGCGAACTGAGTATTACCGCAATGCAGATTCAAACCGCCGATTGACTTCATTCCAGTTCACTACATTCCACCAAGCATTCAGGTAATCTGCACGACGATTTTGGTACTTGAGGTAATAAGCGTGTTCCCAAACATCGTTACCCAGCAAGGGGTAGAGTCCTATGGTCAGTGGACTGTCTTGATTGGGAGTCGTAACGATTTGCAGCTTGTTTTCTTGGTTGTTGACTAACCAAACCCAACCGCTACCAAATTGCTTAATTCCAGCGTCGTTAAACTGCACCTTGAAGTTATCAAAGCTGCCGAAAGTAGTTGCGATCGCATCTTTGATTTTCCCTATTGGTTCTCCCTCACTCTCAGGACTCATAAGCTGCCAAAACAGGGTGTGGTTAGCGTGTCCTCCAGCATTATTCCGTACGATAGTACGAATGTCTTGTGGCACTGCGTCTAAGTTAATAACCAACTCCTCGACAGTTTTACCTTGCAGATCGGGATACTTCTCTAAGGCTGCATTCAAATTGTTGACATAGGCAGCGTGATGCTTGTCATGATGCAACTGCATGGTTTGAGCATCAATATACGGTTCCAGTGCAGCATAGTCATAGGGCAATGGCGCTAGAGTATGAGCCATTGTATTTCTCCTTCAAAGTAATTGGATTTATCGAAAAACTATCCGTATCAACCTCTGTTTGGGATTTATTGCTTCCACCACAACAAAGGCGACCAACATTTGTCGCAATTTTTGCGATCTCGGAGTCTCACTTGCCAAATAAATTATGTTCTTATTTAAATCATACTCATTATGACTATGAGTTGCAACTAATTCTCATTTGCAGTACCGAATTTCATATGACAAGTGCGATCGCAGTAAACAATCTCAGGCGATCCCTCTTCTAATATTCAGTTTCCTCTTTATAGAAGATAAAAAATTAAAAAAGTCGACTTCACAAAGTTGGATGACGTAGCCAGTTAAGAATTTTGTCACGCCATAAACGCGGATTATGCTCAGGGCGATAATTGGTGTCAAACATAGAAAGTAGCAGTGGGAAACCACCCACTTTGGTACTCATCAACAAGTGAGTAAAAAGCGCCAAAACTATTACTATCCAAGCAATTAGATGTATATAGTATGCAGTATGGTTTAATTCTCTCTGCGGCAGCCAGTTTTCATCTTGAAATTTACCGGATATTACAGAAAATAGCGCTGCCAGCAACATTACTGTATTTGTAATTCGCTGGAGGGTGTACCACCAGATTGGTTTACCAACTTCAGTTAGTTGCTTCAACATATTGAGTTGTATCAAGCGGTTTCTGCCAGCTTTTAAACAGTAAATAATAAATAATGGCAGGACTACAAAAAATATGACAAAGCCGAAGGTTCCGTGAATGTCAATTAGACTACGGTTAGCTTTCGTCAAAGAAAGACCGCCAAATCTTCCATCCCAACTGTCGTAAACTAAAAAACCCGTAATCGCCGCACCAATGATTAATACAGCATTGACACCGTGAAGCAACCGCAGAAGTAGTGGTTGATATGGCTTTGAACGGGGCATGACCGTCTTTTCCTTAGCTCTATCTAGAATCCTAATATTTACCGAATATCTAGCACAACCTATCTTTTCCCCAGCCCCTCTGTAGAGACGCGAAATTTCGCGTCTCTACATACTGAACTGCATTGCAGCCGTATCTGCCTAATTTCCTCACAAGTTCCTCAATATTTCCCCCTAACCTCAAAGGTGAAGCCAAAAATCATAGCATAGGAGGCGGTGGGAAGATGGATTTGACTGAGTTACAGGAGATAGCAGAACAAGAACGCCAGTCTCAAAAACCCGTGCAGATCCGCTGTTGCGTTGCTGCTGGTTGTCTGTCTGCTAACTCCGCAGCTGTGAAAAAGCAACTTGAGGAAGCTGTTACAGCCTCTGGTTTAGAGGACAAAGTGCAAGTTTCTGGTGTGGGTTGTATGCGCTTGTGCTGTCAGGGGCCGTTAGTACATGTGAAGGGACTAGGGACTGGTGAGACCACTTCCCGTCTTGGCTTGGTGCCAGATGGGAAAGTGGCGAACCCGAAGGGGGATTGGGGACTAGGGAAAGAATCTACCCAATCTCTAGTTAATCAAGCTGAACCAGAAAATCTAGGTACACTTTACGAGAAAGTCACTCCTGAAGATGCACCCTCAATTATCACTGCTCTTAATGGAGGAGAGACTACGGTACAACGTGGAGATCTGGCGCATCCATTTTTTACCAACCAAGTATCGATTGTTTTGGAAAACAGTGGCAAAGTCAATCCCGAACACATCGAATCTTATATTGCAGCTGGGGGCTACCAAGCGCTTTACCACGTCCTGCGAGAGATGAGTTCGGCTGAGGTAGTGGATGCCATAACCCGCAGCGGTTTACGGGGACGGGGTGGTGCTGGTTATCCCACGGGCGTGAAATGGGCAACGGTTGCGAAGGCGAAAGGCGATCGCAAATTTGTCATCTGCAACGCTGACGAGGGCGATCCGGGGGCATTTATGGATCGCAGTGTCTTGGAAAGTGACCCCCATCGCGTTTTAGAAGGAATGGCGATCGCCGCCTATGCGGTGGGTGCAGCCCAGGGCTATATTTATGTCAGAGCAGAATATCCCATCGCTATCAGTCGCTTGCAAACTGCGATTCGCCAAGCTCAACGCTTAGGTTTATTAGGCAGTCATATTTTTGAGTCACCCTTTGATTTTAAAATTGATATCCGCATTGGTGCGGGGGCTTATGTTTGCGGTGAAGAAACTGCCTTGATGGCATCAATTGAAGGCAAACGCGGCACTCCTCACCCCCGTCCTCCTTACCCCGCTGAGTCTGGTTTGTGGGGATACCCAACTTTAATTAACAACGTTGAAACCTTTGCCAACATCTCACCAATTATTCGCAAAGGTGCGGACTGGTTTGCCAGTATCGGTACGGAAAAAAGCAAAGGTACAAAAGTATTCGCACTAGCAGGTAAAATCCGCAACACAGGTTTAATAGAAGTACCAATGGGAACGCCACTGGGAGCGATTGTGGAAAAAATGGGCGGCGGTGTCCCCGATGGTGGAACAGCCAAAGCTGTACAGACTGGCGGGCCTTCGGGAGGATGCATCCCCGCTTCAGCTTTTGATACTCCTGTAGACTACGAATCTCTCACTGCCTTGGGTTCAATGATGGGTTCCGGTGGCATGATTGTCATGGATCAAAATACCAACATGGTGGATGTTGCCAAGTTTTTCATGGAGTTTTGCATGGATGAATCCTGCGGCAAGTGTATACCCTGTCGTGTGGGTACTGTCCAACTCTATCGCCTGTTGACTAAGATTCGCGAAGGCAAGGCAACCTTTGCTGACTTGGAACTGCTGGAAGAACTGTGTGACATGGTAAAAAATACCAGCTTGTGCGGTTTGGGTCAATCTGCACCGAATCCGGTGTTTAGTACTTTGCGTTATTTCCGAGATGAGTACTTGACGCTGATTAATGAATCTCAAGCACAGGGGAAGCTCAATGTATGAGTTACAAACGCATTTTGATTACCCGTCATGGTGGCCCGGAAGTTTTACAACTTTACAAAGGACAACTGATTAATTACGGTTTCTCTTCAGTTTTGAATGCAAAGCGGGGTCGAATATTCAAGCTAGAACCCCAGAGGCGATCGCGCCCACAACGAGGGAATGAAAATCTCTTCGGCGATCCCCTTTCCCCTTTCCCCTTTCCCCTATTTTCAAGACAGGCGCAAATTTTATCCTGTTGTCGCTATTACAATTACTGCCAGATGGTAAAAAAGCTTTGTTTTACAGCATTGCTGGATTCAAAAAACAGCATCCTGACTGGTTTCGTGAGGATTTGACTAAATTATTAGACTTGCTGGTACACAAGCAAATTAAACCTATTATTGCCGATCGCCTGCCGCTAGCAAAGGCTGCTCATGCCCACGAATTGCTCGATCGCTCAGCCGTCAGCGGACAACTGATACTTCTGTGCAGCAATGAGGGTGGCTGAGGTATGCACAGCAAATGCAACAGGATAGTATAAATAATAAGTTATCATGACTGTAAAAACACTTACAATTAACGGTCAGTTGATTAGCGCCCGCGAAGATGAAACCGTACTTGAAGCAGCGCGGGATGCGGGAATTCATATTCCCACACTCTGTTACCTAGAAGGAGTCTCAGAAGTAGGTGCTTGTCGCCTTTGCTTGGTGGAGATTGCCGGCAGCAATAAACTGCAACCAGCTTGTGTCACAAAAGTTGCTGAAGGCATGGAAATTCAGACAAACAGCGAGCGCTTGCAAAAATACCGTCGCACGATTGTAGAAATGCTGTTTGCGGAAGGCAATCACATTTGCTCAGTGTGCGTAGCAAATGGCAATTGCGAGTTGCAGGACTTAGCAATTGAAATGGGTATGGATCACGTCCGGCTAGACTACCACTTTCCCGATCGCAAAGTCGATGTTTCCCACGATCGCTTTGGCATTGACCACAACCGTTGTGTTCTCTGCACTCGTTGCGTCCGTGTTTGTGACGAAATCGAAGGCGCTCATACCTGGGATATGGCAGGTAGAGGTACAAATTCCCATGTGATTACTGATTTAAATCAGCCTTGGGGAACCTCACAAACTTGCACTTCCTGTGGCAAGTGTGTCAATGCCTGTCCCACGGGTGCAATTTTTTACAAAGGTTCGAGCATAGGTGAAATGAAACACGATCGCGCCAAACTCGATTTCCTTGTCACTGCACGGGAAAAACAGCAATGGAACTTTTAGTGAGGAGTTTGTTGGTTGTTGGTTGTTGTTAGTTGTTTGTTACAACCAACTGCCAACCACCAACTATCAACCAACACAAGGAGAAAAAATGACTCGTTTGAAATTAGCAACAGTTTGGCTAGGTGGTTGTTCTGGCTGTCATATGTCCTTTCTTGACTTGGACGAATGGCTGTTTGATTTAGCCGCACAGGTAGATTTAGTTTATAGCCCCTTCATGGATACCAAAGAATACCCAGAAGGGGTAGATGTAGTATTAATCGAGGGTGCGATCGCCAACGAAGAACATTTGCATATGATTAAAACAGTAAGAGAGCGATCGCAAATACTTATCTCCTTTGGCGACTGTGCTGTTACTGGCAACGTCACCGCTTTACGCAATCCCTTAGGCAGTGCCGAACCTGTTCTTCAGCGTTGTTACATTGAAGCCGCAGATATCCACCCGCAAATTCCCCAAGAACCAGGGATTGTACCGCAATTACTAGATCGGGTTACACCCGTACATGCAGTAGTACCAGTTGATATTTACTTACCAGGATGTCCACCATCAGCCACTCGCATTAAAGCGGCACTAGAGCCAATTTTACACGGAGAAACACCACAACTAGCAGGACGCGAATTTATCAAATTTGGCTAGGTAGGGGGAATGGAGGAGTGGAAGATATATTGAATTGTTCAGTTCCCTCATCACCCCTACCCTACGGGAAGCCGCTTGCGCGTCTACACCCCATCACCCCATCAATTTTTAGGAGGTTAACAATGCTCAAAGCCGCAGACATTATGACTAAAGATGTTGCCACTATTCGCAGTTCCGCAACGGTGGCTGAAGCAGTCAGGCTGATGAGGGCAAGAGACTGGAAAGCGCTGATTGTAGATCGTCGCCACGAACAGGATGCCTACGGGATTATTACCGAAAGCGATATTGTGTATAAAGTAATTGCCTATGGCAAAGACCCCAATCGGGTGCGTGTCTATGAAGTAATGACCAAGCCTTGTATCGTTGTCAATCCTGACCTTGGTTTGGAATACATAGCGCGGTTATTTGCCGATCATCATATACAGAGAGCGCCTGTTATCCACGGTGAACTACTGGGTATCATTTCGCTAGCTGACATTCTGGCTCATAGTAACTTTCTCGAACAACCCCGGACTATCCTGTTAGAACAACAACTTCAGGACGAAATTAGAAAAGCTCGCGCTATTTGCGCTCAAAAAGGTATCCGTTCAGAAGAATGTGCCGCAGCTTGGGATGTGATTGAAGAAATGCAAGCTGAGATAGCTCATCAACGGGCAGAGAGAGTAGTCAAAACAGCCTTTGAAGAATACTGCGATGAGTATCCAGAGGCAAAGGAAATCTATGACTGCTGGTGTAGCGGTTGACACTCCTTTGTGTCTTAGTGCCTTGGTGTTGAAAAACACCAAGACACCAAGGCACCAAGAAAAATCTATTTCTGACTATCCCAGTTAGGCAGCAGTACAGTTATGAAAAAAGTAATCATCGACCCAGTTACTCGTATTGAAGGACACGCAAAAATCAGTATTTATCTTGATGATACGGGACAAGTCAGCGATGCTCGTTTCCATGTAACCGAATTTCGTGGGTTTGAAAAGTTTTGTGAAGGTCGCCCTTTGGCGGAAATGCCGGGAATTACGGCGCGGGTGTGTGGCATTTGTCCGGTGAGTCACTTGTTGGCTTCTGCTAAAGCGGGCGATCGCATTCTTGCCGTTACCATTCCTCCCGCAGCTGCCAAACTGCGACGTTTGATGAACTTGGCGCAGATTATCCAATCCCATGCCCTCAGTTTCTTCCACCTCAGCGCCCCAGATTTTTTGCTGGGGATGGATAGCGATCCCTCCAAACGCAACGTTTTTGGCTTAATCGCAGCCGATCCAGAACTCGCCCGTGGGGGTATTCGCTTGCGGCAATTTGGACAAGAAATTATTGAACTATTGGGAGGACGCAAGATTCACCCATCTTGGGCAGTTCCGGGAGGTGTCAGAGAACCCTTGTCAGAGGAGGGACGCACCCATATTCAGAATCGCATCCCAGAAGCACGTATCACAATACTTAATGCACTGGTTCTATTTAAGCGCTTGCTTCAGGATTATGAAACAGAAGCGCAAACCTTTGGTAATTTTCCCAGCTTGTTTATGGGGTTGGTTACTCCTGAAGGTTTGTGGGAAAATTACGACGGGTATATCCGGTTTGTTGATAGCGCAGGCAATATCATTGCCGATAAACTCGATCCGACTCGCTATCAGGAATTTATCGGCGAAGCAGTTGAAGCTTGGACTTACTTAAAGTTTCCTTATTACCGTCCTCTTGGTTATCCCAGCCAAAAAGACCATTGCCGTATAGATAGTGGTATTTATCGGGTAGGGCCTTTAGCACGTCTGAATGTTTGCAGCCACATTGGTACACCTCTGGCCGATCGCGAGTTGCAGGAGTTTAGAGATAGAGGTAAAGGGACAGTCACCTCATCATTTTTCTATCACTACGCCCGACTCATCGAGATTCTTGCATCGATTGAGCGGATTGAAATTTTGTTAGATGATCCTGATTTACTATCAAATCGACTCCGTGCCGATGCTGGTATTAATCAACTAGAAGGAGTTGGAGTGAGTGAAGCGCCACGCGGCACTTTGTTCCATCATTATAAAGTTGATGAAAATGGCTTGATTTTGAAGGTAAATTTGGTGATTGCTACAGGACAAAATAATTTGGCAATGAATCGCACAGTCGCTCAAATTGCCCGGCATTTTATTAACGGTTCGGAAATTCCTGAAGGAATGTTGAATCGTGTAGAGGCTGGAATCCGAGCATTTGATCCTTGTTTGAGTTGTTCAACCCATGCAGTCGGACAAATGCCTTTGCACGTTCAATTAGTGCGAGCAGATGGGACTGTTGTTGATGAAGTTTGGCGGAATTAGAAGTTGTTTATCAACAAAAAATGAGGCGTTGCTGAATCAAGGCATGAATTTTGTAGAAGCAATTCATGAATTGCTTCTACGTCACACCTATTTAAGACACTCAATACCAACTATAGGCACACAGTTAAGAAAATCCTGCCAAAACTCTTGACCAAATTCTTCCACTCCTTGAGGAGAGACTATTGGTTTTTGCCAGCGAATCTCTTTGAAACCGACACTCCGAAATGCCCATTCGTAAATGGCTGTGCTGAGGTAATAGTTATCAAAGCTGAATTTCTTATCATTAGCAGACATTGTGAATGTGTATTTTATAGGTGTACCTTCCACTAATGGTGAATCTATGCTTTTGATAAATCCATACTTTTCAGTAGTGAGATAAGACGAAGGGCATTGGGAGTGATTATTATTGATGGTAACGAAACGACCGCCCGGTTTTAAATTAGCAAATATGTTCTGACACATTTTAAGTAGTTGTTCTCTGGTTTGGGCGTAATTAAGTAGATAGGAAGCCACTACCAGATCAAAATTGCCAATTTTATTAAGTTCAGATACATCACCAAGGATATATTCAATGTCTTGGGGTTGTCTGATTTCTTCCTGTCTTGCCAGTTCAATCATTTTTTCAGAGATTTCGACCCCGCACACTCGTGCTGCACCTTGGAGTTTGAATAGTCTGGTGTAAAATCCTTCTCCACAAGCCAGATCGAGAATTGACTTTCCGACCAGATTACCGAGCAGATTAAAGTATGTATATGCCTCAATATGCAAGCGAAACGGCAACAGTTTGGATTTTTTATACTGCTGGGCTATGGAGTCATAGTAGGCGGTCATTTTTTTACCCCTAAAAATAATTAAGGGAAATAACTACTAAAGAATAATTATAAGTAAGTAGACAGGAATAAACATAACTACGTCAAGACATGTAAAAATGCTGAAACTCTTACCAATGACGATCGTAGCGAGTTAACTTTATTTGTGCCGATCTACTTAATTTGGTCACTAAAAGCTAATAACGATGAACAAAACTGTCTTAGTAATTGGTTACGGTAATGATTTGCGTAGCGATGATGCGATTGGACAACGGGTAGCAGAGATTATCGCCTCCCAACATTTATTAAACGTAAAATCCCTTACTGTCCATCAACTTACCCCCGAACTTGCTGAGGCTTTGGTAAGTGTTGACTTGGTAATCTTTGTCGATGCTTGTTTGACTTCTGAAACTTCTGACGTGCAAGTAAAATCACTCTTACCCACCGCTACTAACTTTCTCGCAGGTCATACGGGCGATCCACAAGCGCTTCTCGCTCTCACCAAAGCTATTTATGGACATTGCCCTAAAGCTTGGTGGTTGATTGTACCAGGAGAAAATTTTGAATTGGGCGATCGCTTGTCACCAATTGCTGAGAATGGAGTGGCGATCGCCCTTGAAAAGATAGCCGATCTGATTCAAAAAAACGCACACGATTATTTACTAGCCCCTAATCCCTTTCAACCAAACCAATGAGAAGGAGCCAACCCAGGATCAACTTCTTCAGGTATTTGCAAACTTAGCTCTTTATCCCGTTTGTACATAATTCTCTCAATGCCCTCATGAATCAAATCTTCTATACATGACCTTTCTTTGAGAGAGCAAGCTAAAGACTGATAGTTAACTAATGGTTGTTGACCTTCTTCTACAACCACATAGCAATTAGATACGTGACTAAGGACATGAGCAATTAGTTCTTGGCGAAAGTCAGGAATAGAGAAAGCTTGCTGATAGGGATGATGAGGATAAGTTTCTAAAACATCCTCTATGAGGCTAACAACCACTGGCAGTGTTAAATTAAAAATTGTTTTAGTCATAATTTATTCCCTCTCAGCTTCTAATTTCCCTGTTTATTTAAAGATGTGAACGGTAGAGCAACTTTAGGGCAGAGATAGACAGGCTCTATTTTTAAATTTAAATAAAGAATTTGAGGAAGTTGTGAGGGTATTAGGTGATTGTTGTTTGTTGGTGGTGAGTCAGTGCGGTCTTGGGGAGCCAGTGCGTTGCGGGGGTACCAAGCGTTGTAGAACCTGGCGTGGTTTTCCCCATGTAGACGCGCGCAGCGCGGCTTCCCGCAGGGTACAACTGACGTAGACGCCCGCAGGGCGGCTTCTCGTAGAGTACCCGCAGGGTTGGTAGTTGGTTGGAATAAATACCAAACATCAAACAACTATCAACAACCAAAATTAAATAAAGTAAAGGCTAATCACTAATAATAATTAGCAATTAGCCAGAAGCACCAGGAACACTAATTATCAGCAATAGTCATCATCTATACGCTCTGACTGATATTTACCTCTAATTTTTTCATTGAAATATTTGCCAACTGAATCTGCTTGATGTAAATCTTCCCAAGTATCTTCTTCTATACCCGAATACTGATAGACTGCACCGTTATGAAACTCGATTTGTAAAATATTTTTGTCGTCGTCATATCCCACTGCATTCGCCATTGATGAATTTGTTGGCAACATTGCAATTGATTCCTCGTATGAAGGCAAAGCTTTAACTTCAGCTACTATCTCATTCAAATGTTGCAATCCTTCAAAAGCCTCGACTGGTGCAGGAATTTCTAAAAACTCTAATTCGTTACCTAAATCCAGCAATAACTGCAAATGTCCTTCAGAGTGAGCGATCGCTACTACATTGCTCAAATCAAGTTTCGATAGCTTCATCTAGTATGCTCTCCTGTTGGCAAAAGAAGTGCTACTTCCTAGTTCGGGAATGGTAAGTTTTTATGCAAGAATGAATTCATATAGAACATATGTACTATACATTTTGTCACTGGTCAAGCCTTGCCAAGAAAAAACTTGGTATTGGGTACTGGATACTGGATATAGGGGATTTGGTACTGGGTATCGGGGATTGGGCAAAAATAAGTCAAAAGTTAAAAGCTAAAAGTAAAAAGAAAGAATTTTTTCTTTTACCTTTTTACTTTTTACTTTTTACTTTTCCAGTTCCTTTGCCCGATGCCCGATGCCCCAATCCCCAGTCCCTAATCTTCGATCCCTAATCCCCGATCCCTTCCAAAGGAAGTTTGCTAAATATGCAGTTTTATCCTCTATTTCCAGTTTTGCACCCCATTCTCAAGCCAACGTTTCCGAGTTGTCTTTGGGGAGGCGATTGTAATTCCAAAGCGATCGCCCTATCGTTTGATGATGGCCCTCATCCACAATACACACCCAAACTGTTACAAGTATTAGACCGTTACCAGATTACAGCAAATTTCTTTTGGTTGGGTGCTTGTGTTAACCGTTCGCCAAGCATAGCCAAAGAAATATGCGATCGCGGACACTGGGTTGGACTGCACGGGTACGATCATCGCAATTTTCCTTTGCTTTCTCCTAAAGATCTCAGAGACAGCTTAGAAAAAACTCAAGCAGCCGTCTATCATGCTTGTAACCTGCAACCCGAACAAGTACGTGATGTCCGACCCCCGAACGGTTTATTTACACCCACAACTTTGAACCTGCTACATAAGTGGAATTACAGAACTGTGATGTGGAGCGTAGTACCAGAAGATTGGGTAAGACCGGGAGTTACTACCGTTGTACAGCGAGTTCTCAAAGAAGTAACTAATGGCTCCATTATTGTGTTGCACGACGGTGCTTGCGGCGGAGAAGATGTAGCCGAAATCACAAAAATTCTTATTCCCCAACTATTGCAACAAGGCTATCAATTTGTGACAGTGGATGAATTGTGGCTGCAAGCTAGGAGGAGATAGGGGGAGTGGGAGAGGGGGAGATGGGGAACTCACCGGCCCCCACGACCGCCAGGGAGTGGGGATTAGGGGCAATGGGGAGATGAGGAGAGTGGGAGAAATAACCACTAACCACCAACTATTGACTAATGACCAATGACCAATGACTAATGACTAACTTGCCGCTTTTGATCTGCGGTCGAGTCGGTTTCAGCGATCGCCGAATGGTTCTCAGTTCCCAACAAATTATGTATATCACTTAAAGAACTAGGTTTTGCAGCCGACTCTTGTGGTGAGTGGCTCACATACTCAATTAGGTCTTCTACTTGGCAATTCAGCGCTTTACAAAACTTAATAATTCGTTCTATCTGTTCTGTTCCAGTCCTACCACTTTCCCAATTTTGGATAGTGCTTTCGGTCACGCCGACAATACGTGACAATTCCAGCTGGGTTAGCCCTGCCTTTTCTCGCAGAAAAGCGATCCTTGGTTTTGCCTTCTGTTTCACAGCTACAGCACTTATGGTTTACCTAATATCTATAGTCGTAGATCCTAGCACCAAAAAAATCTAGCGCCCAACAAATTTAACCAAGCTATTGACGACACTTAAGTTCTTTGGTTAAAACTATTAAGTGTAACTCTCATCACTATTTTACACCTCTTGCAAAAATAATTTTTGTTAAGAGGCGGGAAAAGGCAAAAGGGTAGAGAGAGAACAATCTCTTTCTTTTTCCACCCTATTCCTTGCCCCAACATCTGTAAGAAGTCGT
This sequence comes from Fischerella sp. PCC 9605, assembly GCF_000517105.1. Lineage (GTDB taxonomy): Bacteria > Cyanobacteriota > Cyanobacteriia > Cyanobacteriales > Nostocaceae > PCC9605. The sequence goes on along the minus strand of NZ_KI912151.1, from coordinate 792,987 downwards.
TTGATTGGGAGGTTCAAATTGAGAGGAGACAAAGCACAGACAATTTTTTTCTAAAAATCTTTCAGACTAATCCGGAATGAACAGATGTGACTTTGTAGCTCTCATTAACAAAACAAACAGACACACTCAAACAACTCCTCAAGGTCGAGAAATAAATAACCTACACAAGGAGTGATAGGTGTAAACCCTCTGACCGAAAACACACAACACACAAACAACACACAACTGATGAGGTCTAACAACATGTTGAAGAAGTCTTTCGCTTTCGGTCTTTTAGCTGCTGGTTTGTTAATTGCTCCCACCGCAGCGTTTGCTGGCGAACAATCTCAAGACAATATTCAGGAAACAGTGCAAGAGGGTGCTGCTGTCAATGGTAGTACCAACATTCAAAACTCCAATAGCATCAACCGCCAACAGCAATTTCAAAGAGGTAGTCGCAATACTCCTTACTGGTGTGCTCCTACGTCCTCTGTCGATCAAGCACAACGTTCTGCTCAGTTTACAGGACAAAGTGGTGCGGCGGTAGACGGTTCTGTTAACGTCCAAAACAGCAACACCGAGAACAATCAGCGCCAAGTTGCCCTTCGTAAAGCTGGCTGCTAATCCATCAAGGCATAAGGCGTTACTGTATTAGAAGTAACGCCAGTTCTCTACCAACTACACAACTTAACTAACTAATGAGGTCTAACAACATGTTGAAGAAGTCTTTCGCTTTCGGTCTTTTAGCTGCTGGTTTGTTAATTGCTCCCACCGCAGCGTTTGCTGGCGAACAATCTCAAGACAATATTCAGGAAACAGTGCAAGAGGGTGCTGCTGTTAATGGTAGTACCAACATTCAAAACTCCAATAGCATCAACCGCCAACAGCAATTTCAAAGAGGTAGTCGCAATGCTCCTTACTGGTGTGCTCCTACGTCCTCTGTCGAGCAAAGACAACGTTCTGCTCAGTTTACAGGACAAAGTGGTACAGCAGTAGACGGTTCTGTTAACGTTCAAAACAGTAACACCGAGAGCGATCAGCGCCAAGTTGCACTTCGTAAAGCTGGCTGCTAATCCATCAAGGCATAAGGCGTTGCGCATTAGAAGTAACGCCAGTTCTCTTTCCTGAAAACATAAGCAGGGAGGTCTAGGAATTATGTTGAAAAAATCCTTAGCTTTCGGTTTATTAGCTGCTGGTTTGTTGATTGCTCCTACGACGGCTTTTGCTGCCGAACAATCTCAATCTCAAGAAAATGTCCAGATCACCGATCAAAATGGTGCTTCTGTCAATCGGAGTGTAAATTCTCAGAGTGCGGATAGCGTCAACATCCAACAGCAAATTCTCAAACAGAATCGCTATGGTGGTCGTAGTTACGTCTGTGCCAAACCCTCGACTGACCAAGCACAACGTTCTACTCAGATTACAGGACAAAATGGAGCGGCGGTAGACAGTTCTGTTAATGCTCAAGCTAGCAGCACCAGCAGTGCTCAAAACCAAGTCGCGCTGGGAAACACTGGCTGTTTTTATCGCTTTTAAATCATAAAAAATAAGGCGTTGCTGAATTTTGGCAATGCCACCATTCCTCCCATGACACACAATTTATTTATAAGGTGGTTTGTATATTATGGTAAAGAAAACTTACGCTTTTGCTCTCTTAGCGACTGCGCTCATAGTAGCGCCCACAGCAGCCTTTGCTGATGACCAAGGCACTCGGCAGGAGATTAATCAAGATGCTGCTGCCGTAGGTCGTGGTAGTCAAGTTAACCAAAGAGCTAACCAGAGAAGTATCCAGACTCAAACTGGACAGAATTCTTTATACGGCAATTGTAGACCAGGCTCTCAGTCACAACGCTCAGACCAGCTGATCAACCAAAGTGGTGTTGCTGTTGATGGTGGTCGTGTTGACCAAAATGCCAATCAGGAAAGCTTACAGCGTCAAATTTTAAGTCGGATGTGCTACTGATTCCCTAGGCACAAGTCTTTGGTCAATGTACATACTCTGTCTGCTAGCAGTGCCGTGGTGTGTTGAGAGTGGGGAGTTGAGTACAGAGGTTTTACCGATTTCCTTGCTAGCCAAGAAGAAAAAATCGGTAGTGTTCTATATAGGAAAATTCAGCCATGCCTGCCAGACAAACGATTCCATTACTAGTTCTATCTGCGTTAATTTCATTACCTGCTGGAATAGCCTCCGCAGATGTATACGTTGACACTGGTGACTCTAAGATCAGAGTTGGTCAGGAAAGTGGTGTTTCTGTTAAAACCACTCCCGCAAGAAGAAGTATCTTTCCCCTTCGCCTGCCCAATTCAAGAGTATGGATTCCAAATCGTCGTACCCCGCTTCCGACTTGGAAATATCCGCAAAGCAAGAAATACCCGACAACCAGATCAAACTCTAATTGCATTAGCAGAAGTGTAACCCGTCAAAGTACTCACAGTAATAACTCGGGTACTGCGGTTAATCGCACTTACAGCTCTCAAACAAGTACAACATGTCAATAGATTCAGAGGATATTACTACTATGCGATTCAAATTACTTTCCCTGGGCTTGTTCTCTGTCACCGCTGTATCTCCCTTCTTTATGCCTTCCTTAACTCCTTCTGCACTGGCAGGGTGTACCGCAGTTGATGTTAGCGCCCAAGTGTCGGTTGATCGTTCAAGGGAGGGAAATCAATCGAACCAAACCAATCAGAACTTTGGGGAAAATTGCGAAAATAGTGTTGGTGGTACTGTTACCAGTGTAGGAACCCAAACTTGTGTTTCTGGCGGTCGCTGTGAACAACGCCGCAATAGCAACCAATTTGTCGATGGAGATCCTAACAGTAATGTTCCTGTGAGAACTCGAAATATTGGTATTAAGGTAAACCCACAGATTCATGTACCACTTCCTAGCAATTATCCTAGGTAAAACATTCCCACACCCCACATCTGAAAACTTTCTATATTCCGAAGTTCCTTGCTAGGTGGGTACTTCGGTTTCGCTGCTTTAGCGAAAAGCCATTTGAGTTGTCAGATTGTTCGTTATGACCGTTAGCTGTCAAAATAATTCGTACTGTTACCCCACGCATGAATGCGCTTTATTGAAACTAACGGTTTATTTTTCCACCTCATTAAATTGAGTTGCTTGGTTCATTCATGACGAATTATGAAGCGTATAATGTTCGGTCAGTCGTTTATTAGTAAGCATTCACTACTGACCATTAACTAATGACAAACCAAACTAACATCTCACAAATCAAATGGAATTGCTATATGTAGATTATAGACATCCTTAGAAAGAACCTCGCGGCTATAGCACTAATTGAGATGTTTACTACATTTGCCTAACTCTTTTTTCCCAATCATTCCGCAAATGTATGTAATTTGAAAACAATTTGATTAGTATATCGCAAGCCTGGTGCTATCTAAATCTCTTTCTGTCATCATGAAGATTGTAACACTTCTCACTGGCTGCGTCGCTTTTATAGTGATAGCGATCGCTCTCATTTACAATTTCGGAAGCGTCAGCCAAAGCACTTTGATGAACTCCGACAGCAATAGCAATACTGTTGTAAATTCTGATAGCGATAGTGATATGAAATACTTCAAAACGTTTGCGAGCCAGCAATCTAGTACCACTAGTTCTTCTTCTTCTTCTGGATACCAAAAAAGCTCACTCAATCTGAGTGCAGCTAATCTTCGTCAACCTCACATTTTAAGGATTAACACTTCAGGCAGTCAATTGAGTGGTGAAATTACTGTCAATGGTAAAGTTGTGAAACGACTAAACGATAACCAAGTGGAAATTAATCTATCACCATTACTATCAGTTGGAGAACACATCGTTGAAATTTCAGGCCGTTACGCCCCTGCATCATCTGGAGTCAGCATAGAATTAAGCGGTCCTGGTGTTAGTTCATCTCAGCAAACTAGTGGCAATGGTGTTGTCAACTATACTCTCAATCTGAGCATAAACTAGCGCTATACGGTAAACTAATATAGCAAGTCTAGTAACGCTGGGCGGAAGTCAAAAGCATGCTCTCAAGTTCAGCGTAGACATTCTTTGGGTAGCTGCGCAGGGTAGGGTCAAAAAGCTTTATTTCTAGCTTTTGAGCTTATGTCAGATATTATCCCTAAGTCTATTAGGAATTAACTGTATCTGGCTGTTTGTAGCTGACTTTCTAGATTTACACGTACCCATAATTCTGCTACTGACCACACCCTATATTTACCAGGAGCTTCAGCAAAATCATCGAGGTTATGAGTAACAATCGCATCTAAATCTTCATAACTGGCGCAGATTAGCTCTACAGCAGATTCAAAATCCTTAAGGGGTAAAGAGCGTGCTTGCTGGAGAATGGTCTGATCGACAGGGCAGATCTTTATTTTTTCTTGTAACCAATCGACTACTACTTCAGCAATTTTGTTATTCCGTAGACGACTGGCATAGGCATATATCTTTTGCCATCCGATATCTGTTATGTGCATCTGAATCAAAGGATGTGTTCTGTCCAATAATTTGCTGACTTCTTCTCCAAAATCATTGCGATTCATCAACGCCTCTAGTATTATGTCAGCATCAAATATAATCTTGATCACTTTCAATCCCCCTGATTGACCGATCAATGTAGAGTAGGGTGAGGTTGTCTTAGTGGATATCACTTACTGAAGAACATGCTTAATATACAATCTAAAGTACAGTATTTCTGAGTTTCTGTAAAACATTTGGAGTACGACTTGATATCTGAGAAATACAACTGGGCTTTTACATGGCAACTTTGTAAAGATTCACAGCCTATTTCCTAGATGAATGACTGCACTCCCCTATGACGATAAATAATTTTTGTAGTTCCTAGCCGCAATATTTTTTTTACAGTGTCAATTTAGCAAAGTTAAGTATTTTATCACTTTATTTGCCTTCGATTCATAAAATTCTAAAAAATAGGAATGGCTGGAAATTTTGATCGCAAAAAATTGGGTAATATATCATGAACTGACCAAAATAAATTTAAAAAATCCCAGTGAACAGTTATGATGTTTGTATTACAATTTATAAATTATGTCTCTTCACAAAAGCGCAGTTAGGTTTATTTGTTAGACAAAGGTGTAGATATCTGTAAGAAATTGGGACACAAATAATCATTAACCAACGAATATTTATTTATTAGGTTTGAGCAGCAAATAATATAGTTGTCCTTTGCTAACCGTAACGCCAGCGCGATCACCTGCTTCTTTACCAGTACCTAAAAAATAATCTACCCTCCCGCACCTTTAATCGCGCCTCCGGTATCTTGATCGAGAACATAACGACTAACAATACGATGTTCCATTGTACCGCTAGCATCTACGAAAGGAACATGAGCGCGAATCAAAGCTAAAGCACCAGGCTAAAGCACCAGGAGGTATCAGGGATTGATCTGTCGCAATCGAACGTTCTGCTACAAGTGACACACTGAGAGAACCTGTAGCTGATGCGCCGTGATTTTCTTGGAAAAACACAAAGCTAGGATCGCGTGGGATATAAACATCTAATTCTTGGGGATATTTCTGAAAATAATCGAGGATTTTTGGCATTGTCATACCCTCTAGGGGTAATTTGCCATCATTAGCGAGTTCACGACCAATGCTTTTGTAGCTATAAGCAGTTACCAGCGTAGCCAACTGTTGTTTGTTTGCCATCGGGAAGCTGAAGTCGAACTGAGCCTTGAATTTGTATGATATATGGTTGTAGGCGATCGCGGAACCAAAACAACTCCAATCCTCGCAGCTTACCTTTTGCACCTTGCAAACCATCTCTTCCCTCTAACTGCAAGCGTGGAGGATGGGGTTTCTGCCAGGATTTGAGATCGGGAGGCAAACGATAGATAGGATAGCGATACTCGGATGTAGGAACGCGACTAGCTGGATAAAGCGGTTCATAGTAGGCAGTGAACAAAACCGTACTAACTACTAACTTATTTCACTCATTCATATTACGGTATGTAGCAACAGCAGAAGGCGAGATGCGATTCAAATAGCGGAAAATCCAGTATTTGAAGATTGTATCTAAAATAACTGGAAAAGTAGCAATAAATAAGAAGATAAAATTATGATTTGCTGGTAATCCCCAATGGTGTGATATACCTTCTAAAATGACTTCCCAGCCATGAGGAGAGTGAAATCCTACAAAGATATCAGTAAACAAAATAATAATAAATGCTTTGGCACTATCACTCAGACCATAGACAATGTAGTCAAAGAATTCTTTGAGCACGGCGATTTCTTTTTTGCTCATCAGTAAAAGCCATATAAAGGCGATGACTGATAATATATCAGCAGTAAAATTCTTGATAGCATTGGCACTTTCCCTGCGATATTCTTCAGCAATCTCTTCTGCCCTTACTCTCATCTGTTCTTCTATATTTTGTTCTGAAGTTATGACATTATTAAGAAGATCGTAAAATTTAATTTTTTCTTCAAATCTTTGCAATTCTAACATCGCTTCTTCTTCCATTTCTTCGTTGAGGAATATTGCCGCTCGATCTGGATTCCGAAAATGATCAATAATCGGCCCAACGACAAAGGCTTTTGATAGCTGGTGAGTTAGAATTGGTACAATAATTAGTAACAATAAAAACCGGACTGAAATGATGTTTCTTTGTTGAGACTTGCGGAAATTTTGAACAACCTCTTGTTCTGATTTAGGATCTAATTCGGCTTGTAAACGATGAATGGTATTAAAAATTGAACGAGGTAATACTCCTGTTGTATTAGTTTTACCTCGTGGCTGATTCTGTAATTTATTATCTAAGTTAGTCGTTCTTAAATTTTGCTGTTTTGGTCGGACTACAAGCGATTCAACTGGTACATCGGGAGTTTGGTCAATAGAATTTATAGGAGCTATTTCTTCGTCAGATATGGTATATTTTTCTACGACTTCATCAATAAACCTGAGTTTTTCTAAGATCGCAGCAGAACTGAGATGTTCTATACCTAGTTTCTTCTCTGCTTTTTGATTAGAGTCGTTTAAGAAAAATCGGCTGGCTTTAAATTCTGTCAACCTCATTCTGATAATTCTTAATTCTTTTTTTAGTTCTGACTCAAAATAATCCATCACGCTTTTGCTATGTATCATTGAGTCATAGTCTATTTTGTTACCATTAAAATGCTCGTTTTCTATTTGCCGAATTTTTAGAGCAGCATTATAAGCTTTATCCAAAGAACGCTCTGGAGTCCGCAAGTACCTACCGTATGCTGCTAACAGAAAAGAGTAAATTTTTTGACCTAAACCCGAGTTATTCATCGTAGGCGATCATCCACCCTGTTTTGGTGTCTTTTAACCTTAACTTAACGTACGAGGTATCTTAACAAATTATCAAGGAGACGGTTGTGCTTTCTCATTCTGTTTGGATTGTTGGTCCTAGTCGCAGTGGCAAAACTGCTCTTTTAGTAGAACAGTTCGTTCGCTGGATGCAAAATGAAAATAACAACCATGAATCATTTTATACTAAAAATTTCAGACCAAAAAATAGCGATCGCATATCAAAACGCTTATATCTTGATCAAACAGAAGCAGCAGTTTTAGTTTTGGCTGCCAATGACGATAATCGGCGACAATTGGCAGATAAAATTATGACTGCAACTCTAGGAAAATATCCAGTACGCTGTAAAACTCCTTTAGGTTTTTTTCAGGAAGAAGTAATTTTATTTTGGCCTTTATTGATTCAATCTTTAAAGCTAAAAGCGCAATTTCCAGTGAGATTACGCCCAGAAACAGAGCAGGAATTGGCAACCAAACTCTGGCGTCCCCAGTTGGATGAGGAGACTTTGCGCCGTGCTGGCACGAATGAGTACCGCTTAGTGCGCCGCATCCTTGACTTATTGCAATTAGCTGCTTACAGTGGTACACCGACAGAAGATATTGGCAAGATATTAACAACAGCATTAGCACAGCAGGAGAATGTTATTAGTTTAGAACCAGAATTCTTGGCATCTTTATTATTAGATTGGCGTAATTGGTGTTTAGAGCGGGGCTTACTTTCCTACGGAATTATCACAGAACTTTACAGCCAGTACTTATTGCCCGATCCCCATTACCAACAACAGCTAGCAAAACGCTACCAAGGAGTGCTGGCCGATGACGTGCAAGATTACCCTGCCATAGCACATCGCCTATTTGAGTTGCTGCTGGATGGGGGTACAGTGGGAGCCTTTAGCTATAACCCAGATGGTATAGTGCGCTTGGGTTTGGGAGCAGATCCCAACCATATGCAAGAGTTAGCAGAACGTTGTCAGGTGAAAACCTTAACTGCCTCTCCTTTCAACAGTCTTGCGGATATATTGGCGACGCCGATGGTGGAATTACTTACCGAACCGATGACACTATTAAGCTTACCTGAAGTGGTGCAGTCGATTCAAACTACATCCCGCGCTCAACTATTGCGGCAAACAGCAGAAGTAATTGCTAAGGCAGTCAAACAAGGACAAGTGGAACCGGATCAAGTGGCAGTGATTGCACCTGGTTTAGATGCGATCGCCCGTTATACTCTGATCGAAATTCTCAGCAAGCAAGGCATCCCAGTAGAATCACTCAACGATCAACGCCCTCTGATTGCTTCACCTGTTATCCGTGCTTTACTCACCGTATTGGCACTAGTTTATCCAGGTTTGGGACGGTTAGTAGATCGGGATGCGGTGGCTCAGATGTTAGTAGTGCTTAGTCGCGGAGATAGAGGAGTGGGAGAGTGGGAGAGTGGGAGAGTGGAAGAGGGGGAGAGTGGAAGACAAAAGAATTTTTCTTTCCCCCCATTGCCCCCCGGACCCCTAGCCCCCCATCCCCCCATCCCCCCATCCTCTCACATAGATCCGGTACGCGCTGGTTTAATTGCAGATTACTGTTTTCAACCCCACCCTGAACGCCCGAATTTGTTACCTGTGACAGCCTTCGATCGCTGGGATCGACTTGGTTACGCAGCTACTACAGCCTATAGTGAAATATTGAAGTGGTTGGAGGAACAGCGATCGCAACAGGAGTTACGTCTTATTCCCAGCCCCATTTCTTTGTTAGACAGGACTATTCAACGCTTTTTGTGGGATGGCAGCAATCTTCCCTACGATCAATTGGCGGCACTACGGGAATTACTAGAAACCGCCCAACATTACTGGGAAATTGATACAAGACTGCGACAGATCCCCCCCCTTGATCGAGGGGAGGATCTACCGCAAAACACCATTGCCGAATTCATTCAACTGTTGCAGCGTGGCACTATTACCGCTAACCCCTACCCCGTGCATCCCATCAGACTAACAGCAAAACCTATATCTTTAGCTACCATATTCCAATACCGCTCTAGTCGGCGTTCTCATCGCTGGCATTTTTGGTTAGATGTTGGTTCACCATTGTGGGCAAAAGGCGGTGCAGCAACGTTATTCGGAGCGCCATTCTTTCTGCGAGAAAGATTAGGGGAACCTTGGACGCCAGAAGATGAGCAATTGGCCGAAGAACAACGCCTGCGACGGATTTTAGCAGATTTACTTTCCCGTGTGTCTGAGAGAGTTTATTTATGTCACAGCGATTTAGCTGTGAACGGGCAAGAGCAATTAGGCCCTTTGTTGCCGTTGGTAAATGCTTGTGTGTCTGTGGTTTCTGAGTCAGCTGTAGGTTAGATTTGTTTTGATGTACAGTCGCAAATTAACGTCATAATTACGTTTCCAACAATACGATGCGCTTTTAACCTTAAAATTCCTGAAGCTAAGCTGACTAATAACCGAAGCAACCTGTTGTGTTCAATAATAATACAATACGCAGAATATGAAAGTTACTGTTATTCCTGGCAAATCTCTGACATCAGAATATTCGTTGCTTTGGTCAAGCTTCCAACAGGCTAACTCTCAACTAAGCAGTCCATATTTTTGTCCGGAGTTCACATCTGCTGTTGCCGCAGTCCGAAAAGATGTCTGGGTTGGCATAATTGAAGAAGCTGGTAAGGTTGCCGGATTTTTCCCCTTCCAGCGCGGTAAGATGCAAATGGGTTATCCGATCGGTGGGCACCTCTGCGACTACCAAGGTCTAGTACTCAAGCCGGGAATTGATCATTTAGACGCAGCAGAGCTAATCCGTGCCTGTGGGCTAAAGGGCTGGAAATTCGACCATCTGATCGCTTCACAATTACCTTTTCATCCATTCCACAGAATCAAAACTGAGTCCTCTGTTATCGACTTATCACAGGGGTACAACACATACCTAATCAAACAAAAAGCACAATCCAACTGGATTCAAAAAGTTAGCAGAAACATACCCAAGATCGAGCGGGAAGTAGGGCCGCTGCGTTTTGAAGCGCATGTCCCTGACACCTCCTTGTTAAGACTTCTGATGCGTTGGAAGTCCAACCACTACCGTCGAACAGGTGCTAGTAACGACTTCAAGGTTGAGTGGATTGTGAGAGTTGTTGAACAGATACACGCGACAAAAAGGGAAAATTTTGCTGGAATGCTCTCTGTTCTTTATATGGGCGATGAGGTCGCAGCTCTACATTTAGGTATGCGCTCTCGGTCTGTATGGCACTACTGGTTCCCTTCGTATAATCAACAGTTCCATAAATACTCGCCAGGTCTGATCCTCTTGTTAAAGATGATTGAAAGTGCTCAATTGCTCGGTCTTCAAACTATTGACCTAGGCCAAGGGGATGAGAGTTACAAGCTGCGAGTGAGGAATGGTACTATCCCCCTTGCTGAAGGGTGTGTAGAGATTTCATCGCTTATTTGTGCAACTGTCTTGACCACACAAAAGCTTCGCCGTTCAACCAAAAAGCTGAGTAGGATAGTCTCTAAAGCTCGCTCTGCATTCGCTAGAGTAGCGAAATAATCCAAAAGCGATCGCGATCGCCTTAGGGAAATCAATTCTGGAATATCCTTTTTCAAGCGATCTGAAGACTGCCAACGGCTGGACACAACATTCTATCTCTGACGTTGAAAGAAGCTCCGCCGTTTGTGCACTTATTTCTAGTAAGACTGGTAAGATACCTGAACAAGCAGCTAATTTAATTTGTGAAAATCAATTTTTAACCGTTTTCTTCCTGATTACATGCTTGCCCAGAGAAAAAGTTTAATATGCTAAACGTATGCTTGCGAATGAAACATAAATTTTTCGATCAGCGCCTCCGCGAATATAATGTTGCCATGATTCAGGTATTGCAAAATCTGGCAACCCTATTAGAAGAAGAAAAATGTTTGCTAGAAAGCAGACAAGCAAAAAGGGCTGTCAATGTTCTATTGCAACTAGAGAGTCAGCGTCAGCAGGCTATCACTGTAATAGAAAGAGATATCAAGAATGCTCTTAAGTCAGACTAAGGCTGTGAGTAAATAGTAAATTAAGTAGCTAAAGTAACCCCTTAATTCTTCTGCTGCCTTACTTGATATTTGATGGGAAAATTCCCAATCACTGATATATTTACTTTTAATCAACTGAAATGCTTTCACATATGTCTGAACCGGCGGCTGCTGGTGAGTGATAACTCTTTTGTACAGCAAACGTGGTTCAATCTCATTTTCCATACAACTGCCGAGCAGTTTTAAGTATTTACAGATATTCTGGCGAAGTTCTTCTGTTTGAGAATGCTGCGGACTCAGCAGTTCATTTGTCACCCTTTGCGCCACTTCTACTCGTCGAGCCAATAGCCATCGTCCGGCTTCTATACAAGCTGCTCTTTGTGCTTCTAGGTATGGGAGTGATGTAGTTAATTTTTCAATATTTGCCAGAGATTGGCGGAGTCGGTCTTGTCTTTTTTGAATCTCAGCAGTATTGGTAGTTGTTTCAGAAAGCTGCTTTTTATGCTCTAGCTCGCGCATCACATCTTCAACAGCTGGTTTAATAATTTTATTGACAATATTTGTCTGCTCTTTCAGTACTCCTAGCACTTGCTGACGCAGTTCGTAATTAATGATTTTTTCTAGCTGAGAGTTGCTACTTTCTTGCAGACAGTCTATCTGCTGTTGTAAGTCTTGAATAACGCGATCTTGAGATTCTTCCTTGTCTTGCAATCCTTGATATACACGTCGTTCTAAAAGCTCAACTCGTCGTTTTAAAGGATGAACAGATCCGCCATATAGCCAAGGACTAATAATAAACTCTGCAAATTCGTACAAAGTTTTTCCTATCTGTTGCAGTACTCCAATTTTTTTTGTATTTTCTCTCATTGGGATTATTCTCAAAGATGACCACTGGTTTAATTAAATCTACTTGGATAAGTTCATGGGGTTCTTCCGCGTCAACCTCAACAAGTTTTTATGAAACTAAATATTGGTTTTACAGCTTCTGTTTGGCGATCGCCTTTTGTTTAGCTCCAAGTAGCTTGTACGAGAATAAGCAAGAAATGCTCAAAATCTCTAGTATTGTCAATGACAAATATTAGTGTTCTCAGAGATTTTACCGACACTATTTATAAAGCGCAATTAAATCTGCAATAATTCGCAAACTTGCATTCGCATAGCGAATACCTAGCTTTTGTGACATTAATTATTTGGCATCTCGTTTCTTGCCTCTGGCAAGAATGGAGAGTTTGGAGGCTCCGCCGGTCGTGACACTAAAGGCAGAGCCTTTGGAATTGCGTTCCTAGTCTGGCTATGAATTAGACGATTTTTAGTCTCAACACCAGTAAAAATTTATAGCTTTGGATAGATGTGTTTTTTACAAAAGATGTATTCAACTGATTTAAGTACAAAGCGTGTATTATAAGTTACTAAAAAATATAGTTTGTATGAAGTTTTATAAATATCGGAGCGAGAAAACCGTACATTACTAGAGCGCTATTTCTACCTGAAATATCTGTGTTGAGGTCGATACAATCAAGTTGCGGCTTAAGTAATGCTGTTAATTACAACCTAATTTTTATTCGCATTCACAGCATTACAAGGAGAGCAAAATATGGGAAATCAATTGAAAACTGCCGCTTTATTAGCTTTACTAAGTGGCATTTTAATTTCTATTACTTACTGGGTAATTGGCGGTACCACAGGCGTGATTATGGGTATTGCCTTAGCAGCAGTAACCAACTTATTTTCTTGGTATCAATCAGATAAAATTGCGCTAGCAGCTTACCGTGCTCAACCAGTGTCACCGCAGGAAGCACCAGGGCTGTATCAGATGGTGGAGAAATTATGCCAACGGGCTAATTTACCCATGCCTAGGATATACATCGTTCCCACTCAAGCTGCTAATGCCTTTGCTACAGGACGCGATCCCGAACATGCTGCTGTGGCTGTCACACAAGGCATATTAAATATATTGCCAGAAGATGAACTCGAAGGCGTTATTGCCCACGAACTTACCCATGTTGCCAATCGTGACACGTTAACGCAAGCCGTTGCTGCCACAATTGCAGGTGCTATTTCGTTTTTAGCTCAAATTGTTAGTTATAGCGTTTGGTATACACCCTATTCACGGGATAATCGCAACGGCCCCAATCCCTTAGGACTGCTGTTAACGATCATACTTGCCCCGGTTGCTGCAACAATTATTCAACTGGCAATCTCCCGGACACGAGAATTTTCAGCTGATGCAGGTTCTGCAAGATTAACAGGTAATCCTCGTGCCTTAGCCCGTGCATTGCAACGTTTAGAAGCCACGGCGCGACAAATACCCCTACAAGCCAACCCAGCTTTTGAACCACTGTTAATCACAAATGCATTCTCTGGACAGTTTCTCAGCAACTTGTTCTCCAGTCACCCGTCCACAGAAGCGCGAGTTGAAGCATTGCTGAGGTTAGAAAAAGAACTGCCTTCTATGCAAAGAGTTTAGGACATGGGGCAATGGGCAACGGGCAACGGGCATCGGGCAATGGGCATCGGGCATCGGGCATAGTAAAAATCAGTACTTCAATCCCCAATCCCCAATGCCCAATTCCCAATTCCCAATCCCCAATATTGACAGGGTGCAGTTTCCAATCAAATCTTTCAGTTAGCACAAAGGAGGACTAGCTATGACTTACAATCGTAACAAAGAGGAAGAGGAAAACTTGATCGTCGTTGAAGTCAGTTCTCAAACCAATGAAATGGTAGAAACTGAAATGGCTGGTGAAACCGACGAAATCAAGCATGAAACCAAAGCGTTGATTGAGGCGATCAAAAGACGCGCACAAGCTGAGGCAGAATCAGCAGGAACCCTCACCCGAGAAACTTATGTAAATGCAGTACGCCGGGCGCGGGAAGCGATTGAAGGCGAAAAACTAATTGAGCGCGATCGCCTTGAACACTCTTGGATGGTATTGCAGCAAGAAGCCGATAAAAACTGGCACTTGTTGATGAAACAAATCGCAGAATTCGGCGATCGCTGCCAAGACGCTGCTAAAGCTGCTTGGGAAGCTTTCAATGCCCCTCGTGCTTAATCTTAAATAAGGGTGTAAAGAATTGGGGATTGGGAATTGGGCATTGGGGATTGGGGATTAAAGTACTGATTTTTACTATGCCCCATGCCCCATGCCCCATGCCTGTTGCCCATTGCCCCTATACCCCTACACCCTTTCCTATTAGAGAAATTATTCATCTTTTTTTAACCGGAATTACTAGAATTGCAAGTGATGCTAGATAATGAAAAGGTTTGAAATTTACTTGTTTTGTCTAGCTTGGTAACTAAGAACTAACAACTATGCGAACTTACTATTGCGGCGAACTCCGAAAAGAACACATTGGAGAAATTGTCACCTTATACGGATGGGTAGACCGTCGCCGCGATCATGGGGGTGTGATATTTTTAGATTTACGCGATCGCTCTGGCATTGTTCAAATAGTCAGCGATCCGCAACGCACCCCGGATTCTTACGTTGAGGCAAATACTCTGCGAAATGAATATGTAATTAAAGTGATAGGCAGGGTATCACAACGCCCCGAAGAATCTTTGAATAGCCGTATACCTACAGGCGAAGTCGAAATCTACGCTGACAATATAGAATTGCTCAACGCTGTCCGTAAGCAGTTACCTTTTCAAGTATCCACCACCGAAACCGATCCGGTGCGAGAAGACGTGCGGTTGAAGTATCGTTATCTAGATTTGCGGCGCACACAAATGGCGCATAACCTGCAACTGCGCCATCAAGTCGTTAAAGCCATGCGTCGCTATTTAGAAGATGTCGAAGGTTTCGTTGAAGTCGAGACTCCTATACTAACTCGTTCTACTCCCGAAGGTGCGCGGGATTATTTGGTTCCCAGTCGTGTTAACCCCGGAGATTGGTTTGCCTTACCACAATCACCCCAACTATTCAAACAGTTGCTGATGGTATCCGGTTTTGACAGATACTACCAGATCGCCCGTTGCTTTCGCGATGAAGACTTACGCGCCGACAGACAACCGGAATTTACTCAGTTGGACATGGAAATAAGCTTCATGTCCCAAGAAGAAATTATCGAGTTGAACGAAAAATTAGTCTGTCATATCTTCAAAACTGTCAAAGGCATCGAGTTACAGCGTCCCTTTCCCCGTCTCACCTATGCCAAGGCAATGGAACGCTACGGCAGCGATAAACCTGATACACGCTACAACTTAGAACTAGTTGATGTTTCGGATATTGTTAAAGACTGTGGTTTTAAAGTCTTTCATGATGCTGTGAAGAGTGGTGGGATCGTCAAAATCCTCCCCATCCCCGAGGGCGATGTAATTTCTAATGTCAGGATCAAACCAGGCGGTGACGTTTTCAAAGAAGCTAACGAGGCCGGTGCTAAAGGGTTAGCTTATATCCGCGTGAGAGATAATGGAGACATAGATACCATCGGTGCGATTAAAGACAACCTCACCGCAGAGCAAAAACAGGAAATTTTACATCGCACAGATGCTAAACCAGGTCATTTATTGTTGTTTGGTGCTGGTGACGCTGCTACTGTTAACAAAACCTTAGATAGGCTGCGCCAGTTCATGGCTAGGGAGTTCGGGTTAATCAATCCGGAAAAAATAAACTTGCTCTGGATTACAGATTTCCCAATGTTTGAATGGAATGCAGAGGAAAAGCGTCTAGAAGCACTGCATCACCCGTTTACTGCACCCCATCCTGATGATTTGCATGACTTGAAGACTGCCCGCGCCCAAGCTTACGACTTGGTATTTAATGGTTTTGAAGTTGGCGGTGGTAGTCTGCGGATTTATCAAAGGGAAATTCAAGAAAAAGTATTTGATGCGATCGGACTTTCTGTTGAGGAAGCACACAATAAATTTGGTTTCCTGTTGGAAGCGTTTGAATACGGTACTCCGCCTCACGGTGGTATCGCTTATGGTTTAGATCGATTGGTGATGTTGTTGGCCATGGAAGAATCGATTCGAGATGTGATCGCATTTCCAAAGACACAGCAAGCACGTTGTTTGATGACGGATGCACCTTCAGGTGTTGATGTTAAGCAGTTGAAAGAATTACACGTTGCTTCGACTCATAAGCCGAAATCCTAAAAATGCCAATAACCAGAATATCTGAGAAGCTCATCCTAGAAAAGGAGCGATCGCCCAATTTCAAGCGTTGATCTGCTACCAATTCTATGATGCTTGCAACAGATATTCTGTTAGAGGCACGGCGTTACCGTGCCTCTACGAACAATCAAACAGTTTAAAAACTAAACTGCCTAGCCAAAGTAACTCGGTACCTTCGTAAAGTCTAATTTAGTATCTTTACCTAAGGTTGTTTTGCCGCTCGTATCCGCAATGAAGCTATTATCGCTGCCAAAAGGTTTATTCTGATGGTTAGCTGACCAATCACCACTACCGTAGTTGAGCAAGATGCGATCGCTTTGACCAGAATTTTTGTCAGCATATAAGGAGCGATCTTTACCATATCCATTTGTGAGCACGTCATCTCCCCTATTATTGGAAATAGAACCATTTCCTTGTTTAGGCAGGATTTGATTGCTGCTCCCAGTACCAGTGAGAGTATCATCCTCTGTTCCCTCAGTGATGGAAGAAGGACTCTTACTGACACCCATAACAGTAGCATTGCCACTGGAGGCTGATTTTGTCCCGAATTCAAGGGCTCCAATATCGGTGATTGCACTACCGTTGCCATCACCATCCTGTGGACGGGCATTGCCAAGTTGGTCTGTTTTGACAACACCATTGAAGGTATCGGAACCCATATCTATGGCGGGGCTTCCGGATTGGAGGGCAAAATTACCATTTTCAGGGTCTACAAATTTTGGATCTTCACCCAAGATATTTTGCAACCCCTGAGCGTTTGGATCGTCTGAAGCGCGGAATTCACCAGTTTTGTAGTTGTAGGCGAGGTTGCGATCAAAGATAACGTTTTCAGATTCCCAGACCACATTGGCACGACGATCGGGCGTCGTATACATAATATTGTTGTAACCACGCACATTCTTGGAATTGAGTGCCACAATTTCTCCAGTCCCACTCAGTTCTGGACTGCGAGAATTTTGGTAAGTGGTGTTGTTGACAATGTCCACATTGGAACTACTGTAGGCTTGAATGCCATAGCCGCCGTTTTTGTAGACAGTGTTACCTGCAATTAATGTCTTGCCGTTGTAGGGTTCACCTGTTGAATTTGCTTGGGTGTTGAGTCCATCGTCAATGATGATGCCATGTCCTTCATTAATTTTGCCTACCTCCGACCACGCGATCAGATTTTTGTTATCATGAACGACATTGTCTCGAATAATGAACTTGTAGTCATTGGTGTTGTTGTCTGTGTTTCGGCTGTAAATAATGCCTATTCCACTAGTCCCTAGAGGTGAATACCAGGAGTTTCCAGAGACGGTGTTTTTTTCGATCGTGACGTAGTCTGCTTTTTCGGCTCCAATACCCGCAGCCGTGAAGTTACGGACTTTGTTGTCGCTGATGACAATATGGTGAGAATAGCCATTTATCCCAGAGCGATCGTACGATGGAGTAATGCTAATGCCAGAGCTATTAGTGACGGGGTTATTGAAATTGTTTTGCTCTTGCCTAGCATAGTCTAATGTAACTTCATCCTTGCTGCCTTCTAAGTCAAGTCCTTCAACTTTTACGTAAGATGATCCAGCGATGTGAATTCCATTGCTGCCCTTAACTTTCAGTTTAGGCGTGTGTCCTGAGTAAGCTTTGATGGTTGTCCACTTGTCCTCTGAGCCATTCTTGTTGACAATTTCCACCAGACTTTTGTTGGGATCGCTCTGAGTGTAAGTCCCATTCATAACGTAGAGCGTATCGCCTGGTTGTAGCCGATCTACTGCTGTTTGGAGTGTTCTAAACGCGCTCGTCTCACTCAAGCCATTGTTGTTATCATTGCCTGTCCCAGAAACGAAGTACTCTTGGGCCATAATTTAACTCCTCAGGTGTGTAAGTGAAATTGGTAGCGTCCCTTCAGAAGCGAAAACCTGGAATTTGGCATTTGACCGATTGCGTAAGTCCACAACTTAAATTGCGGTTCGTTATAATTCCGCATAAATGTCGTTTACGCACAGATTAAGCATGTTCGCGTGGAACATAACTGCTTCATTTGACCAGGTTGAGAGTGAATCGAATCGTCATCTCCAGGTTCAGCAACTATCTGCTGTAGTTGTAGGAGTGATGTTTTGAACTGAACTAGATGGTTGAATTGGCATGGAAATTTATCTGAGCTTTGTTCCGTTGTCTGAGGTCAGGAGTTGCCAAATCGGCATGGATTAAGATTTATTCCTGGCTGATGACTTGGGCTTAAACTCACAGTAGTCAAAGCTGAATTGGTTGAAACTCGGTAGACTTAACCCTTTGGCTTCAGGAAACTGATATTACTACTCGGTTGAAGTTACTCAAACCTATGCAATCGAACATTAAAGACTACATTCAGCAAGAGCGAATGATAATGGTAGATACTCAAATATCGGTTTCAACTCACGATTGAAATTCACAAATCTGAAATATTTTATCTTGTGAATAGTAACTGATATCTCGCTCATTTTCAAGATATCTTTGCCTCACTCAAGCAATGCAGTAAATTTTGGAGATGATTGTCGTTCAGGTATGAGGCTGTGATTGACAAATCGCTGCAACAACCTAAGATATCTTGCCCAAGACTAAATATGATTGAGATGTTGGTCAAAACCAGAGAGTGCAAGTCAACCACAATACAACTGCCTCAGCAAGCTCACTTCTTGCCAGTTGCCGTGAGTGGGTAAATGCTCATTTAATACAGAGTTTATAGGTAAATATGATATTTTATTGCTATACGTAGAATTTTCTTATAAAATGCTCCCATACCTTGACAAAAAGAGCGTTCACATCTTTAATATAATGATTTGATATTAGTATTCCTAAGTTTAGAGAAATCGCAAATGGTTGCGTGAAAATTATTTGCACTTCCTGTTCAGAGAGTAGCGGTAAAAGTGTCTGATGCCTTGTATTCATAATGATTTCAGCCCAATGTCACCTATGCATAAAGTGTGGTTCTGCATGACGATTTTGATCTGCTTTTAAAAAAAATCTTTTGTTCCAGAAATCAAAATTAGATTTGGCTGATTGTCAGCCTTCTTGCTTCAAAGTCAAAAATCATGGCAAGAAAAACTTGAGAGTATGTGATAGCTAATCATACCAAAGAAATATTTGTATAATTAATGATTGTCATTTAAATAGAACACAACCTCACTCAGCCCTATTGGGCACCCTTGTCATTAGTAAGGAGAGGGGCAGGGAGCAAGGTTTGAATGTACCACATTCAATTAAAAACTGCTGTAGATCGAAATATTAGAGAGAAAATAATCCTAATAACTACAAAAAAGACACGCATAACGAAATATGAAAACCAGACAAATAGTTAGTAAGTTAAGAGGAATTTTCAGAGCTAAAATTCGCTCTATTAATGCTGATATGTTGTATCACTGGATTTTGTATTTTAAAAGTCAGCCAATAGCAGTTAGCCAAAAATCAGCAATGGTATTTTCTCCCCATCAGGATGATGAAACTCTGGGCTGTGGTGGAATGATTGCCCTCAAACGGTCACTAGGAGTAACTGTAGAGGTCGTCTTTCTCACCGATGGACGCTATGGCAGACCCGACTGGATTAAAGCAGAAACGATCGCAGAAATTCGCCAGCGAGAGGCTTTGAATGCCCTAGACATTCTGAGAGTTGCAAATTCTCAAACTCACTTTCTCAATCAAATAGATGGCTCTTTGCAATATCTGCTTAATGACCAACGCCAACATATAATCGATCAGTTAGCTCAAAGATTGCGATTGTTTATGCCAGAAGAGGTTTATGTTCCCCATAGAAAAGATGTTCACGGGGATCATGAGGCTACTTATCAGTTGGTCAAAGAAGCGATCGCCGCATCGGGAATCTAGGTTGAACTATTACAATATCCAATTTGGATGCTTTGGCAAAATCCACTGTATTTTGAGCTAAAGTCTGAGGATATAGCTAATGCTTACCGATTAACGATTGATTCTGTTAAAGACAGAAAAAAACAAGCTATTAAAACTTACCGTTCTCAAATTAGTATGTTACCTAGCGGCTTTTTAGAGCGTTTCTTTTTGCCTTATGAGATTTTTTTCAAAAATTGAATTTCACATACAGCGCTTTGCATATTGATTCAGTCTAGCAGGGTGTATCCTCCTTGACAACTTGCATAGCCAACTGTTTAAGATGTTTCAAAATGAAGTCACAAGCGACCTCAACAGATCAGTTACCCTGGAGTTCATACCAGTTTTAAATTTACTCCGAAACTCGCATTAACTCTTGTTTAACTTTTGATTATCAATTGCTAGTCACCAAATTTAGCAATGCCTAGCAGAGGTGAGCAAATCTCTTCCTATAGTTATAGAACTTTAGATATAAAGTAGATTGAATTGATTACCAAGTACCAAGTATCATTAATTGGCTTTATAGGTACTCTTTCAAGAATATAGATAACTGCAATCAGTTTTAAATACCATATTCTCCTTTGAAAGTATTTTTAATCTTGACATTAGCAGCCTTTAAATTAAGGGGTATCATTAATGCACAGTATATTTAATTGCATAGTAATCTTTTCAATAAATCCCGCTCTCAATTCTTAATATAAAATTAATATGTAAATAATTTAACTCTTTTTTCTTTTTTTATATGTATTATTTTTGACTGTCAATACTAGATATTCATCTGGTCAATAATTGCATCCTACTAAAGTAAGAGAAATTGGTTATGTTTGCAGAAATCTGTTTTCTTGCTAATTTATGATTTAAAGACTCTTTTGTCTGCTTTGTACAGGCGCTCCATGAACTGTTTGCAGTAATAAAATCTTGATGTAATTAGCTAGACTAAATTGCAGCAAACGCAGTAATATCAATATTTTGAAGCAGTTGAGCCTCATAAGCAAAACTACAAAGCTATTCAGCAATTTAATATTGACTAAGAGTATTTTAAGATTCTGTGAAGACTAATAATATTATTGAGCACATCTCAAAAAAAGTTATAATTTTCTAAGTAATATTTCAGACAGCAACTAGTAAAAAAACAGTTTTCACGGATTGACGTAGTTTGACTCAGTTGATTTCACCTGTGTTTTGCTCAGCAATCATGTCAAAAAATACTCTGTCAAAAGTCTGCCTTTACCTGCTATTTTCACAAATAAACGCACGCTTGCTACATATTTCATTCATTTTTTACTTAACTTACTTAATCTGCTATATTTCCACAGATTCTTGCTTGTTAGATCTACTAGACATAGCCTTGTCAAGGCTGTTAACTAGCGAAAAAACCTCAATCATACTGATTCTAAGCAATTCTGTACAAAAAGTTAAATTTTTGGTATGTATATGCTGTATGATTTATTGATTGAAAACAAAAGTATAGAGAGTTGCAAGAAATTTAGCAACTCAGTATTTAAGGGTGATGCCAATCGCAGGCTAAAAGTGCATTTATCAAATCCAAGTATAAATCCAAGCATAATGCAAAATTTAATACTCGTAACCCTGAGGAAGCTACTTACGAATAGTTTGGATAGAACTGAATTCCCGTAACTGTTAATTTTATCTAAAAAAACATAGTAGCAGAGTAAAGTGTAATACATGAGGCTTAGAGATGAATAAGGTTAGACAGGGGAATTTATCTACTGATGCAAAAAAATACCATCTACGTCTATTTAAATACTTAACTTTTATCGGCTTCTTTTGATGGCCTTGCTACAGCTACTGTTCTTTGATTTCAAAAAAAGAGCGACTAACTATATCATGAGTAACTAAAATCTTAAATGGATTAATGGAGTTGGGCTTCGATGGTCTATTTTGATCTCAGTCCCTCCAACGTAACCATCTTTGTATTTTATTGCATTGTTGCAAGTCAAGATGGTCGAGTAGCAGAGAGCGTGTAATCAAAAATCAGCAAATTTTAAAAATTCTAAACATAAATGTGGCAACTGCTTTTGCTCTCATGGGTGCTACCTCCAAAACAACTAACTTCATAAGCATTTATTCGTTGTTTTAATGTATTTAAAAGTAAAGGTCGCTTAAAAAAATCAACTAATTAATTTCCCTCACGGGGTTTGACAATTAATTTCAGTGCTTACAACCCAAACTCTAAACTCTTGTATCTTATTTACTTACCTATCAAGGAGGTCAAATTGGAAAGAAGATGTGACAGAAATCGCAAGCGTTCAAAGCGACGAGCTATCTATTGTCCAATTCATGGATGCTATCTCGATAGTGTGAGTCAAAAGTATCCTTTGTTTGCCGATCGCCCAGGACAACTCCAGCAAAGGGGCATGGGACGGCAGACAGCACTTCTTCTGGTGGCTACTAAAACTACAGTGTCTCTACAAGGAGAATGGTTAGAAGAATTCTGGTGTAAACAGTGCCAACGAACAAAATGGTATCACGTGAAAAAGTGTGGCTCTACTTATAATGTATCGGTAGCATCTCCAGAACTTTGGCAGCAAGCTATGGGAGTCATCCACCCCGAGGGCAATCCAACTGTGAGCGAATTTACTCGCAGACATGCAAGGATGCTTGGCACCAAAAGCAGCAAGGATTTCGGACTTCTCAACTAACAGATTTGCCAGTTCAATTGAATTAAAAAGTCGAATCAATCAATAATCAGCCATGATGGAATCTAGACCAAATTTTGAAGAGATAGATTTTCAAAAATACTGGCTTGTCCTGCAACGGCGCTGGGTAGCAGCAGTAGGGGTTTTTGGAACGGTTTTCACCCTTGCATTGCTATATGCACTTTCATTGAAATCCACATACAAAGCAGAGGCAAGTCTCTTAATTAAGACGAATAATACTTCCTCACTAACAGGGTTGGGCGAAGATATAGGACGACTGGAATCTCTACTTTATACAAATAGTCCCATCGATACTCAGGCAAAAATAGTTACATCTGTTCCTGTTATTGAGGAAACTATCAGAGAGCTTGACTTAAAAGATAACGAGGGTAAACCGATCAAAACCCAGGATTTAATAAAACAACTAAAAGTAGAAAGTGTTAAAGGCACAGACGTCCTGGAAATTTCGTATACAAATAAAGATCCTCAAATGGCGGCAAAGGTCGTCAATCAAGTAATTGACAATTACATCAACCAGAACGTACAGGCTAATCGGGCTGAAGCTGTCTCAGCTAGCAAGTTTATATTGGAGCAATTACCGAAAACAGAGGAAGCTGTCCAAAAAGCTGAATTTGCCCTGCGTAGATTCAGAGAGAGAAACAACGTTATTGTTCTGCAAGAAGAAGCAAACGCAGCCGTCAACACAATTTCCAAATTGGAAGATGAAATTGCTGGATCACAAGCTCAACTAGTTGATGTGACTGCTCGCTTGGAAAAGTTACAAAATCAGGCCAAAGTCAATAACCCACAGCAAGCTGTAGTCGCAGCAGACTTGAGTCAAGTGCCTGGAACTCAGCAAGTACTTGTTCAACTTCAGGAAGCGCAAGCTCAGCTGGCAGTTGAACGCAGCCGTTATTTTCCTGGACACCCTACTATTCTCAATTTAGAAGAAAAAATTGCTTCTCTCAACAGCTTGCTCAAAGAGCGGATAAATCAGGTAGCTGGTGACGATCGCCAAATCTCTGTAAGCAATTTACAGATGGGACAGGTGCGACAAAAGCTAATTGAAGATTTAGCCAGCACAGAAAAAGAACGCGTCGGTTTGGAAAAACGAATCGCTGAACTGAATAATACATTGGCTGCTTACAAACAACGCACCAAGATTTTACCTAAGCTAGAACAGACTCAACGGGAGCTAGAGCGGAAGCTGAAAGCGGCTCAAACAACTTATGAAACACTCTTGACAAGATTGCAAGAAATCAAAGTAGCAGAGAACCAAAATATTGGAAATGCTCGTATCATCTCCCCTGCCATAATACCAGAGGAGTCAAGTGGTACTCGAAAAGCTCTCATTTTGGCGGGTGGAGGAGTTTTCGGTATCTTGCTGGGAGTAATTTCTGCCTTAACTTTAGATTTGATCGATCGCTCCATTAAGACTGTTAAAGAAGCCAGAGAACTGTTTCAATACACCCTGCTGGGAGTGATTCCTAACTTGAGCAGAAATAGCAAATACAGTTCTCCTGTAGAAGGTCTAGATAGACCAATTCCCCGAGTGATTGGTAGAGACATTCCTCATTTTCCGGCTGGCGACGCATACCAAATGCTACAAGCAAATCTGAAATTTCTTTCAGATCAACAGCTAAGAGCGATCGCTGTCACCAGTTCCATCCCTAAAGAAGGCAAGTCAGAAGTTAGTGCTAATTTAGCTGTAGCAATGGCCCAAGTGGGACGTCGGGTACTGTTGATAGATGCTGATATGCGTCATCCAGTCCAACATCATATCTGGGGGCTAACTAATGCTCAGGGTTTAAGTAATGTCATTGTTGACAAAGTTCCCCTAGATTCAGTGGTGCAGGAAGTTATGCCTAATCTCTACGTTCTTACTTCTGGAGTTAGACCTCCTAATCCCGTCGCCCTACTGGATTCCCAACGCATGGCTGCATTGGTTACTACCTTTACCAGAGATTATGACTGCGTAATTTTCGATACCCCTCCCTTAGCGGGAACAGCGGATACAGCGGTTTTGGGCAAATTAACCGACGGCATCTTATTAGTAGTTCGTCCAGGAGTGGTTGATTGGAACAGCGCCAATGCGGCAAAAGAGTTTTTGACACAGTCAAGTCAGAAGGTATTGGGTATGGTCATCAACGGTGTGAATGTCAAGCGCGAACCTGACAGCTACTTCTACTACTCAAAAGAGTCAGTAGAGTTAAGTGCTGTACCTGAAAATTCTATTCTGGCTGGAAAAATTGATGAAAGACGATTATAGGGGTGATGTTTCTTGACAAAGCCGGAGCTTTTGGAGCTTCCGGCTGAATGCTGTGCGTCTAAGTTCTCAAGCAAAGGCTTCTGGATATTAGACAATCAAAAATTACGTTTATTGCTGCTTTTTTAGCAAAAATCTATGACGCTTTCTCAAACTCCTGATTAGTTGTATTAAACTATCGCTCAACGTTGAGCAGATTTGAACCTTATGCTACGTAAATTCAAAATTCCGCGGTTATCACTGTTCAAATCTCGCTCCGATTTGCGTGCGATGATTATCAATACAGGATGGCTGTTTGCTGACCGCATTCTTCGCATGGGTGCAAGCTTAGTTGTAGGAGTTTGGGTTGCACGCTACTTGGGAGCACAGCAATATGGTCTTTTCAACTACGCTTTTGCCTTTGTAGGATTATTCGGTTCGATTTCCACCCTAGGGTTAGACGACTTAGTAATTCGTCAAATTATACGTGATGCATCAACTCAAAAGGAAGTTTTAGGCACTGCTTTCAGGCTGAGATTACTGGGTGGATTTATTTCTCTATTGCTATCAGTTAGCTTCATATTATTGTTACGTCATGATGACGCGCTAACGGTAGGATTAGTATCAATTTTAGGAGTGATAAGTGTTGTTCAAGCTTTTGACATTATTGACCTGTGGTTTCAATCACAGGTGCAATCAAAGTACACAGTAGTTGCCAAAAATACAGCGTTTTTTCTCATTACCCTAGTCAAAGTTGTTCTGATTAAAATGCAAGCACCATTGGTGGCTTTCGCTTGGGTAACATTGGCAGAGTATAGCTTAGGTGCTGTGGGTTTGGCAATTGCCTACAGAATAAAAGGCTACTCACTTTTGTTGTGGCGTTGGAGTTTTCCACTGGCTAAGGCTCTCCTCAAGGAAAGTTGGCCTTTGATTTTTTCCAATTTCGCAATCTTAATTTACATGAAAATTGACCAAATTATGCTGGGGGAAATGATTGGTGATGGGGCTGTTGGTATTTACTCGGCTGCGGTTCGTATTTCGGAGATTTGGTATTTTTTGCCGATGGCAATCACCTCTTCTGTCTCTCCTTCAATTTTTGCAGCCAAAGAAACTAGTGAAGTTTTCTACTATCGGCGGATAGGACAATTACTTCGTCTGCTGGTTTTGCTTGCGATTGTAATTGCGGTGCCAATGACATTTCTGTCACAAACAGTCATTACGATGCTATTTGGTAACGGCTATTTAGGTGCAGGATCGGTTTTAGCAATTCATATCTGGGCTTCCTTGTTCGTCTTCATGAGTGTGGCAACATCACCCTGGTATGTTGCAGAGGGCTTGACTCGCCTTTCTATGTACAAAAGTTTTACTGGAGCTACTTCTAATGTACTTTTAAACCTATTTCTGATTCCTGCCTACGGTGAAGTTGGTGCGGCGATCGCCACAGTCATCTCTTATGGATTAGCTGAATTGTTCATCAATGCCACTCATCCCAAGACAAAGAAAATATTTAAGCTTCAGCTGAAATCTTTTCTACTTCTTTGGTCATAATTAATCGATCTATCCTAGTAGAAGCAATCATGTGAAAGAGAGAGACAATTATTTGAAAACAATGATTGTGTGCCTCATTTATTGATAAAAATTACTTGAAAAATATAGATTATGATACCCATATTTCTATCTCTAGACAACATATTTTTTTCTAACATAGGCGAACAAATTTCAGTTACGAGTTTTCACACTATCATCTTTGCTGGGGTTGGGAATGAAAGTTTTGCACATAAGCACGAGTGATACCAATGGTGGTGCAGCTCGTGCTACCTATCGCTTGCACAAAGGATTACGTAAAATTGGTGTAAACTCGCAGATGCTAGTGCAAGAAAAATCTAGTGATGACAAAACGGTTTTTGCACCTGAGATTAGACTGTTTCAAGGTATAGCACGGGCAAAGCTGACATTTGAAGCCTTACCATTAAAGCTTTATCCTCAGCGCGCTCAAACTACGTTTTCTCTCCAGTGGCTACCAGATACAATTGTTTCTAAAGTTACTCAGATTGCTCCAGACATCATAAATCTGCATTGGATTAGTGGAGGATTTATGCAGATAGAAACAATTACTAAGCTGCAACGTCCTTTAGTCTGGACTCTTCATGATATGTGGGCATTTACGGGAGGGTGTCATTGCAATGGGGACTGCGATCGCTATCAAGCATCCTGTGGTGGTTGTCCCATGCTTGGTAGTCAAAAAGATAGGGATTTATCCCGATGGATATGGCAGCGCAAAGCTAAAGCTTGGAAAAATCTAAATTTAACAATTGTTTCGCCTAGTTCTTGGCTAGCCAAATGTGCCAGTTCTAGTTCCCTTTTCCAAAATTTACGCATAGAAGTAATTCCTAATGGTCTTGATACTCAAAAGTACAGACCAATTAACCAACGTATAGCACGAGAAATACTAAACTTACCCCAAGATAAACACCTCATTCTATTTGGAGCAATCCAGGCCACTAGCGATAAGAGAAAAGGATTTCATCTGTTACAAGCAGCTTTGAAAGAGCTAAGCAAAGCTGAATGGAAAGATAGATTGGAGATAGTTATTTTTGGTGCCTCTCAACCAGAAAAGCCACCTGATTTAGCCTTCAATACCCATTATTTGGGACACCTCTATGACGATATCACTTTGGCAACTGCTTACTCAGCAGCTGATGTGATGGTTGTGCCATCTTTTCAGGAAGCTTTTGGACAAACCGCCTCTGAGTCTCTAGCGTGTGGAACTCCAGTTGTAGCATTTAATGCTACTGGCTTAAAAGATATTGTTGACCACCAATACAATGGTTATTTAGCTAAGCCCTATGAAGTTGATGATTTAGCAAAAGGAATTGCCTGGGTAATAGAAAATCAGGAAAGACACCAAAAGCTTTCTCACCATGCCCGTGAACAAGCACAGCAAAAATTTTTAATTGATACTATAGCACGTCGCTACTTCAATCTTTTTGAAGATCTTCATGTTAAACATGTTTCTCACAAAAGTAGTGCTTAAAGAGAAAAAATAGATCAACCATCATAGTCAAATGTAACTATCTGGAAAATAGAAGGGGCATAAATTGCAGAAGCAAATAGTTCGAGAATTATTCCAAATTTTAGAGTTGGGCGGAGTGATATTATTATTTGTGTTTGCCCTAGGTATTGTTTTACCTGCTCCGCTGCCAACTATTCTCAACGTTGCAAGTTATGGAATTTTGCTCTTATTAATTATTGGCAGGTGGAAGCATTTTGCTTATGTTATTACAACAGATAAATCTTTACTGCTCTTAGTTGTATTTACTGTATTTTCAATTTTATGGTCTGAGGGTGAATCGGTTGTAGACGCTGCCAGGGGAATGATACGCACAACTATCTTTGGGGCGTATTTAGCTATGCGATACACTTCAAGAGAACAAATGCGTTTGTTGAGTTGGGTTTTTTTGATAGCAATAGTGCTCAGCCTAGCTGCAGGTACATTTTTACCATCATATGGCACTCATGTTGTTAATGGAGTTTCATCTTGGCGAGGAGTTTTTAGCCACAAACAGGATTTAGGCCGCTTTATGAGTTTTGCGGCTTCACTGTTCCTCATTAGCGCACTTGACAAACATAGTCGCTGGCTTGCTGCAATTGGTTTAGCAGGTACACTTGTTTTAGTCAAGCTCTCAAATAGCGCCACAGGCTTGTTAACATTTGTATTCTCGTTATCCATATTGCCTTTTTACGCAATTGTTAGACAACGCACATACAGAGCATTTCATCTGGCTGTGGCATTATTACTAAGCAGCATTGCCGCTATTGTAGTCACAGTAAACATACAAACTATAGTAGTTGATTACCTAGGAAAGGATATGGAATTTAATGGGCGTACACCCATATGGAATTTAGTTATTGAGAAAGGGTTAGAAAGACCATTTTTAGGATATGGATATGCTGGCTTTTGGTCTTCTGATGCTGCCGATGAGGTGTTAAGTCGTACATGGTTAGGAATGGTAGAAGAGAAAGGTGACAATGTAGACTCTGGAAAGAAACAATCAAGAGGCATTTCTCATAATGGTTTTTTAGACCTGTTTTTACAGCTTGGTTTATCAGGGTTGATACTGTTTATATTTAATCTGAGCATGCTGTTTGCTAGAGTATTTATTCTTGTCTTTGCTACTAGGAATTTAGAATACTTCTGGATGATTGTATTTATTGGAATTAATTTAGTAACTAATATAAGTGACAGTTTAACGATACTTGAGGCTAACAACATCTTTTGGGTCGTTTATGTATCTGTAGCACTATCATCATCTTTAGAACTAGGTCGGTTACGAAGAAAACACAAACAGATGAAAAATTCAGGAAATTTAACAGTAGCTACATAGAAATTTAAACTACTTCATTTGAAAAACGTAAAGATATTTTTGTGAAGAAAACATATATTTAACTTGCGGAGAAATAACATGGATTGTTTCAAGTTAGCAGTGCTAATTACCTGTTACAACCGACGCGATAAAACCTTGACATGTTTACAAGCGCTTTATCAACAGCATGTCAATTTTGATGTCTATCTGGTGGATGATGGTTGCTCTGATGGCACATCGGATGCAGTCAAGCAAAATTATCCAGCAGTGAAAATTATTAAGGGTAATGGAAACCTCTTCTGGGTAGGAGGAATGCGGTTAGCATTTGCCGCAGCTCTTCAAAAGGGTTACGACTACTATCTTTGGCTGAATGACGACACTCTAATTGATCCGAATGCACTTACCGAACTACTAAATCACCATTGTCACCTTACACAACAAGGTCATCCTGATTCCATAATTGTTGGTTCAACTCGAGATCCATTGACAGGCAAACCAACTTATGGCGGTGCTATGCGCTCAAAGCGCTGGTACTCAAATAAGTATGAGTTTGTAGAGTCAACTCAGCAATTTCAAGAGTGCGATACGATGTATGGCAATTGCGTACTCATTCCCCGTTCCGTTGCAGAGAAAGTAGGTAATTTAGATGCTGCTTTCATCCATACATTAGGAGATTTAGATTATGGACTGAGAGCGCGGAAACTGGGGTGTTCTGTATGGATAGCACCTGGTTATATAGGTACTTGCTCTAAAAACTCTGTTCGCGGTAGTTGGGTAGATACGAAGCTTCCTATTCATGAGCGCTTAAGGAAACTGCTTCAACCCAAAGGTTATCCAATCAAAGCATGGACTGTTTTTACCAAGCGCCATTCTGGCCCATTCTGGTTCATTTATTGGTTCTTGCCATATCTACGTGCAGTAATTGGTTACAGAGATTTGAGCGCGTCCCCTGCTTTTTGCGAGGAAATAAAACAACAAACTTCAAAGCCATAATTTTATAAATTCACAATTCTAATTTCATTAGTGACTCATACTAATAGAAGATTAGCCGAGATGACTAATTGGTAAACCTGTTTTGCAATCCTTTGGACTATCACAACTAATATTTTTTAAAACTTAAGTCTGATTGAGTTCAGATAAGGCAGTGTATAACAGCTTTTCCTGACATAAACTTGAAATCTTAATCACCTTGTGGATGAAATCGAGTTAGTTGAGCACATGTATCAACAAATATGTTATGAGTAAACGCTTATTAATTGTTTCCACCCTTGATTCCAGTCAACCATTCGGTTCTTTTGCAAGACCATTCTATCTAGGACAATATCTAGTTAAATATTTTGAGGTTTGTCAGGTTGGTTTAGATTGTTCAGCTGTGAACTACACACCTTCTGTGTCGATTGGCTCAAGAAGTTTGCTTGCATATATTAAGGTACTTCAAAAGTATGTAGACGAGTTTCATCCAGATGTCGTGTATGCACAAGAAACGCTACCTGGATTGGCATCTGTTATTGCGTTGACACTTAGAAAACAGAAGAATTGCTCTGTTGTATTGGATTTTCATACTTTTTCTGCCAATGAATATTGGAGTCGCTTGTCTTCTGTTGCCAATCCATTAAAGGAATTTCTGCTCTTTATTAAGACATATATTGCTCAGGGAGTACTAGTATTATCTGGTAATCCCATTATTGCTGCAGGTGAATCAACTCCCAGGCTGATCTCACAATGGTATGGCAGGAAACCCAACAAAATTTACTGTATAGGCAATGGTGTTGCTGAAGACCTACTGAACGAACAGTTTACTCCTACTACAGACCCGTATCTAGAATTACGACCAGCCAAGATAGTAGTAGTTGTTGCTCCTAAAACTTTTCAGTTTCCAAGCAATGATATGTCTGTATTAATGGCTATCGAAGTTGCTAAACACCTTGAATCTCATCATCAAAATATTCACTTTGTGGTGATTGGTCGTGATGTTAGCGATGTTGACCAACCATTACCAGCAAATATGACTTTTGTTGGTTTCTTGCCAGAGCGAAAAGATTTTGTTAAATATCTCAAAAATGCAGATATAGGTCTTCTACCATTTCCAAAGCAAGCTGTTGCAGGTGGAGCTCGCAATAAAGCATTAGATTATTTCGCCAGCAAAAAATTAGTTATCTCAACTCCAGAGGGTTTAAGGGGGCTAGAAGAATTCCGTAATCTAGAGCATCTTATTGTTACAGGATACTCGACTGTAGAGGTGGCTGATGCCATACTAGACGCAGCCTCTAACTTGGATAAATATCAGCCACTTGTAGAAACAGCATATGCTCTAATTAAGGAAAAATATTCTTGGTA
The DNA here is from genome assembly GCF_000517105.1 of Fischerella sp. PCC 9605. Taxonomy (GTDB): domain Bacteria; phylum Cyanobacteriota; class Cyanobacteriia; order Cyanobacteriales; family Nostocaceae; genus PCC9605. The sequence continues at coordinate 761,147 of NZ_KI912151.1, read as the reverse complement.
TGCAAAAGCACAAGCAGTTGCTGAAATTTTGCAAGAGACAGGGGCATTGATCAAATGAAGTTACGATTGATGCATTGATGAAACTAAAGTTATTTTCAGATCCGCGTTATCTTCCTGAAGGAGTTTATCCTGTTACTCTCATCCAACCTTTTTGGTCAGAATATACAGAAAAATTTCACTTAGAAAACCGAGAGTATTATATTCCTCCTTGGGATAAGTTGATCTCTAATTATGCAAAAATAAGTGACTCTTTGTTTGAAATTACTTCGTTAAAAGAAGCAGATTTTGCTGTTTTACCTTTTGACTGGTTACACGTCTCAGGGAACACATGGACAGCTAAGACAAATAAATCAGCATATGCTTTAGCTATTGAGTTTGTCCAAATGGTTAAGCAAGCTGAAAAACCAATTATTATTTTCTATTGCGGCGATCGCTCCCATGAATACATTCCCATTCAGGATGCTTTTATTTTTCGTCAGTCCCTCATAGGCGCTAGAAGGCAGTCTAATGAATTTGTCATGACTGCACTATACGAAGACTTGGTTGAATATTACCAAGAAAATAAATTAACTATACGCCAGAAGCAACAAAAGCCTGTTGTGGGATTTGATGGTTGTGCCGATCAAGGCAATTGGTCAATAAAGTTTAAGGATTTAATTCGTCAAGGAGTAATGCTGGCAAGTGGTGGAGAAACTTTTCCCCCCTATGAAGGACATCGCTTGCGAAACCAAGCTTTAAAGTATTTTAGCAATAGCCCTTTAGTTGAAACCAATTTTAAAATTCGCGACAAAATGGCATTTTTTGAAGCTAAAGAACCTGAGGAAAAGCTGAAAGTGCGTCTTGAATACGTGCAAAATATGGCTGAGAGTGACTATATACTTTGCTGTCGTGGTCGAGGAAACTTTTCTCTCAGATTTTATGAAACATTGTGTTGTGGACGCATTCCGATCTTTGTTGATACTGATTGTGCTTTACCTTATGACTTCAGAATTGACTGGAAAAAATATTGTGTTTGGATAGACACAAAAGACTTGCCACAGATTGCTGAGAAAGTGGCAGAGTTTCACAATCAACTTTCACCAGAGCAATTCATAGAACTGCAATATGAGTGTAGGCAAGTATGGAAAGATTGGTTATCTTATGAAGGATTCTTTGCCAACTTATGGCAGCATTTTTAGCTTTTCTCGGTAGAAGGTTCACACCGTCCCGTAAGGGCGGTGTTGGGATGAAGACTCGGAGGTGACAAAATTAAATTCAATTACTTAACAGCCCCATTTTTAGGAAATAGAATTAATTGACTACAACATACGAGTAAGTATTGTAGGTGTGATAACTTTTCTTCGATACTTGGTGGTTACAACCAAGTGAGCCTTCAAATCAGAAATCGACCTAACTATTGATTTGTAATTCATCGCATTGCTTGGAAATTTGGTGAAGTTCGGCAGTGACTTCATCTAAGTCATTTACCTTGTTTAAAAGCCTGGCTTTTGATGTGTCCAGTCTGTTATCGCTTCCAACAAGTCTTCAAAAGATAAGCCTTTTTGATTCAAAAATTTGATGATTTCCTCCATGAATTTAACAAATGTCTCTAGACTGAAAAAACAAAAGTAGTTATGAAATTAAAGATATTTTCAGATTTCCAGTACCTGCCCAAAGCTTCACGCCCTGTCACCATACTTCAACCCTTTTGGTCTTCCCCTTCTGAAAATGATGTAGCTCCTTGGTCGAAGTCTGTAGTTCATTATGCAAACATAAGTCACTCTTTGTTTGAAATAACCTCACTAGAAAAGGCAGACTTTGCCATTTTACCTTTTGACTGGTTAGATGTTAGAGGAAATACATGGACTGCTAAAATTAATAGCTCGGTCATGTCCTTAGGAATTCAGTTTGCAGAAATAGTGCAGCAAGCAAAAAAGCCATTGGTTGTCTTTTTTGCTAGCGATTGTTCACATGAAGAAATTCCTATTAAAGATGCTTTCGTATTCCGTCAATCGCTATTAGCTTCTAAAAGGCGACCTGGTGACTTCGCCATGAATGCAGTTTATGAAGACTTGATTGAGCACTATCATGAAAATGAGCTTCCCATTCGCAAAAAAAGAGCAAAGCCCGTCGTTGGGTTTAATGGTTATGCCCACAAATCTACTTGGAATGTCAAACTTAAGGAACTTATCCATAAGGGTGTAATGCTGAAAAATGGTGGAACATCCTTTTCACCATATAGAGGACACAAGCTACGAATGGAGGCTATAGAGTATCTAAGCAAAAGTTCAGAAATTGAGACAAACTTTGTAGTTCGAGAAAATATGGCATTCTTTGAAGCCAACGATCTACAGCAAAAGCTGAAACTACGTCTGGAATATGTACGTAATATTGTAGATAGCGATTATATTCTCTGCTGTCGTGGTCGGGGAAACTTTTCAATACGACTGTTTGAAGCGCTATGCTGTGGACGCATTCCAATTTTCATTGATACAGATTGTGTTTTACCCTATGACTTTAAAATTGATTGGAAAAAGTATTGCGTTTGGGTAGATAGTAAAGATTTACCGCAGATTGCACAGAGAGTTGTTGAGTTTCACAATAATCTTTCACCTCAAGAATTTTTAGATTTACAGTATGAGTGTCGGAAGCTATGGAAAGAGTGCTTATCCACCGAAGGATTTTTAACTAACTTTTGGCAGCATTTTCAAGAAAATACTTTCAAAATAATGATGTGAAATCTGCTATGAGGCATTCTAATGTTATTGATCGCGATCGCATAGACTTTTGCCACAATCCAAGGTAAACCAATTAAGCGTAAAGGAATACAAAAATATATCGATCAAATCAAAGAATATGGTCGTGTTGAACGAAGATATGAGCAGTTTTTATATTGGCTTGTCTGGTCAAAATTTGGTCAATTTTAGGCAATATTGTATGGAATTTAGTAGCTGAGCTAATGAAATTTAATCCCAAAAAACATAAGTATTATCAACTAGGTCTGAGGTTTGTAGAGTCAATGTTTAACCTATAAATGGGGAAAATTTATGATCGAGCAATTTCAGCTTTTTTCGTACCTATTGTTACGAGCAATTTTTCGTGCTTTTGGTTATCTTTATCCTTTCTATTCTGGTGGAGGAAAGTTTACTCAACTTTCATTATTTACATATGCTTCACCGCATCAACCATGTCAAGTGAATTTGAAAAATGGAAGAAAATTATGGCTGAATCCAGCAGAATATTTTGGTAGAACAGTTTACTATTTTCTGGATTATGACCGTAAAATAACTTTCTTTTGCCGAAAGTTACTTGAGAAGGGAGATATATTATTAGATATAGGTGCAAATATCGGTGTAATATCCTTAAACTGTGCAGATATTTTGCAAGCAGGAGGTCAGATCCACTTATTTGAACCAAATCCGGAACTGATTGAATATCTGCAAAAAACCATAGCAACTAATGAAATAGATAATCTCATTCTTCATCCTTATGGATTATCAGATCAAGATGGAATCGCTGAACTCCATATTGACGATGGGAATATTTCTCGTGCCTCAATATCCAGAATTATTCCGGGCGAAAAAATTTGTATAGAAATCAAAGATTCAGCACAAGTTTTTACCCAGATATTGAAAAATAGTGATGCGCCCTATTTAATAAAAATAGATGTTGAAGGGTATGAACCTGTTATTTTGAATAGAGTCAAAGACATTCTCGGATCAAGAAAACCTAAAGCAATTATTTTTGAATTCAATGAAGATGTTAAAAATAGTGAAGAAGCCTCCATTTTTCATCTCCTCAAACAGATGGATATGGTCATTTATTTTATTCGCCGTGGGGCACTAATTAGACCTTCATTAGAACTTCTTCCTGAAAAATTTGATATACCTCCTAGCACTGACTACATAGCGATTGACCAATCCAATATAAATTGGTTGAGCAAAAGAGTCAAAATCAAATGTTAATACCAATAAGTGTTTATTTGATTGATTGAAATTATTGAGAGTAGATTGTTAAACAAAATTTATGAAGCGATCGCCCTACAAATTTCTGGGTGTACAAGTAGATGCACTTTCCATTCCTGAACTCAATGCGTTGATTGCAGAATCTATAGAGCGAAATGAAAAATGGATCGTTGCCAATCACAACCTACATAGCCTTTATATTTACCATCACGACCCAAAAATGCGTGCCTTTTTTGCGAAAGCAGACTACGCCCATATAGACGGTATGCCTTTGGTTTTCCTAGGAAAGCTGTTAGGTTTTCCACTCCAGCGAGAGCAAAGAGTTACCTATGCTGATTGGGTATGGCCCCTGATGGCGGAAGCAGCTGAAAAAGGTTGGCGTGTATTCTATCTAGGCTCTAAGCCAGGAGTTGCAGAACGCGGAGCTAGTATTTTACGAGACAAGTTTGCTGATATACAGATTGCTACAGCTCACGGCTACATCAATACTCAAAAAGATAGCCAAGAAAACCTTGCTACCCTGGCAGCAATTAAGGCTTATCAACCCCATGTATTAATGGTAGGAATGGGTATGCCACGCCAAGAATACTGGATATTAGATAACCTAGAGCATATCCATGCAAATGCTATTTTGACTAGTGGAGCCTGCATAGACTATGTAGCAGGAGCCATTCCTACCCCACCTCGCTGGATGGGAAAGATGGGCTTGGAGTGGTTGTATCGTCTATTGAGTGAGCCGAAAAGACTCTGGAGGCGTTACCTAGTAGAACCTTGGTTTGTAGCTAGACTATTGTTACGGGAAATTCTCAATGCCCAATAAAAGATTAGTAACTAGGCGACAAGCCTTATGGCTGAGCCTAGCGGGTCTCACTGGCATAGGGGCGATCGCGATCGCTAAAGCTGGATATCAAAGTTACCAAATCCGATCGCTCGACAACCTTAAAAGGAACTTTAAAGTAATTAAATACACTCCTTTGAAAAAGCGTGCCGCTGCTAAAGGATTAATTTATGGAGCAGCAGCTGTTAAAGATGTACTCTCCTCGGATACTGCTTTTGCAAACCGCTTTGCTCAAGAGTGCGGCATTTTGGTTCCAAATGGAGAACTAAAGTGGTCAGCTTTGCGTCCCACTCCAAATAGATTTGACTTTACCTCTGGTGATTGGTTGGTTAAGTTTGCCCGCACTCATGGGATGCTTTTTCGGGGACATACTTTAGTTTGGCATGAAAGTCTACCTCGATGGTTTAAGGAAGTTATTAACCGTCAGAATGCGGAAAAATTTTTTGTGGAACATATTGCTACTGTTACCAAACACTATGCTGGGCAAATACACTCTTGGGATGTGGTAAATGAGGCAATTGAACCAAAACATAAACGCTCTGACGGTTTGAGAAACACACCTTGGTTAAAATTTTTAGGTTTAGACTATATTGAGCTTGCCTTTCGGGTTGCAGCCCAAGCCGATCCAAAAGCTTTGATGGTCTACAACGAAACAGGGCTGGAATATGACACCCCTAGAGACGAAGCCAGGAGAACTGCGGTTCTGAAACTGCTAGAGCGTTTGAAATCTAGAGGAACACCACTTCATGCCTTTGGCATACAGTCCCATTTATTGGGTTCAGAAACCAATTTCAATCCCAAAAAACTACGAAAGTTTTTAGCCGATGTCGCCAGTCTCGATCTAAAAATTCTGGTTACTGAACTAGATGTAACAGACAAAGACTTACCAAAAGATCCTAAGATTCGCGATCGCATAGTTGCCAGTGCCTATGAAGACTATCTATCAGTTGTGCTAGATGAAAAAGCCGTGATAGCAGTATTAACTTGGGGATTGAGCGATCGCGACACCTGGCTTTCACAATATGCCCCCCGCCGGGATGGTGCGCCAGTACGTCCTTTACCATTTGACTCAAATCTCCAACCCAAGCTTGCATGGAATGCTATGGCAAGAGCGTTTGACAAAGCTCCCAAGCGTTGAATCGAATCTGCAAAACTCACATCTTCAGTGAGTGTTGTTTGTGTAGTTGTGACTGACAGTTACCAAGTACAAGATATGAACAAAGTCTATTGCCAATTACTATTAGAATTCATATGCAAATATACCCAAACATTACATCAAAATCTAAACAAAAATTATCTCAAAACCTATATTTAATTAGGGAATTTGCAATATTTATTATTGTTGTGAGTCACGTTAACTGCATATTATTTTTGGCTCTTTGAACCGAACGATTTTAGTTTAATTTAATATTAATGACGTAATTTTACAATTTTCTATAGGTTTATTGGCTTCAGCAGTGGAGCCAATAATTATTCATGAATTATTGCATGAGAAAAATAAAATATTTCTTGATTCTATCAGTGAGTTCAATAGATTTGAATCTTCAAAGAGTAAACAACTAGAACAAAGGAGAGTTAGAATTTATGGATTCTAAATTTGTATCCATAGCCAATTTCAAACCTGATTTGAGGTCAGCGAAAAGCACAAGAATACAAAGAGGATTAGCTATCAGGTTATTTCGGATAGCAACACTGATCTGTTTAGATGCATTTGCACTGACATTAGCATGGAGTCTAGGAGTATTTTATGGGACTCCATTAGAATCACCCTGGACAAACCAAAAATCTTTTTTAATACTTACTCTCGCTTTGGAAATAGGTATTATTGCTACAAAGGGTCTCTACAAAGCAGGCATTCATCGGCGCAACTATATTGGTCTGCTTAAAACAATCTCACTATCAAAGGTATTTTTGTTATTTATCGCTTTCCTTTACGAACCCAATCACTATGTTTCTCGCTCAACTTATCTAATTTTTTGGTTTTTGTCTGTAACTTTTATCTGTAGCGAACGTTATCTATTTGATGTTATTACCAAACTGCTGCGTAAAAAGGGGGCAATTCGTCATCCCATTTTTTTGATAACTGAAGCAGAAGAAAAAGAAAATCACACCCACATAATAGAACGAGAAAGTTGTTACACCATACAAGGAATAGCCGACTCTAGTTGCCTAGATCTCCTTAAACGTGAGGCCACTTTTGAATACCTTCGCCGGCAGGGAATCGTAGAAGCTTTTGTTTCTTGGAGCGCTATTAAGAATCGTCTGTATGTTTGCTGGCATTTCCATACTGCTGGTATTACTCTGCGAATTTTGCCAACCAAAAGTGAATTTCGTCACCCAAAATCTATATTTTGGATGATTGGTGAAGTTCCCTGCATGACAATTCCAGCACCAATTATCACTGGAAGTGATTTTTGGGTGAAACGGTGTTTTGACCTTTGTTGTTCTGTAATTTTGCTATCTATACTTTCTCCTGTTTATTTGTTGATTGCTTTGCTAATTAAATTAGATTCTCCTGGGCCTGTCTTCTTCAGACAAGAACGAATCGGTTTACATTGTCGGAGGTTCAAGATTTGGAAATTCCGGACAATGGTTGCAAATGCAGAAAAGTTGCAAGCTTCCCTAGAAGCAAAGAATGAGATTAAGGACGGCGTCCTCTTTAAAATGAAGGATGACCCCCGCGTAACCCGAGTTGGCAAATTATTGCGTCGCTATAGTCTGGATGAATTACCACAACTGTTTAATGTTTTTCTTGGAGAGATGAGCCTTGTTGGTCCGCGTCCTCTACCTGTTAGGGATGTAGAGAAGTTCAAAACAAAACATTTCATCCGACAAGAAGTTCTTCCTGGTATTACTGGTTTGTGGCAGGTTTCTGGTCGTTCAGATATTGAAAACTTTGAAGATGCTGTCAAATTAGATATTAATTACATTGAGAATTGGTCACTCTGCTTAGATTTAAATATCCTACTCAAAACTGTGAAGGTTGTTCTGCAAAAGACTGGTGCTTACTAAATAACTGGAAGGGATAGACAATCTGTTTAAGCGTCAATATCACGCCTCTAGAGTAACAATTGTTATTTATGCCCTAACGTGATTTTCTTTGCAATAGTAATGTTTTCAGTGTCCAGTACAGTAATTGATTGTAGAAGATGGTTAAGACTGTAGCGAATGTTATTGTAACTCATCATTGGGCCGACCCAAGAGATCCAATAACGTGGTCGGGAACCCCAAGCAATATAATTAGACGCCTTGAGAAATTAGGAGTGAATATTATTAGTATTTCTACAGGGTTTAATAAATATCAAAAAAAATTTCTTGAGTTGATCCACCGAATGGATGGTTTGGGTACTGATTACTTTGGAGGACCAGTATTTCGTAAAAAAAGTTGTGAAATCCTTCAAAGAAAAGTAAGGCATCTGGAGTGCAATAAAATTCTTCATATGGGACAGTTCAACCTTCCTGTGTCAGGATTTCCAGGATTTGAACATTATCTACTTATGGACGCTACTTCTTATACATGGCATCAATACGAGACAAAACTTTCTACTCGGAATACTGACAAAGGCCGTAAGGTTCATGAGCAACTTGACATTCACGCTTTTAATCATGTCAAGCACTTCTTTTCCTTTTCGGAATATGTTAAAGATTCTTTGATCAATCACTACAATATAAATCCCGATCGCATTACAGTCGTTGGATCTGGTATAGGAAATCTACAACCATTTTACGGAGAGAAAGACTACAGCAATGGTCAAATTCTCTTCGTTGCTTCTAATCGGTTTGAAGATAAGGGTGGACTGCTATTACTTGAAGGATTCAAACTTGCACAAAAGAAAAATCCTGAAATCAAACTAGTCATTGTAGGTCAGGAAAATAAGAAGTATTTGAATGGCTCAATTCCTAATCTGACAGTATATGGAGAGATTAGAGGAAAACAACTACAGGATTTGTTCAACCAAGCAGCTTTATTTGCTATGCCATCTCTCAATGAGCCTTGGGGATTTGTTTATCTAGAAGCTTTAGCTTGTAAAACTCCTGTTCTTGGTCTCAATAGAAATGCTTTGCCTGAAATAACTCAAAATGGCCGCTACGGCTTCTTAGTTGATGAACCAACACCTACAGCAATTGCAGATGCAATTTGTCATGCTTTCTCTCATCCTGATAAATTGAGGACTATGGGAAAGGAAGGTCAGAAGCATTGTCTAGAAAAATTTTCTTGGGAAAAAACTACCATCAAAATTGCTGATATGATGCTGGGAATTCCTTAATTAGACCAACCAGATCGTTATCCTCTACAAAAAATGGATGGATGATAACTATATAGATATGTTTTAAAAGACTTGTTGCTCCCTCAGAGGATGTTTGAGAAGTATTAAAAATTTGCTTTATCCCTCTAATCTCGCTTGAAAAGGAGGAATAAGAGGATATCCAACACGTAAGTGTATCAGCAACTACTTTCCAAACATTCTCTGAATTCCGTATTTGCAAGTGTTCAAGGTTGGATAGGTGAGGAGAGATACAGAGCAGGGAGAGCAGGGGAGGGAAAATCTCCCCCTGCTACTGCTACTTCCGCCTCAGAAGCTTTCTCTCCCCACAGCGCGACACAGGTAGCACGGTTATAGGGATAAACAGATACTAAATCAGTACACCCGTGTTACAAGTGCCTCTTGTGACACTACTTGTAGCGAACACTCTGAAATAGTTGTAACTGATACTCCATAATTGTGTTCAGCAAGTATTGACAATCAAACCCTAGCAATGTACTAAATTCCAACTAGATAGTATTTGCGAAAGCATTTCAACTTTTAGAACTGTTGCTCTTCTTCATAAAAGAAAAGTTCTGCTAAAAGTGTAAAACCAATCAGCCAAAGAAAGCAAAACACCGAAAATAAGAGTATTCCTGTCATCGGTCTCACCTGTACCTTTTTACTTTTGTTGTTAATATCTGCTCAAAAAATTTTTCCAAAACTCTGGCTGCATATATTGAACATTAGTGCTGAAATTATTGGCGCACATCCAGTTGGAATTGCAATCCATCATTGCCATCTACAGACTGAGCTGGTTGGAAGATAATTGGTTGAATGCTTGGCGAACGTGGATTGTTAACTCTCTGTAGTTGAATTTGATCGCTGATTTGCCACACACCTAGGTAGGAATCTACATTTTCCCCAATATTATTTACGATTGGGCTAGTAATGTTTTGACTTTGAATAAAAAATCTTGCAAAGTCATTCTCAGCTGTTCTATTATTTATTCCGGTCAGCGAATCACCAGATAAAGTGTATTGTTCTCCCTTGGAGCTTGGATCTGTCTGTGACTGAGCTCTGACTGTCTTACCTAAGCCAGTAATAGCCGCAATAACAACCAAAGCAGCAACAATCTTGGCGTTCATTGTGGTATTCCAAACTCTATATATATTTGTAATATAGCTGTCTTAGCTATTGTTTAGATTTAAAATTATTTTTAACTTATTCTAGTGATATCCAATAGAAAAATAGTATTTTTATACACAAGATTTATTAAGTATTGATTCTTTTTAACTAAAAATAATGCAAATTGCAGCTGTGTATACTTAGTAATTAGTAAAAAGTAAAACTCAAAATTAACTAACAACCCTTACATAGAGACAAATATTTAGTCAAGATCAGAAAATAAATTTCATAACTAAGCGAAAAGCAGCGAAGGTAGGTATTGAGCGATCGCTCTTCTGTTTGCTTGCCAGCTTAGTAGAAACCGCCATACATATTATCTACTCAGAAAAGGAAAAAGACCTCTGGCAAACCTTCTGTTTGCTGCTGCACTTCTAGACAGCACCTACTTAGATAAGGCTTCAATATTGACATTGACCCAATTCAGGCTATGAAAGCAGATTTTGCAGATGTTGAATAAGGCGTTTGGCTGGCATTAAATTCTCGGCTCGCTCTTCCTCAATGCGTGCGACAAGCTGACCATTTTTAAACAATAGCAGGGTTGGTAAGGGATGAACTTGAAACCGAGAAGCCAGGTCAGGATATTTTTCACTATCAATTCTGACAATCTCAAGTTGTTGTTTCATCTGATGATTCACTTGCTCCAATATCGCGTCCATAAGATGAGAAGGACCACACCAAGGAGCATCGAAAACTACCAACAGTGGTAATTTTGAGCTAGATAACAGCTCTTCAAAGTTTTCAAAACTTTGCTTAACTGCCATATTACTTACTGATAACATAGCATTAACCTCCGATCGGAAATTGATAAGACACAGGCGTACTAAAGCGTTACCAATATTTAGAGCGATCGCACTTCTTATTTTGACCTATTTTGATGGGTGCAGACTTTCCAGAATAAGTTTCTTCAACTAATACAAAAGCTGTCACTTGACGGTTTCATAGTCATTTTCATGTCATTTTTGGCGTTTCTTCAACACACTGGTTATTCTGTTGTGCTGCTTTGTCGGTTAAGCTTGTGAAGACAGATGGTGACATGGAAGATTGAATATCTTTACCTTGAATGCGATCGCTACCAATACCGTCAGATTCTGGTAGAAATCTATTCACCCAACTGAGAATTTCAGAGGTGAGACCAGGAAATAGAGCATGAAACTTATCGCCAATTTGCGCCGGAACTGATAAAACTACTTCCGCATCTCCCCGTTTAGCGGCAGCAATAATCTGACGTGCGGCACTTTCAGCACTGATAGAGAGTATAGGCAAGGAATCACTAATGCTAAACCAGGCGTATTCCTGGCGGTAGTTGCCTTTGAAGTAAGCGTTATAGGGACTGCCCGTACGCATCAATCCAGGACAGACGGTAGTGACAACAATCCCGTCCCTAGCCAATTCTGACCGCATTCCTTCTGAAAGCCCAACTAAAGCAAACTTGCTAGCGCTGTAAGGCAGAAGATGCGGCACACTTATCTTACCACCAATAGAGGAAATGTTAACTATGCGTCCCTGGCGGCGTTGACGCATTTCGGGTAAGACAGAAACAGTTGTGTACAGCGGTGCCCAAAAATGGATTTTGATGGCTTCTTCGTAATCATCAAGGGTCATCTCTGCCATCGGCCCTACCTGGATAGTGCCTGCATTGTTGATCAACATGTCAATTTGACCAAAGCGATCGCGCACTATCTGAATCATCTGCTTAACTTCAAATTCATCCGTGACATCGCAAGGCACCGTTAGTACTTCTCCACCACGCTGCTGTAAATCGGTACGCGCCCTTTCTAGTTCATCCGCGTTACGCGCACAAATCGCCAAACGTGCTCCTTGCTGCACTAACTGACGTGCCATTACTAAACCCAGTCCTCGCGAACCACCTGTAATCAATACTGTTTTACCGTTCAGATTGTATTGCTGTTCGCGCCACCATTGCACTAGTGCTTTTATAGCGAACAATGCACCTATAATTAATACTGCCAGAATGAGTATATTTTTATATGTGATATCCATCTTTAAATCTCCTCTAATCAGCGGCGAAGAACTCACAGAGAAGAAGGATATGTCTCTGGTACTTCACCTGTTTCCCAATGGGGAGTACGATCTAGCGGTTGCACTCCCCTGGTATCATCGATGTGGATGACAGCGTCAAATTGTTCGGGAAGCCGAGCATAGAAGTAGTGACTAGTACGTTCTGTTTCCGGCAGGTAAATTACCCCGATCGCTCGCTCTAATTTTGGTGTTTCCAGTCCTTTGACTGCTTGGTTTTCTTGGCGCAGATTCAGTAAAAATCGAGGTATTCCGGTATCGTGAAATAAAGCTTCGTAGCTGCCTGGCAATGCCGGACGAAGTTGTTTGAGTTGGGTTACACCACCCCAACTAGAAGCAGCTGTGACTGTACCCGTATAAGTGGTAAAGCCTATCAAAACGGCATCGCTAGCATAACGTTCGCGCACCAGTTGTCCCACATTCAGTTCACCCATATCTCCCATATCCGTTGCTCGTGCATCTCCCAAGTGGGAGTTATGCTCCCAGACAACAACTTTTGTGCGGTTGCCTTGGCGATCTAAATGGGCAACGAGTTGATCGAGAGTTTCTGCCATGTGGCGATCGCGTAAGTTCCATGAGGACACCCGCCCCTTAAACATAGAACGGTAGTATTCCTCCGCATTCTTCACCAGTCGGGCGTTCTGTTCGGCATAAAAAAACTCGTCTTCTGCAACTCGACCATCGCGCCCTACATACTCCGCAGTCTTGCTTTGCAACTCTATTAATTGATTGACTGCTTGTTTCTCACACGAGGAACTTAAACCAAAACTGGCAGCATACCCGTAAGCTTGCGTATCTTCACCAAAGTGTTCAAAGCACGAGTAGCGATAGCGTGCCCGTTTCGCGGCTTCTGGGTCAACTTTATCCAGGTAAGTCAAAACCGCTTGAATTGAGGCATGCATACTATAAAGATCAAGCCCATAAAAGCCAATCTTGGTTGCATTTTGCGGCAAAGCAGCATTGTAATCACGCAGCCAAGCAATAAAATTTAGCACATCTGTATTACGCCATATCCAGGCAGGAAAGCGCTGAAAGCCTTTCAATGCCTCAGTAGGTGTAGCATAATTACTGGCTCCACGCACGTAGCAATTCACGCGGTGAGCGTCAGGCCAATCTGCCTCTACTGCTACAGCTGTAAAGCCTTTTTCTTTAATTAGCCGTTTGGTAATCTTAGCTCGCTGCTCGTAAAACTCATGAGTGCCGTGAGAAGCTTCACCAATTAACACAAAGCGAGCATCACCAATTAATGCCATCAGTGAGTCATAATCTTCAACTGTACCGATGAGCGGATGAGCGGCTTGTTTTACTGCATCGCCTAACTTTGTTATTGTTGGATTTGACATAGCTGTGTACCTAATTAAATACTGACTTCCTACTTGCAGCAGGTTTTGAACCTTGTCATTACTCGTTGATGAAAGGTTTATAAAAAGTTTTGATATTCAAATCCAACCCTGTACCAAGACCAGGGATCATAGTGCAATGCCAGTTAATCTATATCAGTGTTTCAAAATTATTTATGTTATGAAACCATCCTAAAAACTTGGAAATCTTTTCTCCTCTTTCTATGGTCGTGTTACTTTAACTGCCAGCCTGTCAAAAGAGTGAAACTAGTTATGTGATGAGTTGTGAAAGTTCGTAGTCAGGGCTTTAGCCCTTGAAATTGAGCGATAAATCGCTCACTACAAACCTCTCATAATTAATGACACAGACCACTAGAGAGGGCAGAAGGTAGTGTATTTATGTAGACGATGTACTTTTTATACAAAATTTCCTGGTAATTATTTGAGAACAGAACCGAAGGACAGGACAGAGTGAATGTTTATTTTCTACTAGCTAACTGCGAATTATCTCCAAGAATATGCTGATAGACAAAAGGAAAAACGAACCTATCAACGAAATCTACGCTAACGTTAAAGAGTAAAAGCGCCTCTTTTAGAACCATCAGATAGGTCACAATTGTTGAGGAGAAAAAAATGAGGTCGTAGGCTAGCTCGAGTTCAGGAAATTGCCATGTACGAACTAGTTCAGGCTGTTTTAAACAGTGATGAGAAAACTGCTCTGCGTCATTTAGTTTCCGAGTTGAGTTGCTCAGGCAAGCGTTACTTCCTGAGAAATGAAATTTTGCAAGCTTTTGCCGACTACTGCCACCAATCCCAAAAGCCTGCCTACTTTTTCCACTCTTCTTCTTTAGGCAAATTTATCCACTATGCTCATGAAATTCTTTTAGAAGATGATAATACTTGGTTTCTTTTGCGACCGAGGATAGCCAGTCAAGAAGTATGGCGACTACCAGCAAACATGAGCAGCATCGAGCAGATGACACCGCAGGCGTTGCTCGATGCATGCGATCGCTATGTCAACCGCTACCAACCCCAGATCCTCGAAATCGACTTTCGCTCTTTTTATCAGGGTTTTCCTTCCATAGACGACCCTAGAAACATCGGTCAAGGTCTGGCATTCCTCAACCGTTATTTATGCAGTCAAATAGCGATCGACCGTAAGTATTGGTTAGAGGTATTGTTTGATGCCTTACGTCGGCTCAGATACAACGGCATACCACTACTGACTAGCGATCGCATTCGCTCAGGTATTCACTTATGCCAACAAATCAAGCAAGCCGTCAAATTTATCGGTGAACGACACCCGGAAGAACCCTACGAAAAATTTCGCGACGAACTGCAAGCACTCGGCTTGGAACCGGGTTGGGGTAACACTGCATCACGAGTGCGTGAAACCCTCGAACTTTTTGACCGACTCCTTGATGCACCAGAACCCCCCATCTTGGAAGCATTCGTTTCCCGTGTTCCGGCAGTTTTTCGCGTCGTTCTCGTTTCCATCCACGGCTGGATCTCCCAAGACGATGTGCTAGGAAGACCTGAAACAATGGGTCAAGTAGCCTATGTCCTTGAACAAGCTCGTAATTTGGAAAACAAACTCCGGGAAGAAATTAGATTAGCTGGTCTTGATCTACTAGGCATTCAACCGCAAGTTGTCATTCTCACCCGCCTCATCCCTAACTGCGAAGGGACACATTGCGACCTCCGTCTGGAAAAACTTGAGGGAACTGAAAATGGCTGGATATTGCGCGTTCCTTTCCGGGAATTCAATCCGCAAGTTACCCAAAACTGGATTTCTAAGTTTGAGATTTGGCCCTATTTGGAAGCATTTGCCATTGATGCTGAACAAGAACTTTTGACACAACTAGGAGGACGTCCAGATTTAATTATTGGCAACTACAGTGATGGCAATCTCGTTGCCTTTCTTCTCACCCAGCGGCTAAATGTAACTCTATGCAATATTGCCCACTCTTTGGAAAAGCCTAAATATTTATTCAGTAACCTCTACTGGCAAGAATTGGAGGAGCAGTATCACTTTTCGGCGCAATTTACTGCCGATCTGATCAACATGAACGCAGCTGATTTTATCATTACCTCGTCCTACCACGAAATTGTTGGCACACCCGATAGTTTAGGTCAGTACGAGTCGTATAAAAACTTTACGATGCCCCAGCTATATCATGTTGTTGATGGGATTAATCTGTTTAGTCCCAAATTCAACCTAGTGCCACCAGGGGTAGACGAAAATATCTTTTTCCCCTACAACCAAATAGAAAATCGCGACGAGAGCCTCCGCACTACAATTAACGATCTACTGTTTAGCCGTGAAGACCCACAAATTCTTGGTCATTTAGATGACCCCAACAAGCGACCAATTTGTGCAGTTGCTCATATGACCCCGGTGAAGAATCTCTCTGGTTTAGCAGAATGCTTTGGTCAAAGTCAGGCATTGCAACAGCATTGTAACTTAATCTTTGTTACCAACAAGCTGCATGAAGCCGAAGCTACAAAGCCAGAAGAAGCAGAAGAAATCCAAAGAATCCACAACATTATTAATCAGTACAATCTCCACGGTAAGATCCGCTGGGTAGGAATGCGGCTTCCGAAAATGGATCTAGGTGAAGTGTATAGAGTAATTGCAGATCGTCAGGGTCTTTGTGTCCATTTTGCCCGCTTTGAAGCCTTCGGACGAACCATTCTCGAAGCCATGAGTTGTGGGTTGCCAACATTTGCCACTGAATTTGGCGGTTCGGCGGAATTAATCGAGGGTATTGAAGGTGAAGAGAATGGATTTCATATCAACCCGACGGACTTAGAAGGAACAACAAAGAAAATATTGGATTTTATTGACCACTGTGATACTAATCCCGAACACTGGCAAGAAATTTCCAAGCGGATGATTCAGCGAGTCCATAACAAGTATAATTGGCAACTGCACACTAAACAGTTGTTATTGCTCTCTAAAATTTATAGATTCTGGGACTTTGTCACCCAGGAAAACCAAGAACCTCTACTTCGCTACGTGGAAACTTTATACCATCTGGTTTTTAAACCCAGAGCGGAAAAAATCCTAGAACAGCATATGCAGAGGTAAATGGTTAGTGGTTAGTAGTTAGTAGTTAGTAGTTAGTAGTTTTTCCATTAACTACTGTACGGGCGAACGTAACAGCGCCCCTACTAACCACTATCTACTATCCACTAACTAACCAAAATTCTGCCCTCAATCTCTCCCAAGCAACAGTAGTGACGATGGATAAAACAGGAAGCTCTCAACATCTAACTTATACAGACTGGACTGTGAGGGAAACCCAGTTTGACCCCGACCGGTTTCGCTCTCGAGAAACAGTTTTTACAATCGGCAATGGTTATCTGGGAACACGGGGCAGCTTTGAGGAAGGCTTTTCTCGTGCGTTACCAGCAACCTTTATCCACGGTGTTTACGATGAAGTTCCGATCGTCTACACCGAACTTGCCAACTGCCCAGATTGGTTGCCATTTGTTGTGATTGTAGATGGCGATCGCTTCCGCTTTGAGCGGGGTGAGGTTTTAAGCTATGAACGGCAGTTAAATTTGCGCCAGGGTGTTCTCAGCCGCCGCGTGCGTTGGCGCAGTCCAAATGGAAAGACAGTTGACATCCACTTTGAACGCTTTGTCAGTCAAGCAGACGAACACGTTCTGGGACTGCGCTGTCAGTTAACACCAGTTGATAGTGAAAGCGCGATCGAAATCCAAGCCAGTATCAACGGTTATCCTGAAAACCAGGGTTTCAACCACTGGGAATTGCTGGATCAGAGCAAGATCGAACAAGGAGTTTGGCTGAACCTCTGCACTCGTTCCTCCCGCATTCAACTAGGTATAGCAACTAAAATCAAAGTCTCTGGCACAGAGGCTTCGCTACAAGCCACCAACCCACCAGGTTATCCTACCTTAACCGCGTCCTTCCTCGCTTCCCCAGGACAAACCGTAACGGTAGATAAGCTAGTTACAGTTTTTACTTCACAGGAAGTTGATAACCCAGTTGCAGCGGCTTGTGAAAAACTCGCACAATTGCCTGACTACTCAATCCTGTTTGATGCTCACGCCCAAGCATGGGATAAAATTTGGCAAAACAGCGACATTGTGATTGAAGGGGATGTCACAGCCCAGCTAGCTGTCCGCTACAACCTGTTTCAGTTGCTGATTGCAGCCCCGGATAACAATGACAAAGTGAGTATCCCAGCGAAAACACTTTCTGGATTTGGCTATCGCGGTCATATATTTTGGGATACAGAAATTTTTATACTGCCCTTTTTTATCTATACCCAACCCAAGCTAGCACGTAACTTACTGACTTATCGCTACCATACTCTCCCAGGAGCGCGACGCAAGGCAGTACATTACGGGTATAAAGGGGCAATGTATGCTTGGGAAAGTGCTGATACTGGTGATGAAGTGACACCCCGGTGGTTGCCCCCTAACGATTTTTACGGTGACGACATCCGGATTTGGTGTCGCGATCGCGAAATCCACATCAGCGCTGATATTGCTTACGCTGTATGGTACTACTGGCAAGCCACCGATGACGACGAGTGGATGCGAGACTATGGCGCAGAGATTATTCTCGATACCGCAGTATTCTGGGGTAGCCGGGTAGAGTACGACAACAACCAAGAACGGTATGAAATTCGTGGGGTGATTGGTGCAGATGAATACCACGAATTTGTCAACAACAACGCCTTCACCAACCGGATGGTGCAATGGCATCTGGAAAAAGCGCTGAAAGTCTATGAGTGGCTTCGCAACAATTTTCCTGACAAAGCAACTGAACTGGAAGAGAAACTGCATTTGACTCCAGGACGGCGATCGCGTTGGAGTGATATTATCACCAATATCTGGATTCCCTACGACGAGTCAACCGGACTCATCGAACAGTTCGAGGGATTTTTCCAATTGCAAGATATAAACTTAGAGGACTACGAGCCACGCACCAAGTCAATGCAAGCCATCCTGGGTATTGAGGAAGGCAACAAGCGACAGGTACTTAAGCAACCAGATGTGTTAATGCTTTTGTACTTGATGCGGCAATCACAGGAACCTCCCTACAGCCCAGAAGCCTTGCAGAAAAACTGGGACTACTACGCACCTCGCACTGACATTAGTTATGGTTCCTCCCTTGGCCCGGCAATTCACGGCATCTTAGCCTCGGACTTAGGCAACACAGCAGAAGCCTACGAAAGATTTATGCAAGCGGCATTAGTTGATCTGGAAGATGTCCGGAATAACGCTCATGAAGGGATTCATGGCGCTAGTGCTGGTGGCGTCTGGCAAGCTGTGGTTTTAGGTTTTGGTGGCATACAAATAGGGGATAATGAACCCGTAGCCCATCCCCACTTACCTCCTGGATGGACGCGCCTGAAATTCAAGTTTTTCTGGCGCGGCAAATGGCACGAATTTGATTTACGCTCAGCGAAGGAGATACAACAAAAAGTGGAAGTTACCCCCCTCGCCCCTTCTCCCGACATCCGAGGATTCATCTTCGACTTGGATGGAGTATTAACTGATACAGCAGAATATCATTATCTAGCTTGGCAGAGACTAGCAGATGAAGAAGGTTTGCCTTTTAATCGTCAAGCTAACGAAGCATTGCGGGGTGTATCTCGTCGAGACTCACTTATGTATATCCTTGGGGAAAAACAGTATACAGAAGAACAAATTCAAGAGATGATGGATCGCAAGAACCGTTACTATGTGGAATCCATCCAAAATATCTCGCCAGAGGATTTGTTACCTGGTGTAATTACCTTGCTTGATGAATTAAAGCAAGCTGGAATTAAGATAGCCCTTGGCTCTGCCAGCAAAAATGCTCGTCCCGTTGTCGAGAAACTGGGTATTGCTAACCGTATAGATGCGATCGCTGACGGTTACAGTGTCCAAAAGCCCAAGCCTGCTCCTGACCTATTTTTGTATGCTGCTAACCAACTAGGACTCGAACCAGCCCAATGCGTAGTTGTAGAAGATGCAGAAGCAGGTGTTGAAGCTGCTTTAGCTGGTGGGATGTGGACAGTGGGACTTGGACCAGCATCGCGAGTCGGAGCAGCTCACATTGTCCTACCCAGCCTAGATGGCGTTCATTGGACAGATCTGCGCGCCAAATTGAACAATGTGGCTATGCAACAGCAATAAGGGGCGTATAAATTGGTGAAATATACCTCTTGTGGGGCGGGCAGGATGCCCACCCCACAAGAGGTATACGGGCGAGACGCCCGTCCCACAATTTTTCTAAAATCTGATTTTTGTCATAGTTTTCATAATCAACTAAATCCCCGCAAGGGGACTAAAGCGCCGAATCAAGATACAATACAGAACACATTGCTTCTCAGTACCCCATGAAGTTAGGAAGAGGCAAAACATAGGTTCTAATGGCTCAACGTTCCCCAAAAAAAGCAAATTTTCATCAAGCCAACCTCACTTGGTCGCCTGACACAGAACTAGTCGGATTAGTATTTGAGTTAGTACCAGAAGCAAATGTTTCTGTGTACCCTCAGTACACCATTGGACTCCACGCTTGGTTTCTCAACCAAGTACGTTCTGTAGATCCTGAACTTTCTGCTTACCTGCATGATGGCGAGTCAGAGAAACCCTTCACTATCTCTGCATTAGATGGAGAACTAGTCAGCAGTGGTAAGCAATTACAACTTTCTGCCAGCAACACTTACCACTGGTATGTCACAGCATTGTCGAGTCGGGTAGTAGAATGGTTGGCGCAGTGGGTGCAAAACCTCCCTAAAGAAATTAACTTGCGAAATGCACCCTTGCGGATTCACTCTTGTAAAATTGCTCACTCTCCGACAACTTATATTCAACTCCTCAATTCTGAGCATGGAGAGACTATTGCTCTCAGATTTTTGAGTCCTACCAGCTTTCGCCGCAAAGGTCATCACTTACCCCTGCCAATGCCAACAAATGTGTTTCACAGCTACCTACGCCGCTGGAATGATTTTTCAGGAATGTCGGTTGACCAGGAAGCATTTCTCGCTTGGGTGGATGATAGCGTGTTGATTAATCGCCATCAACTCACCTCGGCAAAAGTACTAGCAGGTAAGAAAGGAGCAGTAACAGGATTTACAGGTGCGATTGAATTTGGTTTGACTAAAGAAGCGTCCAAGCAACCAGAATTTCACCAGTTATTTTATGCCTTGGGGAAACTCGCACCCTACTGCGGTACTGGTCATAAAACTACCTTTGGGTTGGGACAAACGCGGTTGGGTTGGTCGTTGCAAGCAGCGCCAGAAGTTCCAGATGTGCAGAGTTTGCTAGCAAAAAGAATTGAGGAACTAACAGAAATCTTCAAAGCACAGCGCAAACGCACCGGGGGAGAACGGGCGGTGGAGATAGCATCAAAATGGGCGACTATTTTAGCGCGGCGAGAAATGGGAGAGTCGTTGCAGGCGATCGCACTAGATTTGGAAATGCCTTATGAAACGGTGAAAACCTATGTAAAATTGGCACGGCGGGCTTTGAAGTCAGGGTAGTTTCATATGATTTCTAAAACTGGTGTCTATTAGTTGCGTTACCTCTCCTTGTTCCACCTTTACCAAGTTTTCCCGAGTAGCAGCGATGGTGAGATACACAGGAATTCCGCAGTCAACCGCCGCCAACACCAAAGCAGCAGATAGAGTTTTTGTCCCGCTAGTGTAGTCAGCAAGAATTTCACAACCTGGCGATCCTTTTTGTAACTGACGAATGCGCTGGTAGGTTTTGAGATAGCATTCTGATAAATCGTCAGGGTTTTGGACAACAATCAAATCCGTTTCTGGTTGAAAGCGTCCTCCTAACCCCACCTGTATGGGAATATTCGGTAATCTTTCGATAACTTCGGTTCCGCGTCGCACTTCACAAGGGGTTCCTTCGCCAATTACTTGTGACTTACTACCTTTGTTACCATCGGATGCGATGAAGATGACTCTATCAGGTTGGAGAGTGCGAATTGAAGTGACAATGGGTTGGAAGGAACCACCGACGGTGACAAAGAGAATTTTGGGCATGAATATCTTACAAAATCTTGATTTTTGAAAGTATTTGAGGAGAATTACACAACTGTCCCTTGCGGTGGTAATAGTAGCTGGGCTAACTCTGGCAATTGAGGATAAATTTTCTCAAAATCTTTTTTGAGTTGAGTTGATTTTTTAGGTGAAAGATTCATTCCACAATGGGCAATATCATTTCGCAATTTGGTTATCTTGTCCCAAAGATTAGCTAAATCATCTTTGTTTGACAAAGATTCAAATAGTTCATCGCATCGACTAGGTTTAATTGACTGCGGGTTGTATCTTCGCCGCACTGCGTTGTTTAATGTGGCTTCTACACAATCACGCCCATTTTTATTATCGAACATTGGTTCTTCAAATTTTAGGGTTAGTACAGAAACTATCCATTCACGCGCCAGCGTCACAGCCTGTACAACTTGTTGTTGCTCAACATACCATGCGATCATCCGCAACTGTAACCAGAGGTTATCAGCTAATTGCGTTGTCTGACTCGGTTTTTCCAGCGCAAACTGCCCATATTCTTGCGCTACCTGCTCAGCCAGAATAGCGAATGGCTGCGCTCGTTGAGCAATGCTGGGGGCGGCTTTTTCTAAAGCTGCTTCCAACTTGGTTGCCTGCTCCATAGTTTCAATTGGTTGGGTAAGGCGCAATGCCAGAGAGATTGACTCAATTGCTTCAGCTGCCGACTTGAGATTGTCTCTAAGTGTCCTTGCTGCCAAATCATCACGTAATTGTATGCCGGCTGGCATCCCTTTTTTGAGCAAGTTAGCTAGCACTTGTCCATCTCCAGTTTCGATAAATCGATTCGTAGCTGTTAGCCAATCTAGTATTCCAACAAATTCTGATAAGTCAATTACTGGTGCTGGTTTACCTAATTCAAAAGCACCATAGTAAATGGCTTCAATATTAACGGCTTTGGCTGATTTGAGATATGCTGCAAACAGAAATACTAAAAATGGCAGCGATCGCAATCCGTGGGTGATATCAAATATCACAGTCTCACCGAGACTAACTTGGGCCGTAATTGTGTTAAAAATTTCCCACATTTCGGCATTTGTTTCACCTTTAGGAATAGAAATAGGTTCAATCCGAGAATCATTTAAAGCTAGTAAAGCAGGCCATGTCTTCTCTTCAGCTTCGGGTGTGTTACATACCAGCATCCGGTCATGTTCCACAAACTGTCGCAGTGCGAGACTGAAAACACCGCCTTCATAATCTTTACCTTGCCAGGTATAAACTGTCCCTGGCTTTAACCCTTTATCATTTAGAAATGTAATGATCGTTCGCATATCAATTTAATCTTTACAATTTACTGATGTTCAATTTGCGGAATAAGTTGTGTTTGACCCATCCCCAACCGAGTTTTCATTCCAGTACCAGCAAACCGTGCATATTCAACTAACAAATTTGCCACATTTGCCAACAATGAGTCAGCACGGTTGAGAATTTGCAGCGTCACATCACCCACAAATCCATTTACATAACCCCTGTGTAAATGCCAACTGCGCGTTTTAATTTTGTGATGCTTGAGCATCACAGCATTACTCATATAAGCAATTAATTCATCACCTCCTAAATAAACAGGCGCAAAATGATTCCAGCGTTCTAACCAACTGCGAAACATCAACGCAGGTACAGGAATAGGTAAACTTGTAGTGCTTTGAGCAAAGGCTGTAGGTGTGATAAATTGCAAATCAAATCGTCTTACTGTTTCCGGCTCATTCGCTACTAAAGTTGTGTACAGTTCTTCGTAGCTGCTAATTTCGTCTTCACGGTTAATGACGTTAAATTTTGCGCCGAGAAATTCTAGAGATTGTGTTAAATTCAAACGAGAAATTTTTTTGGTTACAAATTCCTGTAATCCACATAAAGATAATTGGTAAAACTCTTCTGGATGAAAGGTAAAAAAATCTTTTGAAATTGAGTATAAACCTACAATTCCTGAGTAAGAAACAGAAGGAATCGCCTTGCCTCCTATTTCTAAACCTAGCAGTTGATGCAGTTGCTTTACCAGTTCCAAATTATAAGAACGAGGTAAAACTGTGGGTTCGGATACGCTTAATGTCCAGGTAGAACGAATTAGCATTAGTTTGATAGAGTCTTAAATTTAACCCATCCCGGTACAAATTTGATTTCACCGTTCAGATTCATCACTGTTCGCCTAGATTTTGGTGCTTCAAAACCAGGCGCTTTGATACCGCAAATATCGCGTAATTCTGCTCTGAGTTCGTCGTCAAAACACAAACCAATTGTGGTTCCCGTCATCCCGCTACCCCAACCCAGCCGCAGTACATAGGGACATTTTTCTGCTTAGTAAAATTCACGGATATGATTAAAATCTAAATTCTTGCCTGCTGCTCTAGGATTATTTTCTATTTCTTGCCAATAATCGTGTTCATAATCCCATTGTTCTTGGGTAAACTCCTGACATATTTGCAAAAGTTCATCAAGATTGGTAAATGGTATTTTCATTCCTTGCTTGTGCTTAAACCATGAAAGCATTTCTGTATCTAAGGTGAGGGTAAATTCTGTTTGGACATTCCGCACCATCTCAGCGTAAATAGACGCTTTATATTTAGCTATATAATCAGGAAACCTGCTAGAAACTATTACCTCAGCGACAACAGGTAAATTAATGGGTATTGGTTGACCTTTCTTAGTTATAAATTTACTTTCAACTAACGATTCTGAGTCACTAACTTTCAAACAGCGCAAAAAGTCTGTATTTTGACTTCTTCCAAAGAAAGCTTTTCCTTGATAAATGAGAGAAAAGTCTGAAAACAGACTTTCCATAAACAAATCATCATCAACAAACTTTTGCGTGTTTTTGTTGCTAAGTTCTCCTAACCTTTGTCTGAGAGTTTTCTCAATCTCGCTTACCCGATTGGCTGAGGGAATTTTATAGCGTTCTGGGTATTTAAGTAAATGATAGGCGATCGCAGTTCTAATTGCTCCTTTAATCGAGGAACCAGGGATAAATAAATATCCCATTCCATTGCGAATCATCGGACGTAAGTCTGTAATTCTTTCTTCTGTCAACTTTTGACTAATAGCAATCTTAGGAAAAATTGGATTTCCATCTACGTCTTGAGTATCCCACCACTCTTTCCCAAAGGCTTGTTGTAGTAGTCTGCTGATATCCTGTTGTTCTTCTATAGCTTGGATGTAGTCATTTAAAAATCTTCCTCCTTGTTGCTGTAAAGCTTTTGCTAATATTTCTTGGTTGGGAAGGTAGACTTTTTTTGCTGTCTGCACATATTCAAAGGGATTTAATCTAGATACAGATGAACCAATGTGTAAGAGAGGACTGGTCAACTGTATCCTTCTAGACTCATAAACTTCCGGTTTATTCAGTGCAGATTCAATAGAAACCACCATGATATTATTTATCCTAGAGTTTTACTTTTATTGGCAAACTTAAACTAATACCACTACGGTAAATGCGATGTTTATTGAAGCCTTGGGGTGTAACATCTACTAGTTTTCCCTGTGGTGCCGATCGAAAAACAGAACCTTCGCTGAACATTCGCACCATCTGGCGACGCAGCTGATTTTCAGCTATCCAACCCCCACGTTCTTGAATTTCATAGCTGGCGTTATCTAAGAAGCCATCTGGTAAGGGTGATTCCCAAAATAAACTCATTAAGGTGTGGTGAGTTTCAGCAGCAAAATTTACTACTTTATGCCAAGTTTCTGGTAATTCTAACCATTCAACTTGAAATCGTCCTGCACCGCTAGAACGTTCTCCCCCTATTCCTTCTTCTCCTAAAAGATGTAAAGCAGCTTGTAATTTATCTGCTAATTTCTCGCCTTCTGGAGATAATTGCAGCAGAAAGTACAAGCCGGATATACTTTTAAGTCCATGACCATTTTGTTCCCACTGAAATTGTACAAAGCCAGTGTGATAAAGGTTTGTGGTTCTGGTAATTCGGTCTACTGCTATTTTCGGAAATTGCTCAATTGCAAAGGCTTTTTTGTAGTCAAAGGTTCCTGCTTGACGCAGATGCCCATAAGATTTACCTTTGGTTTCAGCAATTAATTCTTGAGCATCACTATCTCTAAATCCTTCTCCCTGATACCATCTTTGCCATACTTCTAAAGGCAAGTAATTGAGTTTTTTGTAAGTTTTGAAAAACTCTAGGTCTTCATCAGGATAGTTGATGGGAAACTTGAGGGGACGGGGAAGATAGTAAATTGTGCGTTCCTTATCTTCTCGGTAAATAAATGTGGAACTGATACGGAAAGGCGGTATTAGTTGCGATCGCTCTCTTGAAGGAAATATCTGCAATAATTCCTCAACTGCATTTTTACCGAACAACCGTGCATAAATACTAACCCACGCACTAAATAAAGCATCGGAACGGACGCGATCGCTCGTTTCTTCAATCCCAATTCCCACTTCTCCAAAGTGAGCAGGACTGCGTCCAAAGTTGAGTTTAACTAATTTCCAAACGCTCATGATTCATTTCCTGGCAGCAACCGCTGTTCGATGTACTCGCGTAAGCTTCCAAAGTTCTCTAAGAGTGCTTGTGTGGTGGCGATCGCTGACAATGGCTGTAAACTCGATGTTCCCGCAGGAGTGCTGGTAATCTGACGATATTGCGCTAAGCTGCGATAGGAAAACTCGAAGTTTTGGAATCTGACTTTGCCGTAACCTCTAGAACCATGTCCGCCAAGTGCATCATCTTCGAGAATGGCAAGAGCGATCGCAATATTTTGCAAGTCTTCTATGGCTTGGTCGGCATCTTCTACGGTATAAACTAATTCAAACTGGAATTTAGATCCGGCTGGCACACGTTCTAACTGTCTGGGGTTCGCCGCTGCTGTCACTCTGTCAATACCGTTTTCAAATTTCCACTCGGTCATGTATAAACCAGTGTCAACTTGTTTCAGCTTTTCTGCTGATTCGGTTAGTAAATGGCAATCTCGGATAATCAGGCGAGCTGGAGCGTTACGACCGCGATTAATTCTGACACAATTCTGATTTTGGATTGTCTGAGTAGGACTATTATTTTCTAATAATCCTTCTTCTGTTGCTATCTCAATTGGCATCCAAAAGCCAGAACCACCAGTAGAACCAAATAGACGACTGATTTGACAGGTACGCGCACCTTCATAGGCAATAAATCGTTCTCGTTCAACTTCAGTAAACCCATCTGCCAAATCATCACTTTCATAGCGCCAAGTACCGCTTCCTCCTGTGCGATTTAGCGGTTTATTTAATAACCTTTCCAAAATGGAGCGCAGTTTACCTTTGATTGATGAACCAGGTAGGTAAGGATATTTTGTTAGAGGATCGCGAATTACAGGTTTATCGAGTCCACCGATATCTAAATTTTCGCCACCACCGCCAATGTGCAATCCAGTTTCAGCAGAAAGCTGACTGGTGAGGGTTAATTTACCAATTAGGGGTTTTTGTGCGTATGATACTGGCATGATTACTTTCCACCTTCAGCTTTGTGATAAGCAATTATTGATTCAATTAATTGAACTAGGCGCTCAAAATCTTCTTTGCTGTGAACTTTATCAATGGCAGCTGACATAACCTCGCCTAATGGTTTTGCTGCTCTCTGTCTAGCTGCGGCATATGCCAATTTTGGTTTGAGCAAAACTACTTCTGTTTCTATTTCAGAAAAATCACCTTTTTCCGCTAAGTCTGCTTTTAAGCGATTGACAGCATCTAAGAACTTGCGGACTTGGTTAGTTTCTAATCTTTGCTGCTTGAGATAAGGGCCAAATTCTGCGGCATGATTAACTAAGTCTCGGATGGGATATTTTTGCAATCCATCTTTCAAGCCATCAATAGTTTTTACAATTTCCTCAACAATATTCTGTGTTTTACCTACATTGGTTTGATGACTGGGTTGTTTAGGATTTCCAGGTGAAGAAGGTAGTTTTGGTTTAATTGCTTCTGACATATAATTATGAGCGGTTTAAAAGTTCAATCCAAGTTGCGATCGCCCGAAAGTAAGGCGCGTTATATGGACTTTTTAGGGAAGTGCGAAAATCACTATCATCTAGTACCCGGTTGGGTAATCTCGCTAGAGTATAGGCTATTTTGGGCAGATGCAAATAGTAGCGAGTACCTAAAGCTTCCTTCGATTTACTATCTTCAAATTTTTTGAGTGCCTGCTCTTGCATTTGTGCAGTGATTAGTAGGTTCCGCACAAAGTTACGAGAATAATTGACGCCAATATCTTGCCGCTCTAATCTTTCGACAAATGGCAAAATACCCAATAGCTTTGGCTTGGATTCTTGATGTAGATATTGTTTAATATCAAAATCAATAAGGCTGATATCATCTATTCCTAACCATTCATCCCACTTAAATACTTGACCAAATAAACTCAACCTATCCCTACCCTTTCCTTTTGCTTCCTCTTCCGCTGCACCTGATTCATCAGCAGCTTGATACAGAGGGAATTTAGGATCATCAATAGTGATTCCTCCAGATAGGGTAATATCTGGATTATTTCCGGTATAAGCGCGGAAGCACTGATAAACGTCAAAGGCAAATTCTATAATCTCATTCCATGCACCGCTGATAAATAAATCATCGCCTCCAGCATAAATGAAAAGTAAATTTTTACGCTCATCTGAACTAAGACTTTTAGTGTTTTCTAAAACCTTTACTATCCGTCGCTGTTTTAGGAAATTCTCCTGACGATTTTCTGCCAAGCTGTTGAGATATACTTTGAAGAAGTAACTCATTTGGCGAGACAGTCCAGCAAGTTTTGGCAAAGTTTGATTATCACCCAATCCCCGTGCAAAAATTTGTCCTAGCCTGTCTACATCCATCCGTAAATAGCCAACTCTGTCAATACCTTTTGTTTTAGCAGCCATTTCACCTGCTCTGATAAGTGAGCCTTCTTCTTCTTCGCTTTTTTGAGCGTAATTACCCACTAGCAATGGGATAGTATTGGTAGCGCGAGAATAGTCGTATATCATCCAGTCATTGACTAGATAAACAGTTTCTGTGTCAGGAATATGTTTTAAATTTTCAATTAGTTGGGACTTTTTTTTACCTTGAAAGATATGATAATAAACAGGTTCAGGTTCAAGATTTAGCTTGATCGGTGTTGTTCCTGGAATACGCTCTCGCTTTTGCGATCGCACAACTGCCTTGACTTTTAAAAGTTTGCCACCTAACTCAAACATCCTACGACAAGTAGGACAAGCTTCTACTGAAATCTCATCACTTAATGGTTGTAATTTTTCTGGCTCTAAATCATCTCGATGACAAACACTACACGGTGTATGACTATCACGGGGTTTGAGAAAATCTACAATTTGGTCTGTAAATTTCCGCGATTTTTGTTCTGATAGTTTCTGCGTTACTTCTGACCAGTGCTTTGCAAATTCTTTAGTCGCGATATCTCTAATATTAAAATCTACATGAGCCAAGGCTAGAAAGACTTTACCCTGAAAATCATCTGCTAACCACTTATTTAATTTCTGGCTTACTTCTTTCAGTTTATCTTCTGTCTCATTTGTAGGTGCGAGCAGATATAAGTTACCGCCGCCAGCATAAATCACATTGGTACGTGGTAATTCTAGTTTTTGCAACAGTTGTTGAACGACTTCTTCTGTGACTAATTCTAAGTAAAAGCTTCTCGCACGCAGAGATTTAAGCGCACCAGCAGAAGTTATTGTATAGATAAATTTTTGGATACCTGATAAATCACCAGCAATTAATCTAAGTTTTTCAGCATTAGGGTTTTTTGCTAGGGCTGCTGCTACAGCACCAGTTGCCCTTACCATATCAATTAGGGCAATATCTGAATTATTGAAGCTAATGTAAGAACCGAATTTCTCTAGAATTAGAGTAAGCAGCGATAGATTTTTCCAAGTTTCTCTGTTAAGTTTCTCTAAACTCAGAACCCGTTTGATGCGTTTTTTAAGAAATTCAATATCTCTTTGTGGTGGTTTTCCTTCTCGTGGATAGGGAATCTGCGGGTTTATTCCTTTAATGTAGGTAGCTTCCCAGTAATGTTGTTTATGTTGACCGTGCAATAGTTGCACTTGGTCAAACAATAGGCGCAGGGGAGTCAAATTGACCGTTTTTTCTTTAGACCACAGGATGTCTTGATTGTTAGACCACAAGATACGCTTTGCTTGCTTAATTGCTTCTGAATCTTCTGGGTACTTACATTCACTAGGTAATTGTACATTAGCTAATTGTGCTAAAACCCACACAGCTTGTTGAGCAACTTGCAATGAGGCGTCGGTAGCTTTTGAGTCAGTCATTACACTTCACGGTGGTTGTGCTGAACTGCGTGTAATTATAGCTTATGGGTAGAATTGGGGTCTTCCAAATCTACCTATTAGTAAATAATTAGGCATGATTATACCAGCAGATAAAGTTTTTGCTACCGAAAAGTACTGAGGTTTATAAAGAATGTTGACAACAAGGAGTTAATTTCGTTTTCGTCCCTTAACGGGAAGTGGTAATGAAACGTGCATGACAAGAAAATTGGTAAAAAAGTCTAGTAGCCCAATGAACTAGCAGGAGTAAAAACATAGTGTACGATGAACCATCGCCAGACCCATTTTTAGCCCAACTATGTGAAGGATACACTGAGGCGGAAGTTACTGAAATACGGCAGTATATGGCTGAGTGGGATGCTTCTACCTATATCAATGTGGCTCAGAGTATTCTAGACCATGCTAATAGAAAAGAAATCGACTCCCTGAAATATCTACGCAAAGCTCATAATTTTAATAAAAAAAGAGCGGTAAGAATTCCTAAAGTTGGATATCGTCAGGATGGTTCAGCAGTTTATCGTAAGGGAAATGAATATCTAATTGTACGACCCGATAAATTTGGCATTGAAAAAATAGTTACCTATGGGGTAAACGATGACTAAAGCAACTCTTGATACTCAAAATCCTGAAATTAAAAGAAATTATATTTCTCAATTATTAGAGCAGTTAACAGGAGATTATCAAAATACCAAGCAAGAGCGCAAAGAAATTGCTACTCTATATCCTCCTGGGGAGGAAGAATTTTCTATTTTAGAGGAAATTGAACTGTTAACGGTGGATATCCGAGGTTACGCTTGTCAAATTCAAGCACGCGGTTGGATTGAAAATGAACAGCAGGCTATTGAGCGCTTGCAAAGTATGCGAGTCTTTGATGTGCCAGTAGTTGCTGAATTTTACTTTACTAGCGATCGCGACTACAAGCAAATGAAAGCCTATATTCGGATGCTGGATTATTTGCGCTTGCTGATGATTGAATATTTGCAAACATATCAAACTTCGCAACCACAATCTGCTTGATTGTTAATTCGAGTTCAAACGATACAGCTTCATTCCCCAACATCCTGAAGCAACGGATACAAAATCGGGTCAATATCAATAACTACAGGCTTCATTTCCCCCGTGGGTAACGGGTTCCCCTGCCAGTCTCGTTGCGAATCCATGTATTGCATCCGTCGTCTTGGCGGAATACAAGCCATAGCCAGCGCCACACTCATCATTTTTGTGCCGCCAGTAATGTCAGCAACTATCACTTCATCTTTGTAGCCAGATTGTCGAAATATTTCTTCTCCTAATTACCAAATTGTCGCGTAATCCCAATCTTTCACTATAAATTTTTGGGAGTGAATATCGAGTCTTTGACCATACTGAAAGCGCAAATATTGTTCTAAAATATTGGCTGTATCTTCGCTGCCTTTAACATTCTTCTTACTTTCGCTACTAATCAGCCAAACATCCCGTAAGTTACCTTGCAGGAGATGATATTCCACAGCTTTTATTTGTGGAACTAGATTAGAGTTAAATAAATTTATATTGTGAAAATCTGCTAATGATAATTTTTCATTTGGCTGATTCAAGACATTTTCAATAGCAGAAGTTGCTGGCGCTATTGGGTATGTGGCAAGATGGTGGCGGTGATTCAGTTATCAGTAGCCTAGTCAAGGTGTAACCTTTAAAGCATAGTTTTCTTTGTGTCTTAGTGTCTTTGTGGTTCATTATTAACCACCAAGACACCAAGACACCAAGTCGAATCGCCAAAAATCAGCCCATGAAAGCAGGTTTTACCCACCTTGACAGGGATACAGTTATCAGTTGCCAGTTATCTTGATCGCTGTTAACTGTTAACTGATTAGCGATCGCATTTCCAAAATCAGCATTTATCACAAACAGCAACCCATTCATAGATAACATCATGATGTTTGTTCAAACCATCGTGATTTTTCTTATTAACATCACGATATTCATAGATAACATCATGATGTTTGTTCAAAACATCGCGACTTTCTTTATTAACATCACAACTTTCATAAGAAACATCAAGACTGTGGTCACTAACGTTGAAGCGATCGCAAAATCAACTAAGTATCAACGGCACTATCAGAGAAATTACTCTAATTATATAAAAAACTTGTTATAAAAAATACAAATATTTGCGAATTATCCTGAGCCATAATTCAGCTTCAGTAAGGCAAGCTAGCTTTAGAACAATTTTAAAGAAGTATACCTATGTCCCGTCCAAAACGCACATCTCGTATTCTCAAAAATGCTGAATTAAGATCCGCTGGGCTGAAGGCAATTGATCCAAACATGACTTTTGGGGATGCTTGCAACTTGCAAATTATGACACAAGTAATTGAGCAGTTACGTACCAAATTAGTTGCTTACAACACTGCTCTCTCGATGATTGATTCTTCCAAAAACGAGATTGACGAACTGGAGAAAACCTTGGGTGAAATCTCTGAGAGGATGTTGATTGGAGTGGCTTGTAAGTATGGCAAGGACAGCTGCGAATATGAAATGGCTGGTGGTGTTCGCAAGAGTGATCGCATCCGCAGAAGCACGGTGAGTCGCTTAAAAGGTGTTCCGGAGGAAACACCCACTGAGAAACCCCAATCTGCGTAGTATCATCGATGGTTAAAAAAGCGCGATCGCCCTTCTTATGTTCACTGAATTTGATCTTGGGAAGTGCGATCGCATCTCATCAACGCCATCAATTAATATAAAAATGTCAGCACTGGGTCTAAGCCATGACAGACACTACCTGCACTGCACCCTACGTAACACTGCCCCCAACCCAGGCAGAACTGCCTTACGATGACAACGAAAACATGGAAAGCCAACGGCACAAATTGCAAATGGATTTACTCATTGATGCTCTGGTGCAGTGGTTGGAAGGAAGAGAAGATGGGTATGTAGGCGGTAATATGTTCGTTTACTACAGCCTAGCCCAGGTGCGAAACAAAGATTTTAAAGGGCCAGATTTTTTTGCTGTGTTAGGAGTTCCCAAGGGAGAACGCAAAAGTTGGGTTGTCTGGGAAGAAGGCAAAGCACCGGAT
Organism: Fischerella sp. PCC 9605; assembly: GCF_000517105.1. Classification (GTDB taxonomy): domain Bacteria; phylum Cyanobacteriota; class Cyanobacteriia; order Cyanobacteriales; family Nostocaceae; genus PCC9605. Next base: position 728,214 of record NZ_KI912151.1, on the reverse strand, counting down.
GTAGTTATAGAATTACTTTCTGACAGTACCGCTGACGCAGATAAAAATCAGAAAAAGCTGATTTATCAAAATCAGATGCGTGTGCCAGAATATTTTTGGTTTGACCCCTTTAACCCAGATGATTGGGCGGGTTTCTCCACTGATGGCGTAATTTACCAACCAATAGCCGTAAATCAACGTAATCAATTGGTGAGCCGGGCATTAGGTTTAGCATTGCAGCGTTGGCAAGGTAAGTATCAAGGTGTGGAAGCAACTTGGTTACGCTGGGCAACTCTAGAGGGAGAATTATTGCCAACGGCTGAAGAAATAGCAGAACAGGAACGGCAACGGGCAGAACAGGAACGAAAACGAGCAGAACAAGCAGAGTCTCGGTTGCTACAAGTTGCACGCAACCTACTTCAGCAAGGTATGTCAGTAGAACAGGTAGCTAAACTAACAGGTTTTACTACATCTGAACTAGAGAAATTAAATTAAAAAGACAGATACCTAACTTTTCACCAGAAGTCGGGGATATTACAAATACCGTTGCAACAATCCAATTACTATCTCTGGCATTTCCAGATGTGGTAACACTCCCGCATCTGCAATCACATGAAAATCTTGAATTGCCCTTGGATTTAACTTTGCCAACCGCTGCCCTAATTTCACAGTGGTAAATTGTGCTTTCTCGCCCCAAAATATCACTGTGGGAATATCAAGCTGTTCAATATACAAACTTAAATCAAAATAAAGGTCGCCTCGCAAAAATGCCAACGCTGCAAACTTGGCATTTGGCTGTTGGGCAGAGAATAAATAAGCCTCTACTATCTCTTGATAAAGTCGTTCGGGTTTGGCAAACAGAAAACTTCGCAAAAAGTTGTTGACTGCTATTTCATTCTCAGCACCGAGGGCATAAATTAGATTATCCAACAGTGGTGTATTGATGACCTGAAGCGGTAGCCTGCGTCCAGCACCTTGCCCAAAATCATCAAAACCAGAGGGACAAACCAAATACAGCGCTTTGAATAAAAAAGGTTGGGCAATAGCCAGCCTGATCGTGAAAGCAGCTGTTATAGAAGATGCTACTACTGTCACAGGCGGGGAACAAGTGTGTCTGATAAATTCTGTTATGGTTGTGAGATAGTCATTAATTTGATAATCCCACACCGGATGAGCAGATTCTCCCCAACCGATTAAATCTGGTGCGAGGATGCGATGAGAGGCAGCAAAAGCAGGATAAACTTTCGACCATTCATAAGCAGACGATCCACCACCGAAACAGTGAAGGAATATTAGCGGCGGTAAATCTTCAGTCTCAGCAATGCACCAGGGTGCAGTAGTTTGGGTATAGTAAACCATTGACCCTAAGGAAGTGTTAATGACTTTATGTCCAAAGCCTGGAGGTTGAAACTGAAGCATAATCAATAGTTGGTTGTTGGTGGTTGGTTGTTGGTGGTTAGTGGCGTAACAAGTCAAAAGTCAAAAGTCAAAAATTTTGAATTTTGAATTTTGAATTCCGCGAAGCGGCTCTCCCCACCTCCCCATCTTCCCATTGCCCCTTATCCCCACAAAGTGGGGGCCCCTTCCCCATCTCCCCTCTTGCCCTATTTTTTACACTGGTACAGTTGCGATCGCAAACGTTTTATCATCGTGTGGCAAGATTAATAAAAATACTCGCACCAGCCCCACCATGTTAGGAAAGCTACTAGACGGTCGTTACAAAGTTATCCAAGTCCTGAGTGCCGGAGGATTTGGTGAAACTTATATCGCCGAAGACACCCGCCGCCCAGGCAACCCTAAATGTGTTCTCAAGCTGCTTAAGCCTGCGAGTTCCGACCCCTATTATTTACAAACTGCCAGACGCTTATTTAACAGTGAAGCAGAAATTCTCGAACAACTGGGCAACCATAACCAAATTCCCCGTCTGTTAGCTTATTTTGAAGAAAATGAAGAATTTTACTTGGTGCAAGAGTTGATTGCAGGGCATCCACTCAGTGCAGAAATGCGAGTTGGTCAACCTTGGACGGAAAGCCAAGTTATTCAGATGTTACAAGACGTTTTGAGTGTCTTGGAGTTTGTTCACAGCTACGGTGTGATTCATCGTGATATTAAACCTGATAATTTAATTAGACGCGATTCTGACGGCAAACTAGTTTTAATTGATTTTGGCGCGGTTAAACAAATGCGTTCTCAACTGGCAGCATCTCCCAGTCAAATGGCTGCTACTGTTGCGATTGGAACCCCTGGTTATATGCCAGCAGAACAAGCGCAAGGCAAACCACGCCCAAATAGTGATATTTACGCTGTTGGGGCGATCGCCATCCAAGCGCTGACGGGAATATTGCCAACTCAGTTACAGGAACATCCCGAAACCGGAGAAATCATCTGGCCAAACCAAGCGCAGGTGTCGCCTAGACTGGTAGCTGTTGTGCAGAGGATGCTACGCTACCATTATCGCGATCGCTATCAATCTGCTACAGAAGTATTGCAGGATATTCAGCAATTGCTTCATCCCTTAGCACCAACGCAAACATCTACCCCTGCGGCATATGCACAACCAACCATGCCGCAGCCGATGAATACATACCCCCAATCATCCTCTCTACCTGCTTCTCATGCCACCGATCATTGTCCACCTTCATCTCAAGTTACACCGCCAGCTTGGATAGACAAAACTCTCTCCGTGGCTAGATTATTAC